>CBIHNR010000009.1:0-57635 GCA_966211215.1 uncultured Pedobacter sp.
ATCGTTTTCATCTTTGCCTTAATTTATGATGGTAACCCTCTTTTGGGCTTAGTTATCTTTCTTGCCATGACGGGCAACTTACTCATCGCTGGGATAACGGGGGCATCAATTCCCCTGCTTTTAAAAAGAATCGGAATAGATCCAGCCATTGCATCGTCTATTATTATCACCACCTTCACCGATGTTTTCGGTTTTTTGCTTCTCCTAGGCCTGGCAAGCAGGCTGTTGCTGTGAGGTTTTGGGATTGAGGTATCGGGTATCAGATGTCAGATGTCTGATGTCAGATGTCTGATGTCCGAAGTCTGAAGTCCGAAAGTACGAAGTATCTTGCCCCTATATCTGTCTTCGGTTAGCTAAAGCCGAACGGCGATGGATACCTTGACTTAATACTTATCTCATGACTCATGCTTCTAATCTCATGACTCTTGACTCTTGACTCTTGTCTCTTAACTCCAATCTCTTGATTCTAATATCTAGTCTCTTTACTCCAATCTCTCATCTCCTGCCTCTAATCTCTATTCCTCCATCAATCTACCAATTTTTCTACTAAATTTGCCGGCACAAGAATTGAAACTATGGCCGAGATAAGGTACGACTGGACTAAAGAAGAAATTTCTGAAATATATAATAGCCCATTATTAGATTTAATTTACCGGGCAGCTACCGTTCATCGCGAGAATAAAGATTACTCAGAGGTTCAAATCAGCAGTTTATTATCCATTAAAACTGGCGGATGTTCTGAAGATTGTTCGTATTGCCCGCAGGCAGCCCGCTATAACACCGGTGTTGAAGTACATGCATTGATGTCGCTTGAGCAAGTTACTCACGCAGCACAAAAGGCAAAAGAGGGAGGAGCTTCTCGTTTATGTATGGGCGCAGCCTGGAGAGAAGTACGTGATAACCGCGACTTTGACAAGGTGATTGATATGGTGAAGGCGGTAAACGGAATGGATATGGAAGTATGCTGTACACTGGGTATGCTTACCGAAGGCCAGGCTCAACGCTTAGCGGATGCTGGCTTGTATGCTTATAACCATAACCTCGATACTTCTGAGGATGATTACAAACGTATTATTACTACCCGTACCTATGATGATCGTTTAAAAACCATTGAAAACGTACGCAAAGCGAAGCTTACAGTTTGCAGTGGCGGAATTATTGGCCTTGGCGAAACTGTAGAGGACCGCATTTCAATGCTTAAAACATTATCAAACATGCCTAAGCATCCTGAATCAGTGCCAATTAATGCTTTGGTTCCGGTTAAAGGTACTCCAATGGAAAATCAGCCATTAGTTCCAATTTGGGATATGGTAAGAATGATTGCTACAGCGCGCATCATCATGCCGAAAACAGTTGTAAGGCTTTCTGCAGGCCGCACTCAAATGAGTTTAACCGACCAGGCTTTGTGCTTCATGGCTGGTGCCAATTCAATTTTTGCAGGCGATAAGTTATTAACCACGCCAAATCCTGAGTTTAACGAGGATATGCAGATGTTTGAAATCCTTGGGCTTAAACCTCGCGAAGCTTTCAAAAATGGAAGGCCGAACGCTAAAAAAGAAGAAATACCTGCCTAATTGGGCTTATATTAAAATAAGAAAGGAGCATTTAATACGATGCTCCTTTTTTATTGCCATTAAGGTTAAAAACTGCGCCAATGGTAAATACTGAACTTCCAGCAGTAAGATAGTCTCTGTTTTTTAAACCAATGTTGCTGCCGCTCGTGTACTGTATTTGCAAATTGGGATTTATATGCATTCGGGTAAAAAATACCGGCTCGAGTAAGATGTTGTCTTCTTTATGTGTTTGATTAACGTCATTGATGTAAAAAGAATGCATGTTTACATAACTCATTCTAAGGGCTGTTCCGTAATTTAGAGGAAATTGTTTTCCGAAAAGCTTCAGTTTCCTTTTGTTTTTAGAGCTGTAGTTCACCTGCATAAAACACTTGTCAAATGTTGTTTCCTGCCAGTTATAGGGAACGTTGCCTTCATATTTAACCTCTTTCTTTATCAATTCTGAATTTCCAGCCCCATAGCCTAGGTAGATTTCCAAAATACGGTTATTGCTTGCCCCAAATTTAGTGAAGTAGCCCACGCCGCCTTCAATTAAATTCTGCGCGAAGTCTTTTCTATCACGGCTGCGGTCAATGAGGGAGCCATTGAGCATTACACCAAGGTTTTCCGAAAAGGCATAGGCACTGTTAAAGCTTAAATTGCCTTTAAGAGAGATATGGCCGCCTGCGCTAAATTCCCCTTTACTGCTTAGCATGGGCGTATTTGGGACGTTGGGCATATACAAAGATGAGCAGCTGCTTATGAAAAATGCAAGGGGAATTAGAAGGTAAAAAAGGTTGATCTTCATTATTTTTTTGAAAATAAACGGGGTGTTTCGGTTTTAATTATCGATAAATGATGTGGTTTTATTTAACTTGTTCATTTATAGTGTAATAAAAGAAATCTTGTCTATGAATGGAATTGTTCTCAAGTACCAGTAGGCTACTTAAAGTCGAGTGTTCAGTCAATCTCTGTCATGGACGTTATTGAAATGAAAAATATTTGAGCTAACAACATTCTGAGCCTTTTGTTAGCGGGCTTAAAAAATCAATCGTATATGGCTGTGCTTTTTAACTGTTATAAAATTGGGGACTGGGGCATTCTTTACCTAAATATAAACAGCTTAATAACAGCTTCTGGATAATTTCTACAACCTTGTAGTTGCCAGTTTTATGGAAGTGTTTATTTGGTTGTGAAAAATCTTAAGATTGTTGCCATTGGTGCAATTTTAGCAATGATTCCTTGTTGAAATTGAGGATTAACTAAAAGTTATATTTGCACGGATTTTTTGGAACAGCAATTGTAATTAAAACTATATTTAGTGCATCTAAAACCTTTCAAATATGCTAAAGAAGCCCGATTTCGCCATTGCAGTACTTAACGCCTATATTATCTGCTATCTTGTGGTAGTGCAAATTCACCTGTCTAGCAGGTTGGAGCATTTAATGTTTATAGCGGCACCATTTATATCTATCTGGATGTTTTATACTGTTATTTATAATACGAGTCATTCGGCAATTAAAGTAAACAGGAAAAGAGCATATCAAAGCCATCATGAGGATTTTTGATGTCTTTTAAATTTAATACAGCTAAAATTAAAGCTATGGGTTTCCAGCCACATAGCTTTTTTTTTGCCTCATTTTCTCGGGGCAGAATCTACTTTTGTTTAATTTGGGATGTTTTATGGTAGACGCCAATCTCATTTTACTTTTCTCGCTATTAGCGCTTGGCGTTGTTCTAAGTGTTTATGCAAAAAAGTTAACATTTCAAGGTGCTTTATGCGGTGCGGCAATAGCTGCATCCATTTATTTAAGCACATCATTTAAAGGGATAATTTTGCTGGCTTCATTCTTTATTCTGGCTGTTTGGGCCAGCTCCTGGAAAAAAGCCTTTAAAGAACAATACAAGCTGGAAGAAGCAAATAATGGAAGAAGGAATGCTGGCCAGGTATTTGCCAATGGCGGCGTGGCTGCTTTGTCCGGAATTGCCGGTTATCTGTGGCCCGATTATCAGCATATTTTTATACTGATGCTTGCGTCAAGCCTTTCGTCGGCTACAGCAGATACTATTTCATCTGAAATGGGTAATATCTACGGGAATAAATTTTTTAACATTTTAAGTTTCAAGCCGGATAGAAGAGGGCTGGATGGAGTGATAAGCCTCGAAGGTACATTATTTGGAATTGCCGCTTCGGCGATTGTTTCCATGGCCTTCTCCATATTTTATGGTTGGGGTATTCTTTCATTAATTATTGTTGCAGCGGGGACTGTTGGAAACTTAACTGATTCTGTGCTGGGCGCAGCATTAGAACGCCGCCAAAAACTAAATAATGACATGGTTAACTTTCTAAATACTCTTGTAGGTGCCTTAACTTCATTTCTATTGTATCAGGTATTAATCTAACTTATAAATCTGATTGGCTGATGTTACGTCTTTTAAAAATTGTCCGTCTTAGATTAGGATCGGTAATAATGGGCTTTACTTTTGACTGAATGAAAAATCTGCTTTTAGTTGAAATAAAAAAGAGGCTCCTAAACCTTAAGTCCCCAAAAATGTCTATTTAAATTACCGGCAATACACACATTAGTTAAATAACAAGCGTTAAATAAATCATGAAAAAAATAGCTTATATCAGCTTATCAATCTTGCTGTTTGCAGGTTGCGGCATCAATAAACAAGTAAAAAATCTTAAAGCATTTGAAGACTGCAGGTACGAAATAACATCAGCCGATAGTTTATATATAGCTAACGTAAAAGTAACCGACCTGGTTAACAATGGTGGTTTTGATTTTAGTAAAACACCCAGAATTGCTTTGGCCCTTTTAAGAAAGGACGTGCCATTGAGTGGAAAAATCAATATGCTAATCAAAAATCCAACAGCTGATTTAGCCGCTGTAAATCAGTTTGAATATAAAATTCTGTTTAAGAATGCAGAATTGGCAAATGGCCTGGTTGACCAGCCGATTGCGGTACAGCCAAATGGCGAAGCTAGAGTGCCTATTAAAATAAATTCTAACATTTACGGATTGCTTTCAGATTCTAAAACTCAAGAGGCAATTGTTGATTTTATCTCATCGGCAAAAGAAGGCAAGGAAGAAAAGAAAGGCATTGTGACAATAAAAATTAAGCCAACCATTGGTTTTGGCGGAAAGAAAATTAAATATCCCGGATATATAACCATTGATAAAGAGGTAAGTAGCAAAATTCTTTTGTAAGCGTGGATTTAAATTGTTTTTTCTTTAGAAACCCGATTTGCCATTTGGAGTTGATATGTTAATTTTATCAATAAATTTCATTTAAATATGATAAGAAAATCAACTGCCGTATGGAACGGTACAGGTAAAGAAGGCAAAGGTACCCTGACGTCAACCAGTGGAGTTTTAAACCATACTCCATATTCATTTGCTGCACGTTTTGAAAGCGAGGATGGCAAATTGGGTACAAATCCAGAAGAGCTAATTGCTGCTGCACATGCAGGATGCTTTTCCATGGCTTTAAGCTTTCAATTGAGTGGCGCAGGTTTTCCACCTGATGAGCTGAAAACAGAAGGCTTGGTTAAAGTAGAACCCGGGGAAGCTGGTTTCAGCATTACGTCTATTACCTTGAAACTTGAAGCAAAAGTGCCAGGTATTACCCAAGAGAAATTTACAGAGCTTGCAAATGCAGCAAAAGCCGGATGCCCTGTAAGCAAAGCGCTAAGTGCAGTTGAAATTATTTTGGACGCTAAATTGGTATAATCCGATATACCTTGTTTAAATTAAGCATGGTTTCTTTTAAGAGGCCATGCTTAATTTTTGTGATACCAATGTTAAGTTCACATAGAAAGTGGCCCCTTTACCAGGTTCGCTTAAAAACCAAATTTTGCCATGTTGCAGGCTAACAAATTCTTTGCATAACATTAGGCCGAGGCCGACACCTTTTTCGTTTTTAGTACCATAAGAAGGTGTGGTGTTAAGTGAAAAAAGATTTTGTTGTGTGTCGAAGGGAATACCTGTTCCTGTATCAGAGATTACCAGAATAGCCTGCTGGTTTTTTATTTCCGACAGTATTTTTACCTCGCCTCCTGCTGGCGTAAATTTTATAGCATTGTTAATCAGGTTACGCATAACCAATTGCAGCATATCCGGGTCTGCAACCACATATAAAGCTTCATCAATCTGATTCTTTAATAGAATATGTTTTTCTGTTGCCAGGCTTTGCTGGATTTGAAACGTTGAAGCCAGGCACTGTGCTACATTAACCGGTACCAAATTAGCATTAACGCCCTCCATCTGGTTCTTTGTCCAAATTAATAGGTTAGATAGCATTTGGGTTGTGTCGCGCGTTTTAGAAAGGAGTTCATTTTCGATCTCTTTTTTTTCCTCGTCCGGTAGCCTTATTTCTGAGAGTACTTCCAGGTAACTCTGTATTGAATTTAAGGGCGCACGTAAGTCATGGGCAAGAATGGAAAATAACTTATTCTTAGCTTCATTAGAATGCTCCAACTCCTCGTTCTTTAATTCAACTTTACGTTTTTCCAGCGAATAGTTTTTTCGAATATATATAGTAACGATTAGTACTAAAGCAACTGTAATAATGTAAGAGATAGCGAGGTCCAGATAGCGGTCGCTGCGGCTGTGATATGTGTTTTTAACGAATCCAGGGAAGTAGTAATCGATTATTAGCAAGCTACTTACCACAATCAGGTTCAGCGATATCCAAAAAGCATACTGTTTTTTGGGCGCGATGGCAATATTCATAAAAATAGATAGAACAAATATGAGGATGGTAGGGCCTTCTATCCCAGAGTTGAGGTAGTAGTTTACGATAAACAATAGGTTGCTTAAACCGCCGAAAAGGGTAATACTTAAATTCTGCTTATTCCTGAACCTCGATATATAATAGAAATAGCAAACGCATACACACACTAATAGCATGAGAATTGCAGCAAAAGGCAAGCCGATGTAAAGGTCGAAGAAGATATTAAAAATGAGTACCGCAATTGATATTTTGCATACGGTATGAAAGATTCTGCTTTCCATAGTAAAATCTTTTTTTCTCAGCGATTTTTTATGGCTATTGTTCCTGCCGGTTCTGCCTCCTCCAATTACGTTCATACACCTGGGCTTTTAGATTGATGAGTTATACGGCCTGCTGTGTAAAAAGTTCGCACTTAAGGTTCTTATTCTCAGTAGCGTTAAAACTACTTATCGGCTATTATGTTATAAACTTACCTGGACGAAATGCGATGAAACGAGTATTAGTTTGCGATGACGATTTAGCTATCTCTGAGATTGTAGCACTGGTATTAACAGATTCTGACTGGGAGGTTTATACGCTTCCTGATTGTAATAATATAATTGAAAAGATTGAAACGATTAACCCTTCGGTTATATTCATGGATAATAAAATACCTGATGAAGGGGGAATTGTGGCAACTCAGATTATTAAGAGACATCCGGAATATCAGGAGATTCCTGTGGTGTATTTTACAGCCAATAATGATATAAATGCTCTGGCTGAGCAGGCTGGCGCGGATTTTATCCTTCAAAAACCATTCAATATTTCACAGCTTGAAGAAACCGTGGGCAAGGCATTCAGGGCTTATCATGGCAATCAATCTGATATGAATTAAAAAAATAGAGGCTTTGATAATTCTATCAAGCCTCCATTCACAAACAATTATTAAGAAGATTTAAGCTGAAGTATAGTTCTTATACTCGCTACCTTCAATGTAGTGTTTAAAGTTGGTAATGTCTTCTCTCACCAGATTCTCAAAAACGCCGTTAAACATTTTGGCAATGCCTTGCCCAATAGCACCTGCAGGGGCAAAATAATTTATCTCAACATTGAGTTCGGTGCCGGTAGCGTTTATTGCATCAGAGAATTCTACCTTTCCGGCATTATCGATCATTGAACCTTCCACAGACTGCCAGCCAATGTAGCTGTTTTCTTCTTCGCGTGTAATCTGGGCATTCCAGGTCAGTTTTATCACTTCGCCAGGTAGATTGGCTTTCCAATAGGAATATTTATCGTCTATCTCTTTAACAGAGTCGAGGTGTTTCATAAATCGAGGAAGATTTTCGAGATTTCGCCAAAAGGCGTATACTTCCTCGCGAGGCTTATTTACAATAAACCGCTCTGTTATCCTGATGGCGCTAATGTCCGTACTGTCTTTACCCAGCTTGTTATAAACCGGACAAAACCCGGTTGCACCGCGATATAGTAGAATGCTTCCCAGGGCTGCTTCCTGTAGGCCAATAAAGGGATGTTTTAACAGCTGTGAAATCCCTTTGTACATAATGAAGGTACCAGCCGCAATAGAAATAAAGCGTTCTGTTGTATTAACATTCTCATGATCGCCGGGCTCAATTATAGAACCGCGTAAGGTTTCGTTTACTTTCGTTGTGAATTGTTCTAACATGTTTTTCTTTTTAGGTATGTGTTTAATATAAGATTACCGATTTCCCAAGGCAATCTAAAACAATCGATAAAAGGTATTCAAATTTGCTGCCAATATTATATTGTACACATTTGATGAGCCAATTGCAAAAATGCCCCAATTCAGGTATTTACAAATTGATACATTTTTTCGGCTAAAGAGGGCAATATATCTTCAATAGAATAGTAGTTTATACACTAATGGCTAAAGATATTTTAGTGATGATTAATAAGTTGCACCTTAACTTCCTTGTTTTTTGATAGCAAAGAGGCAAATTATAGCTTTTGGCATTTTGATTGATATTATCACTTAAGTAAAACGAAACACTAGATGAAGCAACTATTCTTTATATGCCATGACACTCAAACAGCTGTTAAAACAGGCAATTCTGTAGACGGTATTTCGCATATAGGCCAAAAACAACTTACAGCCTTAGAAGCATTTTTGACAATTAACCACAAGAAAGATATTATGCCAGTGTGGGACGATGACGACGTTTTTGAGGAAATTTTGGACACCTATACTTTTATCACAAACGACGATGCCGAAAAAAGCATTTATCGCAAAGATTTTTATAGCAAAGATAATTTTGCATGACAGTAAATTTATACCGTCCCAAGAAGAAAGCCCTAATCTGTAAAAGAATAGGGCTTTCTTTTTTGGCCTATTACATTATTTAATAACTTCTTGCCATGCGCATGACATTAGCCTTGCGCCTGCAACGCTTGGATGCACTCCATCCGGAGACCAGTAAGCGCCAGGAGCCTGTTTTAACGCACTATCGAACACTTTTTGATAGGGGATAAAAGCAGCGTTAAAACGTTCTGCTATTTCTCGTGCGGCATGCTGATATTTTGTAAGTTCTGGCCACCAGGTTTTGTCAACCGAAGTTCCTAAAATGGCAAAGGGCTCACCAATAATAAGCTTTACACCAGGGTTCTTTTCTTTGGTGCGCTCTAATAACTTTATATAATCATTTTTGTAGGTTTCAATAGTGCCTTTGTAGCCATGTTTTAACATGTGCCAGTAATCGTTTATACCTATTAAAATGCTGAGTACATTTGGTTTTAACTCGAGGGCATCTGCATCCCAGCGTTCAGCCAGCTGGTATACTTTATTTCCACTAATTCCTTTATTGTAAATTTTAAACGCCTTTTGCGGATTGTTATTTAAAAGGTCGGCCGCTGTCATGTAGGCATAGCCTGTGCCTAAAGCCTTTTGAGTGTTAAAATTACTTTCTTTTTTATCGCGGCCTGCATCAGTAATCGAGTCGCCCTGAAATAAGATCACGTCGTTGGCTGCCAGGCTTATTTTAGCTTTTAACTTTTCTTCTGCAAATGATGCGAGCACCAGCTGTGGCATAGATAAGGCGGCTAAGGTGCCGACCGAGACTTTTTGAATAAAATTTCTTCTGTTAGTGTGGGTTTTCATGGTTGTATAAATAGAATGTAAGAATAGCCTTTTCCTGAAGATTAGGCAATAAAAAAAGCGGAATTTTTAAAAATCCCGCCTGATTGTAGTGCTCATTTATAACTATAAACCTACCGTGAATGTGTATTTGGCTGTTGCAGTAGCTTTTAAAACTTTAGTAGTTACTCGCCTCGCTTTGCCTTGAATTTTGTATTTAAACGTACCTGAAAGATAGTTTTTGAGGTCTAGGCCTCCGTTGGAAAGTTTAAGGTTTAAAGTGTTGCTGTAGTTATCTGGATTGTTGCTAACAGATACTAACTCTACAGGAGATTGCCCAGTTGCCTGGATCTGTGCATTGATAGATTCAAAATTGGCGAAGTTGTTAGCGTTGTCTGCATTATCAAGCACAATATTAAAGCTTTTTAATTTTATGCTTTTGATGTTTGCAGCGCCAAATCCTGACGCGTTCTTTTTGACCAGTGAGTCGAGGTTTAAGTTAACTGTAACAGAATCCATGTTTGTGACAGTGGATGTTGTGTTGATTTTGTCGATGCTAAAAGTTACCGTGTTTGGTGTGATGGAAACGTCTTGCTGAATTGCTTCTTCGATTTTGTCGCAAGAACTGAATGCCAACAGAAATCCGCAGGCTAAAGTAGTAAGGAGAGTTTTTTTCATGTTGTTAATCCTGATGGGAATAGGGTTTAAAATTGAATCAAAAATAAAATTTATAAGTTAAAATCAAAGTGTCTGATTTTTAGAAGGCTACAAACCTGCCCGCTTTTGGATAGCCTGGGTACATTTAAGTGCCTCGGCTAATATATCCTCATTTTTGATCCCTTTATTAAGATTCAATGTGGTAAGCCTCGAGACGGTAAGGCAGGCAATTATACCCGTAGCTGCTTGACCAATAGGGACCGAAATATCTACAACACCTTCGGCAAGATCGCTTGGGCGGATATAGTAGCCATCTTCTTTAATTTGGTTTAATGAGTCCAAAAAGCTTTCTTTTTGGGGGCTTGTGTAAGCTTTATAAATTTTGTTGCCTTTCAGGGCAGCTTTTCGTTCGGCATCTGGCATAAAAGCAAGAAGTACTTTACCGGAAGCAGTAAGAGGCAGGGGAAAAAGGTTTCCTTCTTCGATCGATAATGCAATTGGCTCCGGGCTTTTGGTATGCAGTACCACCATAACCTGGTTCATATAAAGGATGCTGAGGTGGCAAGATTCCCTGATGCTTTGCGCTAGCTCTTCCAAAGGGGATTGGGCAGCTTTACAAAGTTCATCAACCGGCGAATGCCTGTGCGACAGGTGGTATAATTTTAATGTTAAACGGTACTTGCCTGAAATCTCGTCTCGTAGGATATAGCCCCGGTTTTCAAGGCTCATAAGCATGCGATAAATTTCATTGGAAGTACGGTCTATGCCAGCTGCAATTTCGGTTTGTGAAAGCGGTACAGATTTGGAAGATAAGTATTCAAGTATGTCCAGCCCTTTATCTAAAGCGGGCGCTTGATATTTATTATCTTTTTCTGTCATTCTTTAAAGTAATATAATTAGTTGAGTGTTGCAAACATACTAATTGAATTTAATTATAGGTAGCTATTGTTTTCGTAGGAGTGAAGTGTAAAAATAGTTTTCATATTTGAAAAAAGTATTTATATTTGAATACAAACCTATAAAAGAACATTTACCTTCTACCTCGTCTTTATCGCTCGGGCAATAAAGACGGCAGTCCAATCTCGCTAGTACATTAACCATATAATTAACCAAATTGAAAACTAAAGAGAGCAAAACCACATGAAACATTCGATCACATAAAATGCAGGAAACGGAGTTTTTCTTCTAATAAATGCATGGTTTATAATCAGGCATTTAAGGGCTAATTCACGATCAATTAATCAAATTAAAATCATGAGAGCATTTAAAATAAAGCCTTTTATTAGGGCAAGGGGATCTTTTTGCCTATTATTTTGCCCGTTTATCATTTTACTATTATTCCAACCAAACCTAAAAGCACAGGAGCAGCCAGTTATTGTAACAGGAAAAGTGTCTGCAGCAAGCGGGGAAACCTTGCCGGGTGTAGGCATTAAGGTTAAGGGCGGAACTCAAAGTACATCATCAGATGCTAATGGAAATTTCAGGATTGCTGTACCGTCGTTAACCTCGACATTGATATTTAGCTATGTAGGTTTTGTTAGCCAAGAAATAGCGCTTGAAAACCGTTCGTCGCTTAATGTAATACTAAGTGAAGATACTAAGACGCTCGAGGAAGTTGTAGTTGTTGGATATGGTACTCAAAAGAGAGGTAGCTTAACTGGAGCGGTGGCAACGGTTTCGGGTTCCACACTTACGGAAAGGCCGACACCTAATGCGGCAAATTTGATTCAGGGGCGGGTAACGGGATTGCAGGTTACACAGCCATCGGGAGAGCCTGGAAGAGATAATCCTAATTTTCTAATCAGGGGCCGGGGATCATTTGGACAAGGTACCAATGTAAGTCCTTTAATACTAATTGATGGTGTTACTGGCTCGTTTAACAATCTATCGCCCGATGATATTGAAAGTGTGTCTGTATTGAAAGATGCAGCGTCTTCAGCTATTTACGGCGCGAGGGCGGCAAACGGGGTTATTCTTATTACCACTAAAAAAGGAAAAAGAGGCGTCGCCACTATAAATTATAGAGTTAATTTGGCCCGGCATACGCCAACATCATTACCAGACCTGATTACTAATTCTGCTGATTACATGGAAATGTACAATCAAGCTGCAATAAGACAAGGGCTTCCAGAAACAAATAGATATCCGCAAGCTGAAATTGACAAATACCGAAACGCAACGGATAGAAACCAATATCCAAACTTTGATTATATAGATCACTTTATAAATCCAGCGACAGTTAGTAGTCATAACCTGTCAATTTCCGGAGGTTCTGAAAAAAGCGTTTATAATGTCTCGTTGGGATATCTGGACCAGAATGCTTTGATTGATGGCTATAAATTCAAGAGGTACAATGGTTTGTTAAATTATTCTAATGAAATTAATAAGTATCTTACCGTTGGAACAACTCTAAATCTTACCTATAAAGATAGGCGAGAGCCTCCGTTTACCGGTGAAAATATAACCCTGGCTATTTATGCGGCGGGACCACTTTATTCGCCTTTTTTACCTGATGGAAGTGGTAGAATTGCATCCAAAGCTTATCTCTTTGAGGGAAGAAACCGTAATCCTCAGGAATACTATGCAATGGGGAACCAGGCTTTCAAAGAATATAATTTTAATGGGCAGGCCTATGTTGATATAAAGCCACTGAAAGGTCTAACCTGGACTACCAAGTTTGCAATGAATTATACTGATGAATATTATAAGATGTACCAGCATCACTATGAAGCCTTTCTGTTTCAGGAAAAAAACAGTGCTGGCCAATACATTTTAAATACGTTTGGCCCGGATGTGCTTGGAGTTACTGACCAGTATTCTAAAATGCTAAATCCAACCATTTATTCTGTGGTAAACTATGGCACTACTGTGGCCAGAGACCATAACTTAAAATTTCTGGCTGGTTATGAGCAAGTCTTTTCAAAAAATCAAAATTTAAGAGGGCGGAGGATGAATACCGTTGCACCGGTCTTAGAAGACCTTACTGGCTATCTGCCAACTGGCGAAACTCTTTATTTTACACATCCAAGGTTACCTTCATTGTCGGGTCCTTCAGAGTGGGCTTTAAGATCGTTTTTTGGGCGTGTGAATTATGATTATAAGGGGAAGTATTTGCTTGAAGCCAATTTGCGTCACGATGGTACTTCCAAAGTATCGCCAGAATATAGATGGGGAACTTTTCCTTCTGTCTCAGCGGGCTGGCTTATATCAGAGGAGGAATTCTTGAAAGGTCAATTCAATTGGTTAAGCAGTTTAAAATTACGTGCATCTTATGGAGTATTGGGTAACCAGGATGTCGGAACCTATTTATTTCAGGACAACCTTGTTATAAGCAACGTGTTCTATGCATTTGATAATGCTGCACTACAACAAGGTGCGGTGAATAACGTGTTTAGAGACCAAAGTTTACGCTGGGAGTCTACTCGGATGACTGATTTTGGCCTTGACCTGAATATTAAAAACGGGCTGTTAGACCTTTCTTTCGATTACTTTAACAAAACCACCTATAATATTTTGGCCCAACAACCAATTCCTTTAAGCTTAGGGTTAAATCCGCCTACTACAAACGATGGTAAGTTAAGGAATACCGGTATAGAGTTAAATCTTAGCCACCGTAACAGGATAGGGGAAATTAGCTATGGAGCTAACTTTTTAGCCTCGACTGCTAAAAACAAAGTGTTGAGCATAAGAACCCCCGATAAATCTGGTTCGAGTATTAGAGAAGTTGGCTTGCCTTATGATTCGCATTATTTATATATATGGGATGGCGTTTTCCAGGTTGAAGATATCGGAAACCCTAACGTTCCTATACATGATTTAAATAAGAATCCGAAGGCTGGAGATATTAAAATGAGAGACCTGGATGGCGACGGCGATGTAGATGTAAATGACCGCATGGTAGTTGATGGTGTGTATCCAGACCTGACTTATTCTTTCGGCTTTAATGTAGGCTATAAACGAGTGAACCTCAGTGCATTCTTTCAGGGCGTAGCCGGCATTAAAAGCCGCGTAACCGGATGGGGAATAGATCCTTTTCACCAGGGAGCTGCGCCGGCAGAAAAATGGAGGAATGCGTGGACTCCTGAAAATAGGAGCAACACAGTACCCGGCATTTATATCCAGGGATATCAGGGAACCCAGAATTATGTGGGATCGACATATTATCTTCAGGATGCATCTTATTTAAGGCTAAAGAATCTCCTGATCTCGTATGATTTTTCTAAATCTCTGGCTCAAAAGATTCGGGCGCAGAGCCTTTCAGTGTACTTGTCTGCCGATAACCTATTTACAATAACGGATTACGAGGGTGGAGATCCAGAACGGGCAAATCCCACCGGTAATTTTGCGCAGTATCCTCAGGCCCGTATTTATAATGTAGGCCTTAATGTTAAATTTTAAACCGAAAATCCATGTATAGTAAATATAAAATTGGAGCCTTGCTATCGGTAGGGCTTATACTTGGGCTAGCCTCATGTAAAAAGGATTTTTTAGAACGTAACCCGCTAAACAGTGTTTCGAGCCAGGTGTTTTGGGCTTCAGAAGCAGATGTTAAAACTGGGGTAGCTGGTGTTTATTTCAGGCTGAAGCAGAATTTTCTGGGATATGAACGTGTTTATTTAGACGGTTTGTCTGATAACGCATATTTCTTTGGTGTAAACACAAATCAGGGAAATTTAGCTCCGTTAACAACCGGAGGTATAAGTGCAGGCCTTACTGGCGCGTTGGTTAATATGTACAGCACTCCTTACCGGGTAATTTCTTCTGCCAATTATTTCTTAGATAATGTGGACAAGGCTCCTATCAGCGAGGCTGCAAAAAATGCCTATAAAGCTGAAGTGCGGTTTTTGAGGGCCTTCGCTTATTTTGAATTGGTGCAGACATTTGGTGGTGTACCTGTTTATAGAAATTATTTAACGCTTCTCGGGGATTATAAGATCGCTAAAAGCTCAAAAGACGAAGTGTACGCATTTATTCATGAAGACCTGGATTTTGCAATAGCCAATCTGCCAGATACCAAATATGTTGGCAATACGGGTGGGGTTGCAAATGGACATGCTGTTAAAGGAAGTGCATTGGGAATTAAAGCAAGGGTATTACTTACACAGCAAAGATGGGCTGAAGCCGTTCCTGTGCTGGAGCAGATAATTAACAATGCCTCAGGCAAGTTTAAGTTATCCAATGATTTTGCAGCTTTGTTTAAGACTTCTGGCCAGGCAAATGCCGATGTAAATGCTGAAATTATGTTTGCAACTCAATACCTGGCACCAAGTGACCCTCAACGGATTTCGCCAGGTGCGGCCGGAATTATAATTGAGCTTGGTAGGGACGGACTATTGCAGCCTTATCAAGACCTGGTTAATGATTATGAAATGACTAACGGTGGGCCTGCAAATAGCACTAACCCGTTATACAATCCTGCTAATCCTTATGCAAACAGAGATCCTCGTTTAGACCTCACTGTTAAACTTCCGGGAGAGGTTTGGATGAACGGCAGTACAGTTGTTAACCCGGGTGTTACCTCTGCTACTGGATTTTTCGTTGAGAAATATGTAGATTTCACAAGGGGGCCGTTTAGTAATTCAACTGCGCTGGCTGCAGCAACAGATCAGGATTTTATTCATTTACGCTATGCAGATGTGTTGCTGATGTATGCAGAAGCCAAAAACGAGGTGAGTGGCCCGGATGCGAGTGTATACGATGCTATCAATCAGGTAAGGGCAAGGCCAGGCATCAATATGCCTCCTGTTGATCAAACAATTTATGACACTAAGGAGGAATTGCGTGATTACATCCGGCATGAACGACGAGTGGAGTTTGCGTTTGAAGGACTTCGTTATAATGAGCTAAAACGTTGGAATATAGCTCATGTAAAGTTGCCCACTCTAAAGGATGCTGCGAATATACCCTTGGTTTTTAGCACAACTAATTATCTGTTGCCATTCCCGTCATCAGAATTATTAAACAACCCTCAATTGGTTCAAAACCCGGGGTATAATTAACAATTTACAACCAAAGCAGGGCGTTTAATCGTCCTGCCTTGGTTAATTGCGAAGCTAAGATTGTACAATAGCTTGAGAACATGGTATAAAGAATCAGTTTTTGCCCCCTCTATATTTGTGAATTAACTAGCCGAATTCATTGTAGAAAATTAGCCATTAAAGCCTTTTATAAGCTATAAGCGTGTTTCTGCTTGAGTTCGTTGTTTATAAATACGGCACACACAACCAGATGAAATCGTTTCTATCAATTGCACTTTTTTCCATTGGTACTTGTTCTTCATTCGCACAATTGGTAGATAAAACCCCTGCGGCAGTTCCGGTAGCTCCTCAAATTTTTAATCGCGAGCCTTACGAAGATCCCTTAATCAGTGGAATAAATCGCGATCCCTCGCGTGCAACGGGGTATTCTTTCATGTCTGTCGCTGAGGCGCTTAAGGGAACAAGAGAGAAAAGCAATCGGATGATTTCCCTAAATGGGGAATGGGATTTTTCTTTTGCCATAAAGCCATCAGATGCACCTAAAGACTTTTATAAAAGCCGCGTAAGTGGCTGGAAAAAGATTGAAGTTCCTTCCAACTGGGAAATGAAAGGATATGATAAACCCATCTACAAAAGTGCGGTTTATCCGTTTCGTCCGGTAAATCCGCCGTATGTCCCTCAGGATTATAACGCTGTAGGAAGTTATCAAAGAACCTTTACCATTCCGGATAATTGGAAGAACATGAACATCACCCTGCACTTTGGCGGGGTAAGTTCTGCCTACAAAGTTTGGTTAAATGGCAAATTCCTCGGTTATGCAGAGGACAGCTTCTTATCATCCGAATTTAACGTTACTCCGTATTTACAGGCGGGAGAAAATATTCTATCCGTTCAGGTTATTCGCTGGAGTGATGGAAGCTTTTTGGAAGATCAGGATCATTGGCGTTTAAGCGGTATTCATCGCGAAGTAATGCTTTTAGCTGAGCCAAAGTTGCGCATAGCTGATTTTCACTGGCAGGCTAAGCTGGATAAAGATTATAAAGATGCGGTTTTAAGCATCCGCCCAAGAATAGAGAATCTTACCGGAAAAGTAGTACATGGCTACCAGGTTAAGGCTCAGTTGTTTGATAAATCAGGAAACCCACTTTTCGAAAAGCCTTTAGAGAGGTCGGCAGAAAGCATTATCAATGAAATTTATCCAAGGCTGGACAACGTAAAGTTCGGTTTATTGGAAGCAAAGGTTGAAAATCCGGCTAAATGGAGCGACGAAACGCCGAACCTTTATACGCTGGTTATTTCACTTCAGGATAGTACCGGAAATGTTTTGGAGGCAAAAAGCTGTAAAGTGGGTTTCAGAAGCATCGAGTTTTCTAAAACCAACAGCAAGCTTTTAATCAACGGAAAAGAAACTTACTTATACGGGATAAATCGTCCAGACCATCATCCTACAAAAGGAAAAGCCTTAAGCCGCCAGGATATTTTGGAAGATGTGCTTACTATCAAGCGCTTCAATTTTAACTGTATCCGTACAAGCCATTATCCAATGGACCCATATTTATATGATCTATGTGATGAATACGGAATTTTGGTAATTGATGAAGCTAATCTGGAGACACATGGACTGGGAGGGAAGTTGAGCAATGATCCGCAGTGGACTGGCGCTTACCTTGAAAGAAGTAACCGCATGGTGATGCGGGACAAAAATCACCCTAGTATTATTATCTGGAGCTTAGGAAATGAAGCTGGCCGTGGCCCTAACCACGCTGCTATGGCCGAGTGGATTCATGATTTTGATATTACCCGTCCTGTTCATTACGAGCCAGCAATGGGAAATCCCCGTTTGGAAGGTTATATAGATCCGAGTGACCCTCGCTATTTAAAATCCAATGACCATTCACACCGTATTCAGAATCCACAAGATTCCTACTACATAGATATCATTGCCCGTATGTATCCGGGAATTTATACTCCTGAGCTTCTGGCTAACCAGCAAAATGGAGATAAGCGCCCGATTTTCTTTGTAGAGTATGCTCATGCTATGGGCAACTCGGTTGGAAATATGAAAGATTTCTGGGATAAATTCCGTTCTACGCCTCGCGTAATAGGAGGTGCGATCTGGGAATTTAAAGACCAGGGTTTATTGAAGAAAGATAGCGCCGGAGTTGAGTTTTATGCTTATGGCGGCGATTTCGGTGAAAAGTACTTTGACAATTTTACCATTAAAGGAGTTGTTGCATCAGATGGCCGTCCTAAAGCACCAATGTGGGAGTGTAAACGCGTTTATCAGGGTGCACAAACCGAGTTGCTTGATGCAGGCAAGGGTTTGATAAAGATTACTAATCGCCATGCTGTGAAATCGCTTGAAGATTACTCTGTGAATTTTATTGTTAGGGAGGATGGCAAGATCGTGGTAAATAAAGCGCTGCCAAAAATCAACCTTGCAGCTGGAAAAGATACAGTGATCAGCATTGCTAAATATCTGCCTAAAATGAAAGTAGGATCAGAGTATTTAGCGGATATTCATTTCAGCCTTTCGGCTGACGAAGCTTGGGCTAAAAAAGGCTTCGAGGTTGCTTCTAACCAGTTTGCATTGACGGGCCTTGCCGAGCAGAGAATGGTTAAACGCCTTCCTTATGCAGAGATTTCTTTGAAAGAGAATGCAGGCAGTTACGAACTTAACGGCAAGTCTTTTTCAGTGAGTTTCAACAAAGCCAACGGCGCTTTAAGCTCTTACAAAGTGAATGGCGTCGAGCAAGTTTTCGCTCCCTTGTTACCACATTTTACACGCCCGCAAACTGATAACGACAAACGTGGCTGGAAAACTCATAAGAAGTTAAAGCAATGGTTCTCTACGGATCTGAAACTAAAAAATATCTCCACAGATAGCAGCATCCCGGGAACGGTGAAAGTGAACAGTACTTATTCGTTCATTAATGATAGCGCTGCGGTTAACGTGGTTTATACCCTGAACGGCGATGGCGTGTTAAAAGTAGATTATTCCTTAACCGTGAAACCAGGTTTACCGAATATTCCAAAAGTGGGTATGCAAGGTGGAATTGCGAGAGCGTATGATAACATCACGTGGTACGGTAAAGGTCCGTTAGAAAACTATATCGACCGTAATTATGCTTTCGATGCGGCAATTTATTCTCAAACTATAAATGACTTTATGGAGCCTTATGCAGTTCCGCAAGAGAATGGAAACCGTACGGATGTTCGTTGGATGTTCTTAGCTAATAAAGCAAAAACCGATGGGCTTATGGTGGTTGCAGATAGTCTTTTAAGCATGAGCGCATGGCCTTATACGGAAGAAAATATCAGCACAGCAAAGCATACTAATAAGTTAAAAGACGCTGGATATCTTACTCTGAATGTTGATTTAGTTCAGATGGGAGTTGGAGGTAACGATAGCTGGAGCGATGTGGCTGCTCCTTTGGAGAAATATCAGATTCCTTCGAAGGGATATAAATACAGTTTTTACTTGCTTCCTGTTAAGGGAAATAAGACTGATTTGACTGAAATGGCGAAGAGGGTGAAGTTTTAAGTGGGTAACGAGGGCGCAGATCTAAAAAACTTTGTCGTGTCGAGTAAAAAACATTGTAAAAGAAAAATATAATGATGACATGGCGCAAAGCAGGCTAATCCACTTTGTCTCGACGAAAGGAGAGAACTTAAAGCGCTTTATTATGCGTATTGCCTAGGATCTCTCCTATCGTCGAGATGACAAAGTCTCATATTTAAAAATACCTTAAAATGAGCCAATTGTAAATGAGGTCATTATAAGGACAGGAGAGAACTTAAAGCGCTTAAAAGGTATGATGCCTAGGAGCTCTCCTCACGTCGAGATGACAAAAACGCCCCTTTGCAAGTGTTAAAAACGAGCAACTTACAAGGAGATGGAACTAAGGGATACTCGTTATAGAGAGAATTAAAATGATAAACAACCACTAGAAGCGCTCCATACATAGATAAAGCCCCACTGTGGCTCTCTGTGTAAAACTCAGTGCTCTCTGTGGTTACAACCGATAAACCAATATGTCAGAAAGAATTACACTAAAAGGAATAACCTGGAACCATAGTCGTGGATTGGTGCCAATGCAGGCTACTGCACAACGTTTTTCAGAACTTCATCCTAATGTAGATATCATCTGGGAAAAGAGAAGTTTACAGCAGTTTGCCGATTTTTCTATTGAGGAACTTGCACAACGTTTCGATCTTTTGGTGATCGATCATCCCTGGGCCGGTTTTGCCGCAAAAACAAAATCCATTCTTCCTCTTGATGAATATCTGAGCGCTGAATATATCAAAGATCAGCAGGTAAATACAGTAGGGCATTCATGCGAAAGTTACTCTTATGATGGGCATCAATGGGCATTGGCCATAGATGCTGCAACACCTGTAGCTTCCAGTCGCCCCGATTTGCTGGAGAAACATGGTTTGGTGCTACCAAAAACATTCGATGATTTATTGGCACTAGCCGACAAAGGCCTGGTTGCATTTGCAGGAATCCCGATAGATGTATTAATGAGCTTTTATTCCTTCTGCTGTTCATTAGGCGAAGCCCCGTGCCAGTCAGAAGACTTAGTAATTTCTGAAGAAACCGGCGTTAAAGCTTTGCAATATTTCAGAGAACTGGCTTCGAAAATTGATCCGGCGAACTTCGACAGAAACCCGATTAAGGTATATGAAGCGATGACCCTAACCGACGAGATAGCTTACTGTCCGTTTGCTTATGGCTACTCCAATTATTCACGTAGAGGATATTCCCGCAAAGTGCTCCATTTTCACGATATGGTTACCCTTGATGGTAAAACCAATATGATAAGCACTCTTGGCGGAACTGGCTTGGCAATTTCATCCAGCTCGGCAAGTATTCAAACGGCAGTAGAGTATGCACGCTTTGTTGGTTCAGCAGAGTGTCAGCAGACTTTGTTTACCGAAAATGGCGGCCAGCCAGGGCACTTAACGGCCTGGACAGACGAAGAAAACAACAGACAAACACATAATTATTTCTTGAATACCCTACCAGCTCTGCAAAGGGCGTATCTGCGTCCGCGCTACCACGGAGGAATGTACTTCCAGGATCATTCGGGCGATGTAGTACGCGATTACCTGATGCAGGGGGGCAGCGAAAAAGAAGTGCTTAATAAGCTGAACGAGATTTATCTGAAATCAAAAAAATTAGAAATGGTATGAACAGACCGTTAGAAGGCTTATTGGTGTTAGAGTTCTGTCAGTTTCTGGCAGGCCCATCGGCAGGTTTAAAACTGGCGGACATGGGAGCTCGTGTCATCAAAATAGAACGTCCGGTTAAAGGCGATGCCTGCAGGCAATTGGCAATTAAGAATTTATTTGTTGAAGATGATAGCTTGCTGTTTCATACTATAAACCGAAATAAAGAATCGTATGCAGCTGATTTAAAAAATCAGGAAGATTTGGAACGGGTTAAGAAACTGATTGCAAAGGCAGATGTAATGACCCATAATTTTCGTCCGGGAGTGATGGAAAAGATCGGGTTGGATTTTGAATCAGTAAAAGCCATTAACCCCAAAATCGTTTATGGCGTGGTTACCGGTTATGGAGACAAAGGCCCATGGGCAGCCAAGCCCGGCCAGGATCTATTGGTGCAATCCGTTTCGGGTTTAACTTACCTTTCGGGAACTGCGCAAGATGGGCCGGTTCCTTTCGGATTATCTGTGGCCGATATCATGTGCGGGAATCACCTTACCCAAGGAATTTTAGCGGCTTTAATTAAAAAGGCTAAAACAGGAGTGGGGGCTTTGGTAGAAGTAAGTTTACTCGAATCAACGCTGGATATGCAGTTCGAAGTGCTTACAACCTATTTGAACGACGGTGGTAAATTGCCACAAAGAAGTTCGGTTAAAGGCAGCGCACATGCTTATTTAAGTGCTCCTTATGGGATATATCAAACAACCGATGGCTACCTTTCTTTGGCTATGGGCGATTTGGCTTGTATCTGCGAAGTAATTAATTGCGACATATCTTCTGTTAATACCAGCCCTAATTCATCATTCGATAACCGCGATGAAATTCTTCAACTTATAGCTTCAACCTTAATTCATAAATCTACCCAAGAATGGTTGAAAATCCTTGAATCTAGGGGCATATGGTGTGCTCCGGTGCTCAACTATACAGAGGCTACCCAGCACGAGGCATTTAAAGAACAGAAGATAAAACAGTTGCTGGATTTGGGTGAAGGACGGTCGATTGAAACAACCAGAAATCCAATTCAAATAGACCGGGTAAAACTTTATTCGTCTAAAGCAGCGCCTCAGATCGGATTATCAAACTCAATTATTAATCAGGAATTTAAACTATAAGTTATGCTGCCTCTCGAAGGATATTTAGTTATAGATTTCAGCCAGTTCCTGTCTGGCCCTTCCGCTAGCTTGCGCCTTGCAGATATGGGAGCAAGGGTGATAAAAATTGAGCGCCCCGGAACCGGCGACATTTGCCGTACGCTATATACATCAAATGTGGTAATGAACGGAGAATCGTCCGTTTTTCATGCCATCAACAGAAATAAAGAAAGCTTTGCAGCCGATTTAAAGAACGAAGAAGACGCCAGGCTTATTCGCGAATTATTGGCAAAAGCCGATGTGGTAATGCACAATTTCCGTCCGGGAGTAATGGAGCGTTTAGGTTTCGATTATGAGTCGGTAAAGGCAATAAAGCCAGATGTTGTGTATGCCGAAATTACAGGCTATGGCAATAGCGGCCCCTTTAAAGGTAAACCTGGCCAGGACCTGCTTTTACAATCAGTAACAGGTTTAACCTGGCTAACCGGAAATTCCAATAGCGGCCCAGTGGCAATGGGACTGTCCATTGTTGATATGCTTGCCGGTGCGCATTTAGCGCAAGGCATTTTAGCTTGTTTATACCGCAAAGCGATAAAAGGCGAGGGCGGATTAGTGCAGGTTAGTATGCTCGAATCTGGCTATGATTTTCAATTTGAAACCATAACGACCTTCTTTAACGATGGTGGCGTAAACCCGGAAAGATCGGCAAAAAGTAATGCCAATGCTTATTTAGGAGCTCCTTACGGAATATATAAAACGACTAATGGTTACCTGGCCCTGGCAATGGGTTCTATTCCATTTTTAGCAGGATTGTTAGAATGTGAAGCCTTAAATGCCTACAAAGATGGGGCAGAAGCATTTGAAAAGAGGGATGAGATAAAAGCTGTGCTGGCAAACCATCTACTTACAGGTAGTACCGAAAAATGGTTATCTGTTTTAGAACCTGCAGACATTTGGTGTGCGGACGTGCTCGATTGGAACCGTTTGTTTGAACACGATGGATTTAAAGTGCTGGAAATGGTTCAACAGGTAACCATGGTTGATGGGTACAATTACCGTACTACCCGTTGCCCGATAAGAATTGACGGCGAAATGCTTTATTCAGCTAAAGGTTCGCCAAAGCTGGGACAAGATAATGATGCTATAATTAAGGAGTTTATTTCCATAAACGAGAATGCTTTATGAGTGCATCAGCAGATAAATTCAGAATAGCAGTCCGCAAGTTCGGCCCGTTCGAATCCACGATGGAAAAGTTGTGGGCTAGCTTCTGTAAACTAAAGGGTTGTACTATGGAGGCCGAAATGGTGCCCATGGACTTGCATCCTCTTCATGAAGCTACGCTTGAGAATAAAGGATTAGCGAATGGCGATTGGGATGTGGCGCATATTAATACCGACTGGATTTACGAAGCTTACACCAGTGGAGCAGTAGAAAATCTAAAAGACTATATCGAGCAAAACCCTCCTGCAAATTATCCTGTAGGCTGGAGCAATTCCTTGTTACGGATGCAACAGTTCGGTCAGGATATTATGGGGTTGCCCTTTCATGATGGCCCCGAATGCTTCATTTATCGTAAGGATTTATTTAACGATCCAAAGGAAAAGAAAGCTTATGAAGGACAGTTTGGAAAGCCGCTTGAAGTACCCAAAACCTGGGAAGATTTTCAGCAGGTAGCACGGTTCTTTAATCGCCCGGAACAGAATCTTTACGGTAGTGTTTTCGCTTGCCTTCCAGATGGACATAATACTGTATTTGACTTTTGTCTTCAGTTATGGACCCGTGGGGGCTCATTGGTTGATGATGAGGGAAAGGTAAAGATAGATACCATTCAGGCAATTGAAGGGCTGGAGTTTTACCGCCAGCTGGTAAAGGATAAAGAAGCGGTACATCCAAAATCGGCCGAATATGAATCTGTCCAGGCTGGGATGGCTTTCGCCCGCGGCGAGGTAGCTATGATGGTTAACTGGTTCGGCTTTGCTTCGATGTGCGAAGTATACGAGGAATCTAAAGTAAAAGGTAAGGTTGATATCGATTTATTACCTCATTCAGAGGGAAATGAATCAGCCTCATTGAACGTTTATTGGTTATATACCATTGGTTCCGGAAGCAAGCATAAGAACCTGGCTTATGATTTTATCCGCTTTGCGGTGAACCAGGAAAACGATAAGCTTTTAACGCTTGAAGGTGGAATCGGTTGTCGTATTTCGACCTGGAAAGACGAAGAAATAAACGAAGTGATTCCATACTATCATAAACTGGAAATGCTTCATAAGGTGGCGAAATCGCTGCCACAAAAAAGCAACTGGGCACAAATTGCCGAAATAATTGACGAAGCGGTGTTGACGGCGATGAATACTGGGAAGGCTTCAGGCGAAATTCTTGGCGAAGCTCGGAAAAAAATACAAACATTAACCAATAAAGAACATGCAAATTCCATATAAACCTCAGTTACCCGAAACCAAACAGCCAATTATCATTATCGGCGCAGGAGGTATTGTAAAAGATGCCCACCTTCCGGCGTATAAACAGGCTGGTTTCTACGTACATGGAATAACCAATCGTACAAAATTGAGGGCTATAAATGTTGCAACTGAATTCGGCATACCAAACGTTTACGATTCTGTTGCAGATGCCGTAGCCAATGCACCTGAAAATGCGGTTTATGACATCACCATTATGCCCGAGCAATATATAGAAACGCTAGAGCAATTGCCAGACGGTGCAGCCGTTCTGATTCAGAAACCAATGGGTGATTATTTCTGGCAGGCTAAAGAAATTTTAGCTGTTTGCAGAAGGAAGAAGCTGGTAGCTGCTATTAATTTTCAGCTTCGCTTTGCGCCTTTTGTAAGTGCTGCCAGGTATATGATTAATGAGGGCATGATAGGCGAGGTGTATGATATGGAAGTTCGTGTGACCTTAAAAACTCCATGGGAGCTGTTTCCGCATGTAATGGTACACCCTCGTTTAGAGATTCAATATCACAGTATCCATTATATCGACCTGATGCGTTCGTTCTTAGGAACCCCAACGAGTGTTTACGCTAAAACATTAAGGCATCCCGCAAAGGAATTATCGTCTTCCCGATCAACAATTTTGTTTGATTATGGTGATACGATGCATGCCGTTATCAATACTAATCACGACCACGATTTTGGCGCACACAACCAGGAAAGCTTTATTAAATGGGAAGGAACCAAAGGCGCTATTAAGGCGAAAATGGGCTTGTTAATGGACTATCCGCATGGCGTTCCTGATAAGTTTGAGTACTGCATTGTGGAAGAAGATAAGACTCCGGAGTGGAAAACTTTGGAATTAGAGGGCTCATGGTTCCCAGAGGCATTTGTTGGCACGATGTCCAACTTAATGCGCTATAAAGAGGGATCAGATAAAGTGCTTTATACCAGCGTTGAAGATGTGATAAAAACAATGGCTGTGGTAGAAAGCGCTTATGTATCCAGCGATAAAGGTGGCGTTGTGGTTGCGGAACAGTTGAAAGAAGAGTTTGGGGTGGCTTCGACTTAACTAGAGGAGTGGCTAACCCGCCTTGTCATCTCGACGAAGGAGAGAACTTAAAGCGCGTTATCATGCGTATTGCCTGGGATCTCTCCTTCGTCGAGATGACAAAACGCCAAGTTAAAAAATATAAATAGTTAATAACCAACCTTAAATAACTAGTATTTAAAAATGTATTTCAAGTCAATATTTTTCGAAGACTATCAATTAAACGATAAACGCACCACGCTGGGACGTACTATTACTGAAACAGATTTTGTCGTTCATGCAGGTCATACGGGCGATTTTTTCCCTCACCATATGGATGCTGAATGGTGCAAGACACAGCCGTTTAAGCAACGTATCGCTCATGGTACAATGATCTTCAGTATCGGCATTGGCTTAACTGCTTCTGAAATTAACCCTGAGGCGATGTCTAAAGGTTATGACAGGCTTCGGTTTATTAAGCCAGTTTTTATCGGAGATACTATCCATTCGGTGGTAACTATTTCTGAAAAAGCCGACGCTAAGAAACCTGAATATGGAACCGTAACGGAGCACGTGGATATCATCAATCAGCATGGGGAAGTAGTGCTGGTTTGTGATCACTTGCTTATGGTGAAAAGGAAAATATAAAAGAAGAATGAAACTAACACGAATGGGACAAATGGAGCGAATTAACACAAAACTAAGCTGACCATTATTGAAAAAACACGAATTGCACGAATTGACACAAAGCATAGCGCTTTAGCCTGGATAACGGAGAATTTAAGGCGCTTAGATTCGTAGGCAACTTAGCCGGTTTCGTGTAATTCGAGTAATTCGTGACAACTCATTAACTAATCAAAATAAAACAATGGCATTTGCAACACAAGAACCACTAAGCGATCAAGAAAACGCTGCTTATAATACAAAAGGGGGAAACAGCTACCTCCTTCCTTTCATCCTTGTTACCTGCCTTTTCTTTTTATGGGGCATGGCGCACAACCTCGATTCTATTTTAATTCCTCACTTAAAAAAGGCTTGCCAGTTAAATAACCGCCAGTCCACGTTAGTAGATACCGCAGTATTTTTTGCCTATTTTCTGATGGCGATTCCAGCGGGTGCAATTCTAAAGAAATGGGGATATAAGAACAGTATTATTCTGGGTTTACTTGTATTTGCTGGTGGAGCATTCCTGTTTGTGCCGGCGGCTAATACGAGGGCCTATGAAGTATTTCTAATTGCCTTATTCATCATTGGTTGTGGTTTAACGATATTGGAAACAGCGGCAAATCCTTACGCAGCGGTACTTGGAGATCCGGCGGGAGCTTCAACTCGCCTTAACCTTGCAGCATCTTTTAACGGATTGGCAGCAATGATAGCGCCGTATATAGGAGCAACTTTTATCTTATCAGGAAAAGAATATACCCAGGAGCAGTTGGCAGCAATGCCAGATGCTTCCCGTTTGTCCTATTTAATGGAAGAAGCCGCCTCTGTAAAGGTACCGTACATTGTTTTGGGAGGCGTTTTGGTTCTTATCGCTTTGCTATTCTTTTTTATGCATTTCCCAGAGGTAAGGCCAGTAAGCGATAAGCCAGATACTAATAAAGGTGGCTTTTTTGAAGTGTTAAGGCACAAGCACTTATCATGGGCGGTTGTGGCTCAATTTTTCTATGTAGGAGCGCAGGTTTGTGTTACCAGCTTCTTTATTCGAATGGCACAACAAGGGGCAGGTGTTGATGAAAAAACTGCCGGATATTACCTTATGATTTACGGCTTCTTATTTATGGCCGGGAGGTTTGTCGGAACTGCGTTTCTAAAACTCGTAAGCTCACAAAGTTTGCTTTCTATTTATTGTGTGATCTCGGTATTGCTTTGCATTGTTTCCATTTTAGGTGATGGCGCTTATGTTATTTATGCTTTAGGCGGACTGGGATTTTTTATGTCGATTATGTTCCCAACCATTTTTGCCTTGGGTATTAATGGCTTAGGAGAAGGCACCAAAGCAGGGTCTTCATGGATTATTATGGCAATAGTGGGCGGTGCTATATTGCCCTACTTGATGGGTACTATAATTGATTTGAATGGAGACAATATTCAGCTAGGATATATAGTGCCATTGCTATGTTTTGTTGTGATTTTATTCTTTGGATTGAAAGGATATAAGCCCGCGAGAAATTAAAACGGAAGGAACACGAATTGGAATCAGAAGCACGAATTACACGAATTAGCACAAAACATGACGCCTAACTTTCATGGCTTCTTGTCAAGCGTTTAGAATTTGTATGAAACTTAGCAGGTTCGTGTAATTCGAGTAATTCGTGCCCCTTCAGATTGGGCGTTTAGAATTCGTAGGCAAATAGTCGGTTCGCATAATTAGCGAAATTCGTGATAACTCAATAATTAGAAATGTTAACACACACACTATACTATAACAAGAAGAACAAACATCCGAAAGGCTTCAGCTCTATGGTTGATGTACTGGGAAATTGTGCACGTTATGCGGCTATGGCTCTTTTTTTGGGGATGAGCAGCGGGCCAACGTACGCCCAAAGCACCAACACTACCAAACCATGGGTATTTTGGTATTGGATGCAGGCAGGTGTTTCAAAGGAGGGTATCACTGCCGATTTAGAGGCTATGAAAGAAGCCGGAATTGGCGGTGCTTATTTAATGCCCATAAAAGGAGCAGCTAATCCACCTGTATACGCGCCTGTTGCCGAGCAATTGTCGCCGCGCTGGTGGGATATGGTTAAGCATTCATTAAAAGAGGCCGACCGTTTGGGGCTTAAAATAGGAATGCATGTTAGCGATGGCTTCGCGCTTGCCGGTGGCCCCTGGATAACGCCCGAGCTTTCGATGCAGAAGGTAGTTTCTTCCCGGGTAAATATTGCGGGAGGAAAGAAGCAGAAAATCATCCTTTCTCAACCCGAAACAAAAGAAAATTATTATAAAGATATAGCCGTTTTTGCATTCCCTTCTCCGCAAGGTGCAGGCATTTCGACACGTACAATTGTTCCTAAAGTAACAACCAGTACTGGCGCAGATGCCTCGCAATTGGTAAAAGCCGGTAACGATAAAAACTTCGGAAGCTCTGAAAATTGCTGGATTCAGTATGAGTTCGATAAGCCATTTACAGCTCGAACGGTTACAATCCGCTCGGGCGGAAATAATTACCAGGCTCAACGCTTGCTGATAGAAGTTTCTGACGATGGAAAAACATTTCGCTCGATGGGACGCTTAGATCCTCCTCGTCACGGATGGCAGGATACCGATGCGGATTATACCCATTCGATAAATCCGGTTACGGCAAAGTATTTCCGTTTCGTTTACGATAAAAAAGGAACAGAAGCCGGTTCAGAGGATTTAGATGCGGCAAAATGGAAGCCTTCGCTTAAATTGAAAAATCTGGAGCTTTCATCCGAAGCATCCATCAATCAGTTCGAAACAAAAAATGGAGAGGTATGGCGTGTTGCCAAGCGCACAACATCCGAGCAAATCCCAAATCAACTGAGCGTTCCTTTAAACAAAATCATTAACCTCACAGGGAGATTAAATGCCGATGGATCACTAAACTGGGATGCTCCGAAAGGCAACTGGACAATTCTAAGAGTAGGGCATACCTCAACAGGACACACCAATTACACTGGGGGAAAAGGACTTGGTTTAGAATGCGACAAGTTCAATACAGAAGCCATAAAAATACAGCTCAATAATTGGTATGGCGAGGCCTTACGGCAAGCCGGTTCTAATTTGGCGCCACGGGTTTTAAATACCTTCCATGTGGATAGCTGGGAATGTGGAAGCCAAAACTGGTCGCCAGTATTTAGAGATGAGTTTAAAAGGCGAAGAGGCTACGACCTGTTGCCTTATTTGCCGGCAATGGCCGGAATTCCTGTTGAAAATGCAGAGGTATCCGAGAAGTTTCTGTACGATGTTCGGAAAACCATCGCAGAGCTGGTAGTAGATAAATTTTATACAACGCTTGCCGAGTTTACTAAAGAAAAAGGCGTTGAATTTACAGCCGAGAGTGTAGCGCCTACCATGGTTAGTGATGGATTATTGCACTATAAAAAAGTAGATCTGCCAATGGGCGAGTTCTGGTTGAATAGCCCAACCCACGATAAACCGAACGATATGCTTGATGCGATTTCGGCAGCGCATATCTATGGAAAAAATATTATCCAGTCAGAATCTTTTACCACGGTTCGTATGGCCTGGAATGAGTATCCGGGAATGCTGAAAGCTGTTCAGGATAGGAATTATGCTTTGGGGATTAACAAAATTGTTTATCACGTTTTTGCCCATAATCCTTGGATGGACAGAAAACCTGGAATGACTTTGGACGGCGTTGGCTTATATTTTCAGCGCGATCAAACCTGGTGGAAACCCGGCAGAGCCTGGGTTGCTTACGCCGAACGTTGTCAGGAGCTTTTGCAGCAAGGTAAACCAGTAGCAGATATCACTGTGTTTACCGGTGAAGAGTTGCCCCGCCGCTCTGTTTTGCCAGAAAGATTAGTTCCGGTTTTACCGGGTTTGTTTGGAAAAGATGTTGTTGAAGCTGAGGTAAAACGCCTTGCAAACGAAGGGCAGCCCCTAAGGCAACTGCCTGCGGGAGTAAATCATTCAGCAAATATGGCTGATCCTGAAAATTGGGTGAATCCTTTACGCGGCTACGCTTATGACTCTTTTAATCCCGATGCGTTGAGCACGGCAACTGTTAAAAACGGTAGAGTTGTTTTTCAAAGCGGTGCAAACTACCGCTTGCTTGTAATTCCTGGAAAACTGGCTTTAAACGCCAATTCTCAGTGGATGAGCCTGGAAGTTGCTAAAAAACTACTTGAGCTGGTTAAGAATGGCGCTGCAATTCAGCTAATGGAGAAACCCGTTAAACAACCTGGCTTACAACAAGGAGATGATGCGGAATTTAATAAAATAGTTGCTGAGCTGTGGGATGGCAATTTCTCTGGCAAGGTTCTCAAGGGCCCTTATCAGGAGGAAACTTTGGCAAAGCTGGGCCTGGAAAGAGACTTAATAGTTAAAGATGAAACAGGAAGCTATGCTAAGAAAGTAGCCTATATCCACAGAACAGGTACTTCAACCGAAGGTGATATTTATTTTATTTCTAATCAGGAAGATAAAGAGCGTGTTCTAGAGCTTTCTTTACGAATAAATAATAGTCAGGTTGAGTTGTACGATGCGGTTACAGATCAAAAATGGGAGGCTCAAAATTACAAGTTTGAAAATAACAGGATGATTATCCCTGTAAAATTAGCGCCAAATGCGTCGGTATTTCTGATTTGCAAACCAGCTACCACTGCCTCATCAGTTAAGAAGGGGCAAAATTGGAAAGAGCTTAAGTCGATTCAAGCACTATCTGGTAGCTGGAAGGTGCAGTTCGATCCGAAATTTGGTGGCCCATCTCAGCCTGTAACCTTCAGTTCTTTAACCGACTGGACAGCTAATGCAGATAGCTTGATTAAATATTACTCCGGAACAGCTATCTATTCAAAGGAATTTAAAACGAGTGTTAAACCTGGCGAGCCAGTATGGCTTGATTTAGGTAAAGTGGCAAATATAGCGGAAGTGAAAGTGAATGGAGTTTCTTGCGGTGTTGCCTGGACTGCACCATACCGGGTTGACATTAGTAAAGCTTTGAAAAAAGGAAACAATAGCGTAAGTATCGAAGTGACAAACACCTGGGCAAACCGCTTGATGGGTGATCAGCGGGTGCCTGTTGAAAAGAGGATTACCAATACTGTAGCGCCTTATCGATTGGAAGGCAAGCCTTTGCAGGAGGCTGGTTTATTTGGCCCTGTAGAATTGCTGGAGGAAGCTAGGGTGGATGTTTCTAAAGATATGAAGGCGAAGAGATAGGAGATGGAGTTGCGAGGAGTCTGGAGACTCCTTTCCATTAGAGAATCCGTAGAGGCGCTTCGCTTAACTCTACGGACAGAAGTGGACGACACTCGGCAACATGCAGGCTAACCTGCTTTGTCATTCCGACGATAGGAGGAATCTTAAAGCGCATTGTAATATGCGTATAGCCTAAGATCTCTCCTTACGTCGAGATGACAAAACGGCTATTCTTGATAGACGCCAAAAGAAAGTTAATAAACGAATAAAAGAGAATTACGGGGGAGCCAGCATTTACACTGTGATCCCTTTGATAAAAATTAAGATATGATAACTAACCGAACACTTGTAAAAGGAGCAATTGCTTTATTTACGGCAGCGATTGCGCTAAACGTTAACGCACAGGAAAAAAGCCTGGTAAATACGTCGAAAAGCCCTTATGCAAAATTGCAGAGTTTAAACATGGGCGATGTAAGCTGGACCAGCGGGTTTTGGGCTGATCGCTTTAAGGTTGCCAAAGAAAGCATGGTGCCAAATATGTGGAAGATTTATAACGACGCAAATATTAGTCATGCTTTTAAGAATTTCGAGATAGCGGCGGGCTTGGATACGGGCTCGCACAAAGGGCCGTCGTTCCATGATGGCGATTACTACAAAACGCTGGAAGCAATGGCGAGTTTGTATGCTTCAACCAAGGATAAGAAGCTGGATGAAATGATGGATAAAGCTATCACCGTGATCGGAAAATCGCAGCGTGAGGACGGCTATATCTACACCAAGGCGATGATTGAGCAGCGTAAAACTGGTTCGAAAAATCAGTTTCAGGATAGGTTGAGTTTTGAAGCATACAACATTGGCCACTTAATGACTGCCGGATGTGTACATTACAGGGCTACGGGCAAAACATCCTTGCTGAATATTGCGAAAAAGGCTACGGATTACTTATATAATTTCTACAAACAAGCCTCGCCAACTTTGGCAAGAAATGCAATTTGTCCGGCGCATTATATGGGTACGATCGAAATGTATCGCACCACCAAAGACCCGCGCTATCTGGAACTCGCTAAGCATCTTATCGATATCAAAGGAAAGATTGAAGATGGCACGGACGATAATCAGGATAGAATTCCTTTCCGTAAGCAGAAAAAAGCAATGGGGCACGCAGTACGCGCAAATTACCTGTATGCTGGTGTAGCCGACGTATATGCCGAAACCGGTGATGAAACTTTAATTAACACCTTGAACTTGATGTGGGATGATGTGACATCACACAAAATGTATATTACTGGCGGATGCGGTTCTTTGTATGATGGTACTTCGCCTGATGGAACTTCTTATAACCCAGCGGAAGTGCAGAAGATTCACCAGGCTTTTGGCCGCGATTTCCAATTGCCTAACCATACTGCACACAACGAAACCTGTGCCAATATTGGTAATGTACTTTGGAATTGGAGAATGCTTCAGTTAACCGGCGATGCTAAGTATGCCGATGTGATGGAGTTGGCTTTATACAATAGCGTACTTTCCGGGATTAGCCTGGATGGAACCAAGTTCTTATACACTAATCCGCTTGCGTTTTCAGACGATTTGCCGTTTAAGCAACGCTGGTCGAAAGACAGAGTGCCATATATCAGCTTGTCCAACTGTTGCCCCCCAAACGTAGTTCGTACCATTGCTGAAGTTAGCAACTATGCTTACAGTGTGTCGGATAAAGGCTTGTGGATCAACTTATATGGTGGTAATAACTTAACTACCAAATTAAAAGATGGATCGAAGGTTAGTTTGATCGAAGAAACCAATTATCCTTGGAATGGCAATGTAAATCTTACTATTAAGGAAACCTCTGCGAAGCCTTATTCTTTGTTCTTACGTATTCCGGGATGGGCTGAAGGTGCAAAGGTTTTAGTAAACGGAAAAGATGCTGGTGCTAAAACTCAAGCCGGCACCTATGCTGAACTAAACCGTAAATGGAAAGCTGGCGACAAAGTTGAGTTGGTGTTACCAATGGAAGCTAAATTGGTTGAGGCTAATCCATTGGTAGAAGAAGCTCGCAATCAGATTGCAGTAAAACGTGGCCCTGTGGTTTATTGCCTTGAATCTCAGGATTTGCCAAATCAGAAGATTATTAATGTTGTAGTCCCAAGCACCATCGAGCTAAAACCTCAATTATTAAAAATTGATGGAGCAGAAGTAATGAGCCTTGAAGGTACCGCAAAATTGCTTGAACCGAAAGATTGGAAAAATACCTTGTATCGCGAGGTATCTAACAAAAGCACAACAACCCCGATTCGTTTAATCCCATATTTTGCCTGGGGCAACAGAGGCCATGCGGAAATGCAGGTGTGGTTGCCGGTGAGCAGATAGGTGAGGCGAAGCGCGGCAATTGAAGTCAGAAGTCCGAAGTCGGAAAGGAATGATTGGGCGCTTAGTCTGACCTCTGACCTCCGACCTCCGACTTCGGACCTCGAACTTCCGACCTCAAAATAATACGTTATACAAGAATCAACAATGGAAAGAATAACAGCAAAATACTATATAGAAACGCCTTACGCACTGGAAAAAGCAGCGCAGGTTTTAGCCGGCGAGCAATCTTCGGAAACATTTGTAGCGGTACCGGGAGAAACGGAGGAGCTAAAAAGTCGCTTTGCAGCACGAGTAGAAAATATAACTGCGCTCGAAACGGTTACCGAGCCTGCAATTCCAGGGGCTGCCTCGGCAACTGGAACCTATCAGAGGGCAATGGTAGAAGTGTCCTGGTCTATCGAGAATTTCGGGTATAACCTGCCGGTAATGATTTCAACCTTGCAGGGAAACTTATACGAGTTAACCCAGTTTACAGGACTGAAATTGATGGATATTGAACTACCAGATTCTTACGGTAAGGCTTTTACAGGGCCAAAGTTCGGTATCGAAGGTTGCAGGAAGCTAACAGGCGCTTATGACAGGCCATTAATTGGAACGATCATAAAGCCAAGTATAGGGATGACACCGGAACAAACTGCCGAATTAGTTAAGACTTTAGCAGAAGCCGGAATTGATTTTATCAAAGATGATGAACTGCTTTCGTCATCAGGCAATTCGCCCTTTGCTGCAAGGGTAGATGCTATTATGCGAGTGATCAACGATCACGCAGATAAAACTGGCAAAAAAGTAATGTATGCTTTTAACGTAAGCGATGGCATCGACGAAATGCAGCGTAATTACGAGAAAATTGTGCAGTCGGGCGGAACCTGCGCTATGGTTAGCCTAAACAGCGTCGGAATTTCTGCCGCTAAGAAAATATGCGATATCGGCCAATTGGCTATTCATGGACACCGCAATGGTTGGGGAATGATGAACAGGCATCCTCTGCTAGGCATCGAGTTTCCTGCCTACCAAAAATTGTGGAGGCTTGCCGGGGTAGACCAGATTCACGTAAATGGTATTCAAAATAAATTCTGGGAATCGGATGATTCGGTCGTTCGCTCGATCGAAGCTTGCCTTAAACCGCTGTTTGGAAGTACAGTGCTTCCGGTAGTGTCATCTGGTCAATGGGGCGGGCAGGCACCCGAGACATATCGCCGAACGCAAACAATAGATTTATTGTATATGGCAGGCGGCGGAATTATGGCTCACCCAAATGGACCAACCGGCGGCGTGGTTGCTTTGCATCAGGCTTGGGAAGCGGCGGTAAATGGCTTATCTGTTGAACAGGCTGCTGAGAAATATGCTGAATTTGGTAAATCGGTAGAGAAGTTCGGATAAAGAAACCAATTGATAGTTAACTAATTATTGATTGCGTTGTTATAGGTAGAAATGACACTTATGTTAAGTACAAGGTGCACATTCAAACTAATCTCTACTAACCAATCGCTAATCTCTAACTAAATAACCATGCACAATCTCTTAATTGCTTACTACGGAGACGATTTTACTGGCTCAACCGACGCTTTGGAGTTTTTAAGCCGGGCAGGAGTAAAAACTGTTTTGTTTATTGATGCCCCAACCAAAGAGCAACTCGCCCGGTATGAAGGCTTGCAAGCGTTGGGCATTGCTGGCATGACTCGTGCAATGTCGCCCGAAAGAATGGAAGAAGAGCTAATTCCCGCCTTTGCAGCTTTAAAGGACTTAAATCCCAGGCATGTTCACTATAAAGTTTGCTCAACCTTTGACTCTTCCCCTACGATTGGGAGTATCGGAAAAGCGATAGACATTGGCGTCGAGATTTTTGAGTCAACATTTGTTCCCCTGCTGGTTGCGGCGCCAATTTTAGGGCGTTTCTGCCTTTTTGGAAACCTATTCGCCCGAATGGGGATAGGTAGCGCGGGAAGTATTTACAGGCTAGACCGGCATCCGTCCATGAGTAAGCATCCGGTAACTCCAGCCTACGAAAGTGATTTACGTATTCATCTAAACCAGCAAACTTCAAAAAAAATAGGCTTGGTGGATATTCTTCAGCTAGAAAAGGATGTAACCGAGACTTTCAGCTACATTAATCAGCTGGTAAGGGCGGGTACCGAGATCATTCTTTTCGATGCACTAAACCAGGAGCAATTGTCTTTGATTGGAAACTTAATTGAGATACAAGCAAATGTCGAAAAACCTCTATTTTCCGTCGGCTCGTCGGGTATAGAAATGGCATTGGGAGAGTTTTGGGATCAAGCCGAAGTAGTTGGTTTCCAGCCCGATTGGGTGCCTGCCGGAAATGCAGAGCCGATATTGGTCGCTTCGGGGAGTTGCTCGCCGGTAACATCCGAACAGATTAACTATGCCTTGGCCAATGGTTTTAAAGAAATTGCTATCGATACCCAGGAGCTTGCATCAAACGGCACTTCCACTGAGGTTATTGACAAATACGCGGCTCTGGTGGCAGAATATCTACACCAAAAATTGAACGTTATTGTGCATACAAGCACGGGCAACGGCGACGAAAGGGTGCAACAAACCGAGAATATATTTAAGGAGAAGGGGATTGACAGAACCGAAACAGCCAAACTTTACGGAACTGTTTTAGGGGAGATCGCCAGGCGTGCTTCCGAAAAATCCACCTTACAACGCATTGTTATTGCCGGTGGAGATACCTCTAGCTATGCTGCCCGGGCAATGGGAATTGAAGCGGTTGAAATGATTGCTCCGCTAGGGCCTGGGGCGCCATTGTGTAAAGCTTATGCTCCGGGTTCGCCAATTGATGGAAAAGAGGTGAATTTTAAAGGCGGCCAGGTTGGTAAGGAGGATTATTTTGTGACAGCTGCGAGGGGAATAGAAAAGGAATTAAACACGAATTTTTCGGATTAGACGAATTTTTACGAATCTGGGCGCTTTAGGCGGAAAGAATGAATTGAAAGAAACACGAATTAACACAAAGCATAGTTTGTTAGCCTGAATGGCGCTTAGATTCGTCGCAAACTTAGCGGGTTTGTGTAATTAGTGTAATTCGTGACCACTCAATTCGTGACTACTATAAAAACTAACAAATAATGAAGATAAAAACCTTAGGACTAGTACACACATCGGCAACTTTAGTGCCCGTATTTCAAAAACTTTGCTCGGATTACCTTCCGGGAGTAAATGTCTTTAATATCGTAGATGACAGCTTAATAAAAGACGTTATCTCAAAGAACGAATTAACAAATACCACATCTCGCAGGGTAGTAAATTATGTAGGCTCTGCAGAAACTGCAGGTGCTGATTTTATCATGGTTACTTGTTCCTCAATAGGTGCAGCAGTTGAAGCTTCTGCAGAATTGACTGAAGTTCCGGTGCTGCGTGTAGACCAGCCTATGGCTGATTTAGCCGTTCAAACCGGAAGGAAAATAGGAGTAGTAGCTACACTTCCAACAACCCTTGCTCCAACCAGCGATTTAGTAAAAAGAAGGGCAGAGGTAGCCGGAAAAGAAATCGAACTAACCTCGCGCCTATGCGAAGGCGCCTTTGAAGCATTAATGGGAGGCAATCCTGATAAACACGACGAAATGGTAGCCAAAGCTCTAATTGAGCTATCTAAACAAGTGGACGTGATTGTTTTGGCACAAGCATCAATGGCAAGGGTAGTCGACACACTATCAGAAGACGATAAAAAAGTGCCAATTCTGTCAAGCCCGGCGCTTGCGGTTCAACATATTGCAGACCTATGTAAAGAATAGAGCCTATGAAATCGATCCGTAAGCTTTGCCTCGGGATAAGCGCCTTATCACTTGTGCTCCTAATTGTTGGATTATTTGCTGGAAACGCCTCCCTATGGCAGCCTGCAGCTGTGGCGCTGTCTGTTAGCGCGGCAATCGGTATTGGTGCTATTCCTGCGCTGGCAAATTATCAATATACCGCCTGGATTATTACAGCAGTAGTGGCCGGTATGATTTATCCGTCAGCCTTCCTCAAATGGGGAGATTTTGACCTGCGCAATAAATGGCTTATCCTGTTAATTGTTCAGCTGGTAATGTTTGGTATGGGGATTCAAATGAGCTTGAAGGATTTTTCAGGCTTGGGCAGTACCGGAAAAGGGGTTCTTATTGGCTTGATTTGCCATTTCTCAATTATGCCATTAATGGGATTATTGCTTACTCGTGTGTTTCATTTCGAAACCGAAATAGCCGCAGGGATCATCCTTATAGGTTCTTGTTCTAGTGGCTTAGCATCTAATGTAATGGTTTATATAGCTAGGGCTAATCTTGTTCTTTCTGTTACCGTTACAGCAATGGCTACGCTTGTGGCTCCGTTCATGACTCCTTTGTTAATGAAGCTATTGGCCGGAACTTTAATCGATATCAAGTTCATTGGAATGATGATGGAGATCGTTAAAATCGTGATCGTTCCGATAGGTGCAGCGCTAATACACGATTACCTGAAAACAGCATCGCCGAAAGGCTGGAGAAATCTTAACATCGTTTGCGGGTTGGCCGCCATATGGCTTTTAGCTTTAGCTTTCGGATTATGGGATACTCTAAGTGCTAGTTCTTCAGAAGAGATGATGCATTCCATAGAGATATTCAGTTTCTTTGCCGGAGCAGCTATTGTCGGGCTGTTATATCACCTAGCAACGCTGAAATTCGATAAACTAGACGAAGTGATGCCTTACGTTTCCATGTTCGGTATCGTATATTTTACCACCGTTACCACTGCCGCTGGCCGCGATAATTTGTTAAAAGTAGGACTGATCCTGTTTATTTCCTCAGTAATCCATAATGCAGCTGGTTACTTCTTCGGATACTACCTAAGCCGTTGGTTTGGTTTAGATAAGCCATCCTCTCGTACAGTAGCTTTTGAGGTAGGCTTACAAAACGGCGGCATGGCATCCGGGCTTGCCGGTTCAATGGGTAAACTCGGAACCGTTGGTTTAGCAGCGGCCGTGTTTAGTCCCTGGATGAATATTTCGGGCTCTATCCTCGCCAATTACTGGCGGAAGAAATCACTTAAGGAAGAAAAAGAGTCTGGTGAAAGTTTCGATGCTTCAGAATCGGATCTTCATGCCAGCCATATGGTTTCTACGTCCAAAACATCTTGACACACAATTAAATAATGAACTATAAATTACGTATTACTTTTTTTCTTTTCGCATGGTTACTTATCCAAACAAGCTTAAAGGCAGAAGTAAAATTAGCATCCATATTTACCGACAATATGGTGCTTCAACAAAAAGCACAGGTGCCCATTTGGGGATGGGCAGCACCTGGAAAAAATATAAAAGTCAGCACTTCCTGGAATGGTAAGAATTATTCTGGCAAAGCCGATAACACCGGCAAATGGCTGATTAAAGTGGCAACTCCGCAAGCTGGCGGCCCTTATGACGTAAGCATAAGCGACGGAAAAGCAGTCAAATTAAAAAATGTGCTTATTGGCGAAGTCTGGATTTGTGGAGGCCAGTCCAATATGGAAATGCCGATGAAAGGTTTCAAAGGACAGCCGATTTTGGGCTCTAACGACGCTATTTTCAAATCAAAGAACAATAAAATTCGCCTCTATACCGTGCCGCGTTCATCAATAACTGAGTTACAGCAAAACAGCAAGCCTTCCGCATGGAAAGAAGCCGAGCCCGAATCAGTTTCAAATTTCAGCGCAACAGGCTATTTCTTCGGAAGAATATTAAATGATATGCTTGACGTACCGGTAGGTTTAATTAATGTAAGCTACAGTGGCTCATTCGCAGAAGCCTGGATGTCGCCGGAAGCACTTAAAGCATTTCCCGAAATAAAAGTTCCTGCCAAAGGCGATACCATTAAAGCAGTAAGCCGAACCCCGACAACGCTATACAACGGTATGCTGTATCCAATAACCGGTTATGGAATAAAAGGGGCAATTTATTATCAGGGCGAATCAAACTATGAGCGCCCGGATCGTTACGAAGAACTTTTTCCAACAATGGTAAAAGAGTGGCGCAGTTTATGGAAGCAAGGCGATTTTCCATTTTATTACGTGCAAATAGCACCTTACAACTACGCTCAATTGCCGCCATATAACTATGGGGGTAAATTTAACTCTGCTTATTTGCGGGATGCTCAGCGTAAATCCTTAACCAAAATTCCAAATTCGGCGATGGCTGTTGTGATGGATATAGGCGAGGAAAATATGATTCATCCGGCAAACAAAGAGGCTGGAGGTAAGAGGCTGGCGTTTCTGGCCCTGGCAAATTCGTATGGATTGAAAGGCTTTGGTTTTGCAAGTCCGTTATATAAGTCAATTGCGGTAAACGGGAGTATTGCTACTATCAGCTTCGATAATGCTAATAACGGTTTAACATCTTTCGGGAAGGAACTGTCATCATTTGAAATCGCGGGAGCAAATAAAACTTTCTACCCAGCTAAAGCCACAATCAACGGAAGCTCGGTTTCTGTATCATCGCCAATGGTGAAAGAACCGGTAGCCGTACGTTACGCTTTTAAAGATTTTATAGTAGGCGATTTATTTAATACAGAAGGATTGCCGGCAAGTTCGTTCAGAACGGATGAGTGGTAGGGGATTGGAGCTCTTCCTCATGATTTTTATTGCCGTTGGCTTCAGCCAACGGACGATCAGAGGCATAGAAGGGGCTTTAGCCACATTAATGCGGCTAAAGCCTTCTTTATATATTTCTTATCCGTCAGCTAAAGCAGACGGCAATAGATACCAGGCACAGTGCTTTAGACAGCCAAACGCTAGGCGAGATCTTAAAGCGCTAAAGTCTTATAGGATCTTTCCTTAGGTTATAAGGATATCGTCGCATGTTGCTTATTTTAAGACGATTGCAAGTTGGCGTTTTATCATCTCGACGATAGGAGAGATCCTAGCCAATACGCATAATAAGGCGCTTAGGATCTCTCCGAAGTTGAGATGACAAACGAGCTAGCCTGCATATAGCCTGATGTGAGCCCTAAAAGCTCTTTACTCAAGAATACAAAACGCCGGCTTGCAAGCTCAAAATAAAATATACAATAAGAATCAGAATATAGATGGATAAACAGAAAGACATAAATAAACCATATACATCAATTTTGATGCTCCCCTCAGTATTCTCTGTGCTTATCTTTTTTTTAACATTAAACTCATCAAGCATTGCTCAAACCTACAACCCAATCTGGACAAGCCAATCCAAAAACTCTGCCCAATCAATGCCATTAGGTGGCGGTGATATCGGCTTAAACGTTTGGGTAGAAAACAACGACATTCTATTTTATATCGCACGTTCTGGCACCTTTGATGAAAATAATTCTTTGCTAAAATTGGGTAGAGTCCGTTTGCAATTCAGCCCTAATCCTTTTGAAAATGGAGCTGATTTTAAGCAAGAACTTCACCTTAACGAAGGCTATATCACCATTACTGGCACAAAAAATAAGCAAAAAACAGAGGTTAGACTTTGGGTAGATGTCTTTAGTCCAAAGGTACATATAGAAATAAATGGTAATCAAGCAATCAGTGCAACAGCTACTTACGAAAGCTGGAGGCACAAGGATAGAATCCTGAAAGGAAGAGAAAATAACCAAAATTCCTATAAATGGGCGCCACAGGGTGAGGTTAAAACCTCAAAAGACGAAATTGGATTTCAACAAAACGCCATTCAGTTTTATCATCAAAACCAGTCAAATACCGTTTTTGATGTAACCGTTAAACAACAGGGAATGGATGCGGTAAAAGCTCAGTTATTCAACCCCTTAAAGAATCTGGTTTTCGGCGGGCAGTTGGATGGCACAAATTTCATCCCGGCAGGAAATACAGAGGGCAAATATCTCGACACAGAATTTAAAGGTTGGAAGCTGCAAAGTAAATCGCCGGCCAGGAAGCATCACTTAACCCTTGCGCTGCATACCCAGTACACAGAAACGGTATCTCGCTGGCAATCTGGATTAACATCAACTATCGCTAAAAACGCAAAAAAACAAAAAGATGCGGTTTCAAAAACACAGCAATGGTGGAAGGATTACTGGAAACGCAGTTTCATCCATCTTAATTCTAACACAGACACGGTAACCCAGCAAGTTGGAAGGAATTATCAACTGATGCGATATATGCTCGGTTGCAATTCGCAAGGCAATTATCCCACCAAATTTAATGGGGGCTTGTTCACATATGATCCATCTTTAACCGACAGCACTCAAAGATTTACACCCGATTTTCGTAATTGGGGAGGAGGTACCCATACAGCTCAAAATCAGCGCCTGGTTTATTGGCCAATGCTCAAAAGTGGCGATTTCGACTTAATGAAGCCACAGTTTAACTTCTATTTGCAAATGCTAAAAAATGCAGAAATGCGAAGTGAAGTTTACTGGAATCATAAGGGTGCATGTTTTACCGAGCAACTTGAAAATTTTGGATTGCCCAATCCAGCAGAATACAACTGGAAGCGTCCAGCCAACTACGATAGGGGTATGGAGCACAATGCCTGGCTTGAATACGAGTGGGATACCGTTTTCGAGTTTTGTATGATGATGCTTGAAACTGAGAGATATACGGGGGAAGACATAAAAAACTATATTCCATTTATTGAAAGCTGCCTCAGTTTCTTTAACGAACATTATCAGTATTTAGCTAAGCAACGTGGAAGCAAAGCATTTGATGCCGACGGAAAGCTGGTTTTATATCCCGGATCAGGTGCCGAAACCTATAAAATGGCTTACAACCCAACTTCCACAATAGCCGCGTTGAGAATCGTTTTAAGCCGTTTGCTGGAACTTCCCGAGAGTTATTTAAGCACGGAAAAACGTGCAGAATGGCAAACGATGTTGAGCCGCATTCCGGCAATCAGCTTCCGTGAGTTTAATGGGCACCCAACTATTTCGCCAGCTAAGCTTTGGGAAAGAATAAACAATACCGAAAGTCCTCAATTGTATCCGATTTTTCCATGGGGGATTTATGGCGTTGGTAAACCGGGGCTGGATACGGCAATCAATACCTTTAAATATGATACCGATGTGCTCAAGTTTCGCAGCCATATAGGCTGGAAACAAGACAATATTTTTGCAGCCAGATTGGGTTTAACTTCCGATGCCTGGCAGCTAACAAGTTCTAAACTCAAAGATTCCGGACGGAGATTCCCAGCTTTTTGGGGCCCCGGCTTTGATTGGACACCCGACCATAACTGGGGCGGCTCCGGCATGATTGGTTTGCAGGAAATGCTGTTACAAGCTGATGGAAAAAAGATCCTTTTATTCCCGGCCTGGCCCAAGGATAAAGATGTTCATTTTAAGCTACACGCCCCTTATCAAACTACCGTGGAAGCAAGCTGGAAAAACGGGAAACTGGAATTTTTAAAAGTGTTTCCAGAAGTGAGGAGGAAAGACGTAGAAATATTATTAGATAAATAAAACCTGCATGAGCAAAAGCTCCCAAACGGCGATGAAAGTAGCAAGCAGGTTCTTTGTGTCCTTTTAAAAACAAATTAAACTTTCACAAAAAAAAGCGTTTTAAAAAACTAAAGTGATAAGTAGTCCAACCCGCTTTGTGATTCCGACGATAGGAGAGAATTGGCATTTCAGAGCTAATAATTAATAAGAAAATACCGCCTTAATTGCACTTAATTGAGTAAAAATAGCCGTTAGTATCGCCACAGTAAAGCGTTCCTTTTTCAACAAGTGGCGATGCTACAAAAGCTCCCAGGCCTAAAATCGTTTTTTCCGATTGCTCTGGATTTTTACCATACAACTCAAACCCCTCTTTGAAATGATCTTCCTGGTTGTAAATAGCCGAATAATGCAATTTGCTTTCATCTGTTTGAAATACAGATTCCACTTTACCAGACAGGCTGTTTACAGAATACGTTTTTCCGTTAAAGCATCCAAAGATAATTGAGGAGTTGTGTGATGCAGCCGTACCATAAACCCGCATATTTAATGGCAGTGTCCATTTTAGTTCGCCGTCTTCTGCGCTCAGGCAATAAAATTTGTGGCTGTCAGAGGTGCCTAAATAGACATTTTCATCGTGCACAAACGGAGTTGCAATTACCCAGCTGCCTCTTTCTTTCATATTCCATACCCCGTTACCTGTGTTTATGTCCAGCGAGTAGATGTTATAATCACGGCTTCCAAAGAGTACAGAATTTTTGTAAATAGCGGCCGCCGTTTGAACCTCTCCTTTTGGGAAATATTTATCGCCAACGGTATCAAATTTCCATATCAGCTTTCCTGTTTGACAGTTCAGCGCATAAAAGTATCCGTCGAAGCTGCCAATGAATAACTTGTTTCCATTTATTACAGCAGATGCATGTACAATGCCGAGGGTTTTAAATTTCCAGTTTAGTTTGCCAGTTGTTGCATTCAGAGAATAAATGCAACTGTCTCCACTTCCTATAAAAACTTGCCCATTGTGGGTAATGGGAGACGAGAGGTAGTAGTCCCACATGTCATAACGTTTTTCCCCTTTAGTTTTATACAGCCATACCAGTTTTCCGCTGTCTTTATTTAGCGCAAAGATTTTGCCTTCATTATTATTAAAGATGATTAGATCTTTGAAGAAACATGCTTGAGATTTAATATTCCCTGAAGTTTGGTAACTCCATACTTCTTTGCCCGAGAGCTTGTTAAGAGCATAGAAAATAGAATCAGAACTACCAAAATACACGTTTTGGCTATCGGCGATAGCCGATGAATAAATGGCGGATTTAGCTTTGAATTTCCAGTTGCAAGTAAACTGGGCTCGTAATTGAATTGTGTAAAAGCAGATTGAAGCAAGAACAATACTGAACAGTTTCATGAGCAACGGTTTATAAAATTGGTTTGCGAATATAAAGACTTTGTATTTCCTTAAATAGCACGGTGTTTATATTTACAGCTATGGTAGAACCAAAGAATCTAAGGATTTGCAGCAAAGGGCATGCATTTTATAAAAGCAGCGATTGTCCAATTTGCGCCATCGCCGGCTAGGCGGGCGCTTGAAAATAATGGAATATTTACTTTAAATGAGTTAGCCCAATTTACAGAAAGAGAGCTTTTAAAGCTGCATGCCATGGGGCCAGGATCGATGCCAAAATTAAGAAAGGCATTAGAAGACACCGGCCTCGCGTTCAGAAAGTAATCCAGAAATTTTCTGATATAAATACTTGAAGCAGTTTTAGTTCTTGGTTGTTGTTATGAAAAAATGAACTATGAACTCTTTCTCAATCTATCTGATACTTTTCAACCTTTTATTTGCCTGTAAACAAAATTCAGCACCGGCAACATCAGATGAAACTATCGATGCCTCGGATGTTAAAATCACAGCGGCAACGCTCTACAGAGGCTTTTCGAATCCTTGGGGAATGGCTTGGCTGCCTGATGGCCGGCTACTGGTTACCGAGCGAGCCGGAAGTATCTTAATTTTTGAAAACGACAAGTATACCGGACAAAAACTTACTGGCGTACCTGCTGTTTTCGCCAAGGGACAGGGCGGGCTAATGGACATTCAGCTTCACCCAAAATATAAGGAAAACGGATTTTTATACCTTGCATATTCCCGGCCGGTTACTGGCGGAGCTGCAACTGCGGTGATGAGGGCTAAATTACAAGGCAATGCTTTAGTTGATAAGCAGGTGATTTTTCAGGCTGCCCCAACACTTACAGCTGATTACCATTTTGGAAGCCGCCTGGTATTTGATAATGATGGTTACTTGTATGTGGTTTCTGGAGAGCGCGGCACTAATAAAAAAGTTCAGCAATTGAGTAATGGGCTTGGTAAAATACACCGGATTTTTGACGATGGAAGAATCCCTCAAAACAATCCTTTTGCCAATCAAGGCGATGCTGTGGCTTCAATTTGGTCGTACGGACATAGAAACCCGCAGGGAATGGTTTACGATAAAAACCACAATCGTTTATGGGCGGTTGAACATGGGCCTAAAGGCGGTGACGAATTGAACCTGATTGAAAGGGGAAAGAATTATGGATGGCCGCTGGTTACCTATGGAATCAACTACGACGGTACACAGATTACCGATAAAACCGAGATGGCTGGAATTCAGAATCCTGTAAAATATTGGGTACCTTCTCCGGCACCATGCGGAATGGCTTTGGTTACAAGCGATAAATATCCCGGATGGAAGGGTAATTTATTGATAGCAAACCTTGCTGCCAAATACCTGGGGCGTATTACTTTAGATGGAACTAACTTTAAATCAGAGGAAAAGCTATTAGTAAACAAAGCCAGAATAAGGCATGTGGCGCAAAGCCCCGATGGTTTTATTTATGTTATTACGGAAGGCCCGGGTTTGTTGATCAAGCTGATTCCCGAAAAGGAATAGCTATCTAAGCACTGGGTCCGCATGTAAACGCTGCCTCAGTGCTTAATTGAATGCGGTTTTGTTAGAGTTTTATAATTTTTTAGAATAGGTATTGTTAGCGCTTTTTAGCAGTTTCATCATACCTGAGATTTTTTATGAGTAAGGCGACAAAATGACTTAATTAATAGAAGCATCGCAATACTCGAAAACTGGTCTTTTAGATAAAGTTCTTCCACAGCAAGCAAAAAAAAAACGAGGGTACAATCCTCTTGTATCCTCGCTCTGGCTTATTTCGCTCTGCTTTCGGTTAGAGCTTTATTATCCTTTTAGAAAAGCTATTTATCCCATTTTTAACAGTCAGAATATACACTCCTGGATTTAATCCAGACAGGCTTATTTCTGATAAACTGCCGGATAAATTACTTTGCCCAATTACCTTTCCATTAGTATCTGCCAGGGTATAGGTAGCTGGCGAGTGCCCGGTTAAAGAAATCTTTACAAAGATTTTTTCGGGAGTAGGGTTAGGGTAAACCGAGAAAATATCGGCAGTTAGTTCAGGTAGCTTTACCGAAATAATGTCAGAAAAAACGCTGTCATCATTTTGGTCCACCTGTCTCAATCGGTAATACACGTGTGTCGCGGCAAATGGTATACTCAAATCCTTATACTCATAATTGTTTACCATACTACTGTTTCCTTTTGCGGCTACTTTGGCTATGGAACTAAAATTAATTCCATTTTCACTTCTCAAAACTTCGAAATAGTCGCTGTTGGTTTCGCTGAACGTTTTCCAGCTCAGCCGTACGCTGCCACCGCTATAAATTCCCTTAAAGTCGGCAAGTTCAACTGGTAAAGTCACACCATCTGGCGTAACCGCCTGTAGATACAAAGTCGGTATAAAATTGACTGAACTGCTCCAAATTGTAGTTAGTTTGTTATTTGATGAAATCACCGTAACATCGTTTTTATAGCCAGAGCCTGGTGTGTTATCAAGCAAAACCCCATTTGCTGGCCATTGAATAGCGCCTGATGAATTTACTTTTTGAGCGTATAGGGAATTTCCCTGATTAATGGAACCCGGAAAAACAAAAATGAAATTGCCGCTTTGATCTGTGGTGCCAGCGACACTGCCCGTGGAAACAACACCTGAGGGTTTTAGTACTACATCGCTGGCATTCCATAATTTTTGCCCGAGGGAGTTGTAGCGCTGGGCATAGTATCCGGATTGTACAGCCAGCGTAGTTGCGCCACCTTTCGGATTGATAACTGATAATGATGGAATATCCCTTGAATCAACCCATGAAACAATGACACCCCCGGCGTTATCCGATAACAGCTCAACATTGCCACCGCTTTGTTCATCTATAACAATTCCATAGGGAAGAGGGAAAGCAACACTTCCGTTACTAAGAATATGCTGCAGATAGATCTTATTATTATCTGATTTATTCACCAGGGTAATATACGCGCCATTAGCCCCATCACTTACCGCACCACTATTGCTTTGGTCAAAATCAGGGCCGTTTTCAGGGAAACTGTATAGCTTGATTCCGGCAGTGTCCAATTGTGGTTCGCCGGCAGAATTGAATCGTTGGACATAAATATCATCGATTTCTATCTGAGGGTCGGTTGGGTCATTTCTTGTAACCGAGAAAAGCATAATTACATCTCCATTGTTGCCTTCTATCGATCTTGCAATAAAAGCTTCTGGTTTTCCGGTAAGTTTTAAAGTAGTTCCCGCTATTGTACCATCGCCATTAACGCGTGTGGCAAATAAGCCATTTCCGTGCCATGTAACTATGGCTCCATTGGCACCGTAATTTACAAGGTCTCCAATAAGTTGTTCACCGGCGGCATTAGAAATCACAATTCCCCCGTTACCCCAAAGCAAATTGCCGGCGCTGTTAATGCGCTGGGCATAAACGTCCATGCTCGCTTCTTCCAGATTGGTGTTTTCATTTGGGTCAAACTCTGTCCAGGCAACAATTATTCCACCAGCCCTGTCAGAAAGTATAGCTGGAATAACCTGGCCACGACTAGAATTGGTAACGGTAATGCCATTGCCAAAAAGAGCTTGTCCGGCAGAGTTAATGTGCTGAACGTAAATTTTGGCGGTACTTTCTGTATCATCAGTAGCAAAATTTCTCCATACAACAAATACACCGCCACTGCCGTCTGCCACGGTTCTTGCAAAAGAATTAAATCCAGGCAAGTTCGTAATTGCAGTTTTGCTGCCACTTACTGTAGTGTCTTGAAAAGCCATTGCAACTACGCACTGCAACAAAAATAAAATGGTAAGTAAATGTTTGTTCATATGTAATGGTATTATTGGGTTTATTATTAGGGAAATAGCTAGTTGCGAAGCTAAGGGCAAGTAGTTTTACAGATCAAAACAGCACCGGATAGACAATGTTTAGAAATTAAATTAATAATAAGTAAACTATGGGTCCAAGACACTTCAAAGTCGGTATTATTTAGAAAAGCCCTTACTAGCCTCTATGTAATGCCTAAATTTACTGCCTGTTAATAGCCTATAATTTAATGGACATATCTGGTGATACTCACATTTTTACTTTTTATAATCAAGGCATTTCTCAATTAAACGAGGTTGAGATTCAACGCCATTCGTTTGAAAGTGGCGCAGCAGATGCAAGAGCTTACTATGATTTAATGCCGATTGAAATTGAGTTAAATTCGGCGGCATTTAACATCGACTCAACGAAATTCTCAGCCTTAGTCCACGTTATTCAATTAGAAGACAGGTTAATAGCCAGCTGTAGCTGTAATTTTAATTTGGATAAGCTATGTATGCATCAGGCTCGGGCTCTTTCTAACATTTTAAAAAGAAACGACCTTCTGGTCTACTTTGATAGTAAGTTAAGGCTTGAGAAGCTTAAGCAACATTCGGCATCGTATGGCCAGATAAATGAAAACGAGTTGGAGAGTTATTTCTACCTGGAATACGGCTATAAAAACGTTAAAGTAAAAGCGAAAACACCTGGCTTATTGCCATTAACCAGCGAGTTTTTGTCCATCCTAAGAAGCCAGCTTTTTATTAGGCCCGAAATTTCAGCGACTACAAAAGCAAAGCAAACAACTCATTCGGAAACCTTTGTGTTGTTAAAGCAGCATAGGTTTTATAAGCATTTATTTATTGATTTATGTTATGCGGATACAACTCAAGCCGGCAAAATAAAAAATCCCATTTCATCGGTTGATCCATTAAGTTTTCTTTGGAAAGCCGACAATAACACGGTCATTAAATTTTATTCGGGCATAAGCCGATTTCAAAATAACCATGCAGCAGAAGGTGGTTATGGTGATATCGAAGCACTAAAAGCCATCATTCGGAATCCCTTAAAATTGAGGTTCTTTTTACACCATTCCGAACTTGCAGAAAATGTGGTATCGGCGTCTATCTCTGCTATAACCTTTGGTGCATACATTACCGATATACATATTCAGGTTTCCAAAAATGATGATATGTATGAGGTAACTGCATCGGTGAAGCTGAGTGGCAAAGAATTTTCCCTCGAAAAGCTGGAATTCAGGTATCGATATTTCATTAAGATTGAGAACTGTTTCCATCTGGTAAGTAACAATCAATTGCTGAAGGTTATAGAATTCCTGAAGCAGCATCAATATAAATTACTAATTCATAAATCCAAGTTTAATGACTTTAAAGATAACGTCTTATCCGGATTAGAGGATTTTCTCAGCGTTACTTATTCATGGATTAAAGCTCCCGAAAAAAACGAGCTTTTTATTGAGTATATGGCTGAAAGCCCAGGCATACAGCGTCTCATCTATTTGTCAGAATCCGAAAGTTATATCCTGATTAACCCTGTTCTTAGCTATTCTGGTGTTGAAGTTCCTGTTTTATCCAAGAGGCAGGTTTATGCAAAAGATGCCAGGGGCGAAATGTATACAGTGCAACGAAACGCAGATGCCGAAATTGAGTTTGTGTCTTTACTTGTAAAGCAACACGAATATTTCACCGAACAGGTGGAAGAAGGATTGCCTTACTTCCACCTGCACAAGCAGCGGTTTCTGGATGAAGATTGGTTTTTGAATGCCTTTGAAGAATGGAATAGGCAAGAAATAACTGTTTTGGGCTTTAATGAGATTCGAAGCAACAAATTAAATCCGAACAAAGTTTCAATCACGGTTCAGGTACTGAGCGGAATCGACTGGTTTAACACTGAAATCAGCGTGTACTATGGCCGTAAAAAAGCCTCTCTAAAGCAAGTTTATAAATCTATCCGCAACAAAAACAAGTACGTTCAATTGGATGATGGCACTTTAGGAATCCTACCGGAGGAGTGGCGGGAACAACTGTCCGATTACCTAAAGATTGGCGAAATGGTAGACGGCTCAATCAGAACACCTAAAATCAACTTCTCAGGCATTGCCGAATACTATGATGAAGAGTATTTGTCAACGGAGGTTAAAGCTGAACTTAATGATTATCAGTCTAAGTTTTCTAGCTTTGAGGCAATTAAAGACATTAATGTGCCGGATTCATTAAACGGCCACCTTCGCGAGTATCAGAAACATGGCTTAAACTGGCTCAATTTTCTCGACGAATTTAATTTCGGAGGCTGCCTTGCCGATGACATGGGTTTGGGCAAGTCTGTACAGGTGATAGCTTTTATCCTCACCCAAAGGGCAAAAGTTAAGCATAATACAAATCTTATTGTAGCTCCGGCTTCGCTGGTTTTCAACTGGCAGCAGGAGATTGCCAAATTTGCGCCGTCTATTAAAATTTATACACTTCATGGGCCTAATCGTGCTATTCCTCAGGATGGCTTTGGTAGTTTCGAGATTGTACTAACTACTTACGGAACTTTATTGTCGGATGTTAATTTTTTAAAAACTCATGTATTTAATTATATAATTCTTGACGAGTCACAAAATATTAAGAATCCCGAATCGCAAAGATATCATGCTGTAAAATTGCTTCGGTCCAGAAATAAACTGGTGCTTACGGGTACGCCCATAGAAAACAACACGTTCGACCTTTATGGGCAATTATCATTTGCTTGCCCTGGATTGCTAGGCAGTAAACAATATTTCAAAGACATCTATCTAAACCCGATAGATAAGTTTAAGGTGCGCAAGCGTGCTATGGAACTGCAGGCTAAAATAAGCCCCTTTGTTTTGCGGCGTACAAAGAAACAAGTAGCCACAGAATTGCCCGAAAAAACGGAAATAGTTGTGCATTGTGAAATGGGGGAGGAACAGCGCAAGTTATATAACGAATACGAAAAGGAGTTCAGGGAGTTTATAACTTCAACCAATGATGAAGAGCTTTCTAAAAACTCAATGTATGTGCTTAAAGGCCTCACACGTTTAAGGCAAATTTGCAACTCACCGGTATTATTGGGTGATGTTAAATTAGATCCTATCCAGTCGTCAAAGATTGATATACTCATTGAACAAATTCAGGATAAATCGCCAATGCATAAGATATTGATTTTTTCGCAGTTTGTTTCGATGCTGAATCTAATAAAGGAAAAACTAGATGAACTACATATAGGCTATCAATACCTTACAGGGGCCAGCAAAAACAGAGAGAAAATTGTAGGCGATTTCCAGTCGGATGATAATAAACGCGTATTCCTGATCAGCTTGAAGGCTGGAGGAACCGGCCTTAATTTAATTGAGGCCGATTATGTCTATCTGGTTGATCCATGGTGGAATCCTGCAGTCGAGAACCAGGCAATTGATAGGGCTTACAGAATCGGGCAACATAAACATGTAATGGCCGTCCGCATGATTTGCCCTGATACCGTGGAGGAAAAGATCATGAAACTGAAAGACACGAAAAGCACCCTCATAGATAATTTAATCAAGCCAGATTCTTCAGGTGTAAAGTCTCTTTCAAAACGCCAGCTCCTTGAATTGTTGGGGTAAAAATTATTACGTAACATTATTAAGCTATTACCTCGTATAACAACAAAAAGAGACGCGACGATGGCAAAGAAAAAGGATGATTTGTTTGAGCGGTTGAAAGGTGACCTGGTTATCATTCAGTTCAGAACGATGTTAGATAATTTAAAAGATAATAAAGGTTTAATTCCAGAGGCTTCGATCGAAAATCTCGATCGCTTGATCAGGCAGGAAATGGCCGCCTATATTTTCGCTGCATATCCGCAGCTTATTATTCGGGATGAAGAATATTATGCTGGTGAAAACAGGTACTGTTTTCCAGATCAGGAAATATTTTTAAACTAAGCGTATTATAAAAACAGCGCGGAAACTGCTTATCAATTTCCGCGCTGTTTTTCAATATAAGTATTTTTTACTTGTAAACTTCCTTTTTTGCCGAAGCCAGGGTGTTTTTTAACAAGCCAATAATTGTCATCAAACCAACTCCTCCCGGCACAGGCGTTATCCATGAAGCTTTAGGGGCAACATTTTCGAAATCCACATCGCCATAAAGCTTATAACCAGATTTTGTTGTTGCAGAAGTTTCTCTGTTGATGCCTACGTCAATAACTACAGCACCTTCTTTTACCATATCGGCAGTAATGAAGTTCTTCTTGCCGATTGCAGCTACAATAATATCCGCGGATCGAACCATATCGTCCAGATTTTTGGTTCGGCTATGGGTTAAAGTTACCGTGCAATTTCCAGGATTAGAGTTGCGAGCCATTAAAATGCTCATTGGACTACCTACAATATTGCTTCTTCCAACAACTACACAATGCTTGCCCGAAGTTTCAATTTTATATTCTTCAAGCATCAGCATAATTCCATAAGGAGTAGCCGGAATAAAGCAAGGCAAGTTACGCATCATCCTTCCTAAATTGATAGGGTGGAAGCCGTCAACGTCCTTTCTGTGGTCAATTTTTTCAGTAACTTTTTCTGGATCAATGTGTTTGGGTAGAGGTAGTTGAACAATTAAACCATCCACATCAGCATCCTGATTTATTTCTTCGATTTTTTTTAATAACTCTTCTTCTGTAACAGAATCATCATAGCGGAAAAGGCTCGATTTAAAGCCAACCTTCTCACAATTTTTCATTTTGCTGGCAACGTAGGTTTCACTTCCACCATCGTTGCCTACAAGAATGGCTACCAAATGAGGTTTACGGCCGGTAGTTGCCAGTACGGCTGCAGCTTCTGCTGTTATTTCTTGTTTAAGTTTTTCTGATACGAATTTTCCGTCGAGTATATTCATATGCTTTATGCTTGCCTAGCCTTATAGCGATTTGGCTAAGGCACCATTGCTAAATTTGGCTAATCGTTTTTGTTTGTATGTGCCAATATATTTGCAAACATTGGCAGCTAAAAAGTTCTGATAAAAATAAGTTGAGCTTAGTCAAGTTTTAACACAGCCATAAATGCCGATTGCGGAATTTCTACGTTTCCAACCTGACGCATGCGCTTTTTACCTTTTTTCTGTTTCTCTAATAATTTACGTTTACGGGAAATATCACCACCGTAACATTTAGCAGTAACGTCTTTACGGAGAGCCTTAACAGTTTCCCGGGCAATAATTTTAGCGCCTATAGATGCCTGAATGATAATTTCAAACTGCTGGCGAGGTAAAAGTTCTTTAAGTTTTTCGCAGATCTTCTTGCCAAAATCGTATGAGTTACTTCTGTGAATCAATGAAGAAAGTGCATCAACAGGCTCGCTGTTTAAACGAATATCAAGGCGAACCAAATCTGATTGGCGATAGCCTATTTGGTGATAGTCAAACGATGCGTATCCCTTGGAAATAGTTTTAAGCCTGTCGTAGAAGTCAAACACGATTTCGCCCATTGGCATTTCAAAAACCAGTTCAACACGGTCTGAAGTTAAATATGACTGGTTGACAATAATACCTCTCTTTTGGATACAAAGAGACATTACCGGGCCAACAAATTCAGACTTGGTGATGATATTGGCTTTAATATAAGGCTCTTCAACGAAATCGATTTTACTTGGGTCAGGTAAATCAGACGGGTTGTTAACCTGCACTTCTTCTCCTTTTGTGGTAAAAGCCTTATAACTTACGTTAGGAACGGTAGTAATAACCGTCATATCGAACTCACGTTCAAGGCGTTCCTGGATAATCTCCATGTGAAGCATTCCAAGGAAACCACAACGGAAACCGAAACCTAAAGCTGCAGAAGATTCGGGTTCAAATACAATCGAAGCATCATTTAACTGAAGCTTGTGCATACTTTCACGAAGTTCTTCATAATCTTCAGTATCTACAGGATAGATGCCGGCAAATACCATCGGTTTTACCTCTTCAAAGCCCTGAATAGCGTCTTTCGCCGGACGCTCAACATGGGTAATGGTATCACCAACTTTAACTTCACGGGCTTCCTTAATACCTGAGATGATATAGCCTACGTCACCGGTTTTAATAACATCTTTAGGCTGTTGTTGAAGTTTTAAGGTGCCAACTTCATCGGCAATATAAGTGCGGTCGGTAGCTACAAATTTTACTTTATCGCCTTTGCGGATTTCTCCGTTAACAACTTTGAAGTAAGCTATAATTCCGCGGAACGAATTGAATACAGAGTCAAAAATTAAAGCTTGAAGCTCGCCATCAGGGTTACCAACAGGTGCTGGAACGCGCTCTATGATTGCTCTCAAAATATCCAGAACTCCCATTCCGGTTTTCCCGGAAGCAGGAATAATGTCTTCGCGTTTACATCCAATCAGGTCAATGATCTGGTCTTTAACTTCCTCCGGCATAGCTCCCGGAAGGTCCATTTTATTTAGGATTGGAATAATTTCAAGGTCGTGCTCTAAGGCAAGGTAAAGGTTAGATATTGTTTGAGCCTGGATACCCTGGGCTGCATCTACAATAAGCAAAGCGCCTTCACATGCAGCAATAGAGCGGGAAACTTCGTATGAAAAATCTACGTGCCCCGGAGTATCGATAAGGTTTAAAATATATTCTTGTCCATCCAACTTATAATTCATTTGGATGGCATGGCTTTTTATAGTGATACCACGCTCACGCTCAAGGTCCATATCATCAAGCAATTGAGCCTGAGCCTCCCGTTGAGTGATAGTATTGGTATATTCCAATAAACGATCAGCTAACGTACTCTTTCCGTGATCGATGTGTGCAATTATGCAAAAATTACGAATGTGCTTCATTTGAACTGCAAAGATAGTTTTTTGGTATGATATTAAAGGATGAAGCTTAATTTTAAGCATGATTTTGAATGGAGCCATAGCACAAGCGATATCGGAAAAGCTTGGAGAAGTTGTGGGTACAAAGGGGAAGTTGCGGATTGTTACACCTGTTTCTGGCGGAAGTATAAATAGTTGCTGGCAGGTTTTTTATAACAAAAACAGCTTCTTCATCAAAGTAAATTCTGCAGTCAACTATCCGGGAATGTTTAAAGCTGAAGCTGCCGGATTAAGGGAATTACAAAGCCACAATGTAATTAAAGTGCCCGGTGTTATAGGGGAAGGGCAGGTAGAAGGTTATCAGTTTCTCATTCTTGAATGGATAAATCAGGGGAGAAACACTGCCCAATCTCAAGAGCTTTTTGGGCGCCAGTTGGCAGATTTACATCGAATCAAGCATGCAAAGTTCGGACTGGATTATGATAATTATATGGGTTCCTTACCCCAACGTAACAAACTAACTGAAACTTATATAGAGTTCTTTATTGAATATAAGCTAAAGCCACAGATCAAAATAGCACTTTCTAAAAAAGTATTGCCTCTGGAGCTTGAACGCAGGTTTAATACTCTCTATGGAATTTTAGGTTCTGTGTTGGATAGGGAAGTTTTTCCATCGTTGGTTCATGGAGACCTCTGGAGTGGCAATTATCTTATAGATACTTCAGGCAGTCCAGTCCTTATAGATCCGGCAATTTCATTCTCATACAGGGAAGTAGATATCGCCATGACCACTCTTTTTGGTGGTTTTGGCAATCGGTTTTATGAGAGTTATCATGAAAGCTTTCCGCTAACCAAAGGCTGGCAAGAAAGAATGGATTTATGGAATCTTTATCCTCTGTTAATACACCTTAATCTTTTTGGCACAGGATATCTAAACCAGATTCGGGCTATACTTATAAAGTACGTTTAATTTTTATACTTCATGTCTTCGGTAGGCTAAATGAAAATCATTGTTCATTGCTTTAAACCGGCTTACTACTGAGCTAACAAACTCTTCGTCCAGCAACTGAAAGACTCCGTTTATTCCGTCAGTAACATCCATCTCCGAAAGCTTAAAGGTTTGCTCAAGTACCCCCTGTTCAAACTTTATTATAAACTTCATATTCATTGAAAATATCGTGATTTTGCAATCAGGCCTTGGAAGCTCGGCAACGACTCTCATACTTAAATTGGATTTGTTCCAAAGGTAGCAAGAGGTTTAAATCTGGCAAAAAAGTTCTTCTATATACCAATTTTCGCCGCGAATTTTTTTAGCTCTGGTATTCGGCCAAATCAAACGTAACTGCAAAAAATGGCGTACCGCCAATGCCAACAATAGTATGTACTAAAAGTGAGTTCGTCCTTTAGTAGGTTTGCTTGAACACGATCATCAGTCGATTCAAAAAACAAAATTATTGGCCTTGGGTTATTAGCTAATATTTAAGTGTTCGTATGCCTTCAGATTACTTTATAGTTCTAATTGATAACAGGCCGACCAGGTTTGAAAAAAATAGAATAATTTCCATTGATCCGCACGAACTGGGAACGAAAATTCTGCTGGAGGCATCTCATGTCGATGAGGAGCCAATACAGTATTTTACATCAGAATCGTATGAAAATGTAATTAAATCCTATTTGAAATAGGATTTTTGGGACATTAATTGCCGGTTTTGTTGCTTATATTTAAGTAATTTATTGTTTGGTTAGGTTTTTTTTCTGATTTTTTAGCTGAATGGTGTGTTGTTAGTTAGTGTATTTTGTGTTTTGTGAATTTTTGCGGCTTTTTTTTGGAAACATCTCATCTTTATTGACTTAAATATTTGTTTTTTTAAAAATTATTGTCATTTTTATTCTACATTAAACATTAAGATATTTAAAAATGAAAAAAGTACTACCCTTTCTGTTGTTGATACTTGTAGTAGTATTAGCTTTATTATTTCCGGCGGCGGACATCGTTAATGTTCCCGATAGTAAAATAGACACCGGAGACACTGCTTGGTTGCTTGTTGCCACAGCCCTTGTATTACTAATGACTCCCGGCTTGGCTTATTTTTATGGAGGGATGGTTCGTAAGAAAAACGTTATCTCAACCATGCTTCAAAGTTTAGTTTGTATGGGCTTAATAACAGTATTGTGGGTTGTATTTGGTTTTAGCCTCGCTTTTGGCGATGACATAGGAGGCATTATCGGCGATCCATCTACCTTTTT
>CBIHNR010000010.1:0-57622 GCA_966211215.1 uncultured Pedobacter sp.
CAAAATTATTGTAAAGCAGGTGTTGCCCCGCAAAGCGATACTGGTGAAAGCCGAGTAAATTGTCATGCCCGCCTAAAAAGAGAGATTGGTAAAAAGCAGATTTTCCAAAGGTTAAACCTCCGCCAACCCTATCAGCAATGACACGCGCAGAATCTTTTGTCAATTTTTGGAACCACCTTAATTCGGGCGTTACCTGTGCAAACGAACGGGCATAAGAACTCAAACCGGCAAGAGCCTGCACTTTAAGCTGAAAAAACATTCCGGAAACCGGGATGATCTTACTGCTGCGGTTATCCTTTACCAAAGTGAGGGATAAGCCGCCATGTAATTTATCCTTGGTAAGAGATGTGCTATCGTACGAGCCAATTTGATGAACATTCTCCATAAAGCGCCCTGCATTCTCAGCTTTTTCGAAAGTATAATATTGGAATGCGGGACCAGCGCTGAATGTTAATCCCCCGGCTTTTTTCCACTTTAAGGCAGATTCCAATAGTACCTGGTTAAATCGCGACCTGTAATAAACATCTGCGCCAAGCCCATAAACCCGCTGGGTTTCATTGCCTCTGCCGTAAAAATTAATAGTGTTATTGGGCCCTAAAACAGCTGCATTGACCCCTAAATCAGCTTTGCCTACAATACCTATCCAATCACCTGAATATTTAATTCTAAATGCACTCGTAGAAAAAGAATGGGCTACTGTAAATTGGTGCTGGCTGGCATAAGGTACTTTTCGAAATCCCTGATGCGTATGTTTAATTCCTGCGCCAAGTATTAAGCCATCATCTTTATTAAAGCCTCCGGTGATTATAGGCATGTTGATATTATATCGGTTAATAGGCACATAAGCGGCGTTCAGGCTATCATTAGAAAGGCGCTTTTTGAACGCATTTTCATCCCCTCTAAAAACACCATCGCTTTGCCTGGCGTATACTTTTACCTTCCTGGTAGCTTGTTTCCCGTCAAAGGCTTTATGCCCTTCGGCGCTTACAATCCTTATTCTTATAGGGGATTCGTTATCCACAAACACAGTATCATTACCATTAGCCGTATACACCCACACTTCCTTAGTAAAAACTGGGCTGATGTTTTTAGAGAATACCAGATCCCTGTTTTCTTTACCCAGCCTATAAACCTCAACTTTCAAACTATCTCGGCCGCCGGTAAAGCTGAAGAACTCATTTTTATCGGATGCTTTGATTTCCACGACCTTATTGATAAAGCGGTAAAATTTCTCCGATTCGGCCAAGAGATTATCTCTCTGGCTTTTCATTTTAGCCAGCAATTCATCATGCCTTAATTGATAAGACGAGGCTGGCAAATGCTTTAATGAAGCTTCCAATACTTCGTCGGGCAGAGATTTAATTAAATTCCGGGTAATGGACATCCATTGCTCAAAACTTAGTTCATTCAAAATACGAGACGCCATTAAGCGGCTTTCCCACAAATATGTGTTAATATTGCGTACCCGGGAATCATAGCCCTGCAGGAAAGGCAGCAGCCATTCTCGCGATGCCAGGGACGGAAAAGTACCTTGGTTTACATAAAACACCTGGTCTCTGTCTCGTGGCACAGCGATATAATTTTTCCCTTGTCCGTCTTTAATATCTTTCCACCGCCATTGGTCAGCGTGCCGGTCCCAATCTCCAATTACCACATCAAGCAATTGCGCTTTTAGGAAACTTTCTGCATTAACCCTGTTTTCGCTGTCTTCGTCGAGGTTTTCAAGCATCTTTGCAGTATTGTCTGATTTTCCAAGTGGCTCCCGTTCTTCCAGCAGACATAACTTGTTTTCGAAATCGGCTGCAAACTTTCCCAATGCAGAGTCAGGGGCAACCAATCCAATTATCGGCTTGGAATGAGGAATTCCCACGGCTTCTGCAAGGGTTGGTACAATTAAGGCTGCATAGGGGTGCTGTGCGGACATATTATCATCTACCCAATCTTTGGCAAATGTATTCCGCAATGCTTCGGGGATAAGTACTTCAGGAAATTTCTCAATTGTACGCAATACCCATTCCTTTCCCTTTTTATCTATCAGGCGCAATGAATGCGTTTGGTGCCCACCCCCGCGTTCTGTTGGCGTTAAACCACCCTTAATTTCAGAAATCTTAATCAGAGGGACTTTAGTTTCTGCAGCCCACTCCTTCCGGTAATTCTCGCCAAACCAAATGCGATGTAGTTTGCCATGTTGGTTATATGAGGGATGTGCTTTCACAATAGTGCTGTCTTGCGCTCGTAAAAAACCTGCACTCAAAACCAAAGTGGCTAAAAGGGATAATTTCTTCATGGGGTATAAGCTCGATTTATTGAAGCCATCAGGACCTTCCTGATGGCTTCCTGTTTAATGGCACAATATTCAATTATTTATTTCAACCTGGCGATAGTTTATACTGCCATAATTTCCATTAAAGAAGTCGCGATAAGCGTCAGCTATTTCGCCTCTGTTGTTCATTACAAAAGGCCCCTCCGCCACAATTGGTTCTAAATAAGGCTCCCCGCCAAAAACAATGATATCTGCTTCATCGCCACTTGTATTCTGAAATCTTATTTCATCCCCTTCTGCATCAAAAGCAATTAGCTCGCTATCATTAAAACCAGAGCCGTTAACTTGTACTCTGCCTTGCGGCAATAAAACAGCATACTCCAGTCCCGGTTTTGTTTTAAGTACATATTCAGCGGAAGCATTAAGGCGGATATGATAAACAAATTGCTCTGTATAGGTTTCCACCGGCGAGGCCTTGCCTTCAAATTCGCCAATTAAAACGCGTAGGACACCAGCCCCTTTTAAACCTACCTCTGGCACATCTTCCGCCTGAAGAGCAAAATAACCGGGTTCTTCCGCTTTATTTTTTGCGGGCAGGTTTACCCAAAACTGCAAAGAATGCAAAACGCCCCCTTTTTGCTGAAACTCCGGGCTCAAAGCTTCATCATGAATAATTCCATTTCCAGCCTTCATCCATTGTGCACCACCCGCTTTTACAATTCCGTAATTGCCCTGGCTATCGAAATGTTCTAATTCGCCGCTAAACAAATAGCTAAAAGTTGCAATCCCCCTATGCGGGTGTGCAAATTTGCCGTCTTTTTGAGATGCCCCCTTCGGATGTTGTATATAAGGATAGATATGGTCGAGAAACACGAATGGCCCCACCGCATGTATATATCGATTCGGCAGAAGCCGATTAACTTTTAATTTTCCTACCTGGGCATCTGTCCCGCCAAAAACGGCTGCAATTCTTTTTTCCATGGTTTTATCTTTTTTAGAATAAATCTCTGGTTACAAAGTTGAGAATATGCACAATGCCCGAAGATGACCTATGCTAAGAAAAGAAGTTGATAAATGTCAAGTTTTGCTATTCAGCAACGTATCTAAAAACATTGGGAAGTTTAACAATAACTATCTCAAATAAGAATTTGGTAGCGCATCCAGAAAACCCAACATATTGTTAAAACTCTTGATCTAAATCAAGACTCTTTTTTAACCTAGGTCAATGTGCAGCAATTCGCAGCGATGCAACTTTGTAGTGTCAAAACAAACAAAGTATTAAAACATAAAAAACTATATCATGGAAGCTACACAACAATTAGTAAAATGGACAATCGACCCAATGCACTCTGAGGTTTTATTTAAAGTTAAACACCTTGTAATTTCAACCGTAACGGGGTCTTTTAAATCATTTAGTGGAAGCGCTTCGTTTGAGAATGGATCTTTAGAAGGTGCAGACATTAGTTTCTCAATGGACGTTAACAGCGTAGATACTAATCAGGCTCAAAGAGATGCTCATTTAAAATCTGCTGATTTTTTCGATGCAGAAAATTACCCAAGTATTGATTTTCAGTCCACTTCATTTGTAAAGAAAGACGATGAGAACTATGCATTGCTAGGTAACTTAACAATGAAGGGTGTTACAAAACAAGTTGAGGTTAATGCTGAGTATGGGGGCACTGAGAAGGACGGCTATGGCAATCAGAAAATAGGCTTTGAAATTACCGGCACCATTAACCGAAAAGAATTTGGGCTTACCTACAACGCCCTAACCGAAACTGGTGGACTTGCCATTGCAGAAAACATTAAGTTAATTGCTAACATACAGCTGGTTAAAGAAGCTTAATAGCAAATTAACAATATGCAAAAGGGCTAAACAGTTGGATCTGTTTAGCCCTTTGTATTTTAAGCGGTGTATTCAGGGAAGTCTTCTTAAAAAAAACGTGCGACAGCTCGCCTCCTTCTTATATTTGCGGCATGACAGATTTTAAAGTAGTTAACGAAGACCGGATTTACACCATGTTTTTGGAAAGCTCGCAAGTTGGGCAGGATACTGTTGAAGCCAAAGTTATTATGTACAGCACCGTTTACAATATCTATAAAACCAAAGAAGACAATACCTGGCATAATCATATAAGCAAGTTTGAACTTTCTCCAGGACTATTAAAAGCTGTTGGTGCTAAATTAGATGAATATTTAAAGCTTTAAAAGAGATGTATTTAAGCTCTTAGAGCTATCAATAAAAAAGGCCGTCAAACGGGGAGAGTGACGGCCTTTATAAACTAACCAATTATAAACCGCTACAAATATAAGGAATTTATTAAAATATCAAAGAATTTTATTTTTACTTGCTAAAAAAACAAAAAAACAAGCACTTCAATAAATATACTACAACAAAAGCCTCGCTTCCCTGATGTACTGCTTGATATTAGCGAAGCATCTACTGCTATAGCAGGGAAATGACTAAAACCGGCGAAGTAGCGACGGCTTTAGCACTCAATCAAAATTAAAATCCAAGTCTTTTAGTTGTACTGCATCTCATAGAAATAAAAAGGCCGCATTTCTGCAGCCTTTTCCATAACATAATCCTTGCTCACTAATTATTTATTCCCCAGATTGGCAGTAACTGTGTGCCCTGGCTTTCCTATCGATTTGTAGCTTCCGCTTCCTTGTAGAATTGAAGCTAAAGTGTTTTTATTTGCTAAAACATGAGAAGCCGCTTTTAGCTCTTCATCATACTGGAAACTATGCTCGATGCGGCCTTTTTGGAAAGAATACCTTCCTGCAATTTCAGTTTCGAGTACGCGGCGAATCTCATCCTTATACTCAACGAGGTCATTTTTCTTGCTATGGGATATTTTGCTTTTTAAAGCATCTAGCTCTGTTTTCACCTCGGCTAATTTATTTTCCTTGTCAGCTTCAGCTTTAAGGTCATTTAATATCTTTTCTGTTTTAGTGCTGTAGTTATAATCCTTATCAGAAAGGAACGACACGAAGTTATTGTATTCCGCATCACTTAATCTAAAGTTTTTAATGCTGCCTGCTAAGTTTCCTTTCTGTTTACGGTATTGAGTTGCAAAATCAAAAATATAGTTGCGGCTTAATAACGTTTGAGTTATCTGGCTGTACTTGGCTTGGGACACAAATACATCAGGATATATTCCGCTACCATCAAAAACTGAGCGCCCGGCCTTCGTTTTGTATTCAGTTATTAATGAATCAGCCACTTTTTCTACATTTCCGTCGGCAGTGCGGTGAGTATAGTCTAATGATTGAATACATCTGCCAGATGGCGTGTAATATTTGGCTACAGTAACTTTTACAAGGCTGCTGTATGGAAGATTGAATGTTTGTTGAACCAAACCTTTTCCAAAGCTACGCTGCCCCACAATTACCGCCCTATCCATATCTTGCAATGAACCCGCTACAATTTCTGCCGCAGATGCAGATCGTGCATTAACGAGCACTACTAAAGGCAATCTTGCCGCTATTGGGCCATCAAAGGTTTTGTAGCTGATGGTTTTTTCGCGGTTACGCCCTTTTTGAGTTACTACCGTTACATTCGGCTCAACAAACAGGTTAACGATTTTTACAGCCTCTTGTAAAATTCCACCGCCGTTAGAGCGTAAGTCCAGTATTAAACCTTCCGGGTTATTTTTCTGCAATGCAATTAAAGCTTCTTTTACTTCAGAGCTTGAGTTCTCCAGGAATTTGTCCAGCTTTATATACGCAATATTGTTGTTAAGCATTCCCGAATAGCTCACATTTGCTTGTGTTATTTCCTCTCGGGTGATGGACTTCTCTAACGGGTTAGCCTCGCCAGAACGATTTAAACGAATTTTTACGGGGGTATTTTTAGGCCCTTTTAGCATGGCGCTTACCTGCTCGTATGATTTTCCTTTAAGCACAATTCCGTTAATTTCGATAAGCTCGTCGCCTGCCCGTATATCTGCCTTTTGTGCTGGAAAACCCTCAAATGTATCTGCAATAATGAATTTTCCGTTGCGGTTTTGAACGCTGGTGCCAATGCCGCCATACTGAGTGCTTACATACTTCATTCTGTAATCCTCAATATCCGACTCCTGCACATACTCCGTATATGGATCCAGGCTATCAAGCATAGCATCAACACCGGTTTTCATCAAATTTGATGGGTTAACTTCATCAACATAGTTGATGTTTAGTTCTTTATAAAGGGATGCAAAAATGTCAATGTTTTTAGAATAAAGGAATAGATCTTCCCTGAATGCAGAAGTGGATACTACCAAACCCAAACATCCGGCAAGAACTATTTTTTTAAACGATGCACTTTGCTTTTTCATAATTGTTTTTCCCTTTTTAAACACGAGCCTCTATACTGCCACCGAAATATACTAAATAGATGTTAATTACTTGAGCGCTAGCGGTAAATTGACCAACGTTTTACCTTGTTACGCAAAAGGGTTTTGAAAGGTTAGAAAAAAAGTAAAGCTCCAGGAGGAGCTTACAAAAGGTTGTTGTCGATATTAATAAGCCCTTTTTTAAGGGTAAATACTACATACTCTCGGTTTCGGCGCAAACGCGACATAAGCTTTTGAATCAAAGCTTCTTCTTCTCCTGGCGTGTAAGCCAGGTCCTCTTCGCTAAGCTCTCGGTATTTGCGCTTAACTTTTAGTTTAAGCCTCTCCCAATCGTCTTTGCTGATGCTGATTTCTGCCATAATTTGTTTTTAGTTTTTTAAAGGCTTGGCAATTTTAAATTCTTGTGCAACAAATGTAGAAATTTTACCGTCTTCTTAAAAAACGGAACTGTATTTGAGCTATAACAATAGGCCTTATACATCGTTCTAATGCACACACACCTTAAAATATTAAATTATGAAAAAACCACTATTATTAGCCACACTACTCTTAGGTGTCTCTGCGGGCGCATTTGCCCAGCTCCCAAAACTTACTTTGGGTCTAAAAACCGGCATCAACATCGCTAAATTAAATACAGATTGGGCAAGTTCTGATAACAGGCTTGGCTACCAGGCGGGTGTTTGGGCGCGTATCGGCGCAGCTGGCTTTTATGTACAGCCCGAAGCCTATGTTGGAAGCAAAGGCGGAGAAATAAAAGGTAGTGAAGGAACAGCCAAAGTAGATTTTACAACTCTTGACGTACCTATCTTGTTAGGAAATAAATTTGGCGTAGATAAACTGAATGTCCATTTTATGGCAGGGCCGATAATCTCTTTTATTCTGAAAGATGATTTTAAGTCAAACTTCCAAAATGTAACAGCAGTTAGCGATTACAAAAACCAAACTATTGGCGGACAGGCTGGTGCGGGAGTAGACATAGGCAATATATCTCTGGATTTGAGATACGAAATGGGCTTATCCAACATTAATAAAAGCAGCCAATACGACCAGAAACAAAATCTTTGGCATATTAGTATAGGCTATAAATTATTTTAGATTTTTTGCTGCAATAAAAGAGGCAGAACCGTGACTTCAACAAGTAGCTTTTCTGCCTCTTTTTATTTGTTCCAGGATTACTTTTTGAACTCAATGGTATAGTTTGCCACAATCCCCGGAATCCACTTCGGACCTTCCTTTATCACCCTGATTGCCTCGTTATTAAATGCTTCTGAGGCTGCCTTTATCACCTTGAAATCATGCGGTTCGCCTGCCGGGCTTACCGAAAAAGATAATACAACCACTACATCTTCACTAATAATTGCCGGAGTCTTAAGATTCTCCTTGATGTATTTACTATATTTTTTAAAGCCATCTACCGGCTCAGCAGCTTTGCTTTTTGCAGAATATCCCCTTACTACCACTTCATTCAAAGCTCTGTTATCCTCCTCCAAAACTATAGCTACAGCCTTTCCTGGTTCTGCTTTTACCTCTTTTCTACCATAGCCCACATAGGCAATTGTTAAGTCGCGAGGAACAGAGTCCTTGATTTGGAAATTCCCCTCCTTGTCGGTGGCAAAGCTTCCTTCTTTCCCACTGATTCTTATCATCGCACCGGGCAAGGGCTCGCCATTACTATCAGCCACTTTTCCGTAGAGCACGTTTTTTCCTTTTGAAGAATCCACCACTGTTGACATTAATGTCATTTTGCGTTTTCCTTCAGGCATCTGCGCTACCCGGGATGAAGCATTAAGCGATGCAATCTGTTGGCTTAACTCGCTCCTACTTTCAGTTATGGGCTTAGGCTTTTTATTAGCAGCAATCAGGGGTTCTCTTTGAACATTTCTTTCTTTCCCTTTTACTTCTGCAGCCTTAACTTCAGCGGGGCGAATAACGGCTTCCTTTTTATCATCTAGCTCGCCTTCCCTTATTAAACTATCTATAGAAGAAAGCGAGATATCAACCTTCTTTTCATGCCTCGCAATCGGCGCACCATTCCTTTGGCTGCCTTTCATCCAGAAAAGGATGCTGGCACTTATAAACAACATGCTGGCAGCTGCAGCAATACTAATTCGTTGCCAGGTAAAGTTGAATACGTTTTTGCGCTCCTGCTGCAAAGCTATGCGCTCCTCTAGTTGCTTTTGCAAAAGGCTTAAATGCGGGCCGGCAGGCAGTTCAGTATGAGAATAGCCTTCCAACGCATCCGCCAAAAACGGATCGTCTAATGCCTGGCGTTCCAGTTCATGCATGGAAGGTTCATCCAGTTCTCCATTCAGGTACTGGCTAATCAAAGCATATGTTATCTTATTCGTTTCCACCGTTCTTCTCCATACAAATTTTTAGGTTTCTTTTGCCATTTTGAATATAGCTTTTCACTTTGTTAGCATCAAAACCTGTTAAATCAGATACTTCCTTATAGCATTTTTTCTGCAGATAAAACAGATCAATGGTTATCCGCTGTTCCTCAGGAAGCTTTTCCATACATCTATTCATGCTCTTTAACTGCCTTTCCGAATCATCGTCACTTTCATGATGCTGAAAAACAGGCTTTTCCACACCATAATCTTCAATGTTTACAAATTCATGCTTCCCAGAAACTCTTAAAGCCATTAAGCAATAGTTTCGGGTAAGCGTATAAAGCCAGCTTTTAAAGTTACTAACCTCATGCACTTTTAGTTTCTTAATGAGCTCTTCAAAAATTTGCATCACAGCATCTTTACTCTGATCCTCATCTTTAAAATACTTTAAACAGACCCCATATACCAAAGGCATATAGCGTTCGTAAAGTAAGCCCAATACCTCAAGACTACCGCCATTACGATATTCCAAAAGCAGCTCTGCTTCTGTTGCCGCGGGAGATATTTTATTCCGGATAAATTTCAAGCTTCCTTTTTTCAGCGAACTCCTTCGGAGTTCATGATTTTTTATAATGATGCGGATTTTTACCAAATACCACAATTTTTATAAAATATTTTTTCCTGTATGGAAATCAGACTACCCAAACATCCCTATATAAAACCTTGGATTATGAAAAAGATTGTTTACTGCGTTTTGCCCATGTTGCTGATAATTTTCGCATCATCGCCGACCATACTAATAGCCAAAAACATTTCAGGTACTGTAACCGACTTGCAAACCAGGGCTCCGTTGCCCGGTGTTTCGATCCTTGTTAAGGGAAGTAAATTATCTACCCATACCGATGTAAATGGAACTTATAAATTAACTGTGCCCGAAGGGGATATTACTTTGATATTTTCCTATCTAGGGTACAATAAAAAAGAGATCACCGTAGGGAACAAAATAACAATTAATGTTCAGCTGCAAGCCTCAGAGCGGGCATTAAATGAAGTTGCAATAAGGGGTTATTCTGCTAAAACAAAGCAGCTTGCGTTTGACGCGCCTTCCATAAATGCCAACACACTATGCTGTGAAATCGTTATTCCCAGAGATTTAAATAGCAATGAATCTTATGCCGGCATAACAGAAAACCGTTTTCAATCGGCTAAAAGCAATCCCCTTTCTACTTTTGGCATTGATGTGGATGCAGCCTCTTACAGCAATTTAAGAAGGTTCATTAACAACGGGCAACTCCCTCCAAAAGATGCTGTGCGAATTGAGGAAATGATTAATTACTTTAATTACAGTTACCCGCAGCCGGATAATGATGCTCCTTTTTCTGTAAATACCGAAATTTCTGAAGCGCCATGGAATCCTCAACACCGGCTGGTTAAAATTGGCTTACAGGGCAAAAAGGTTAATACTGATAAATTACCCTCATCTAATTTGGTTTTCCTGATAGACGTATCGGGTTCAATGAACCAGGCAAATAAACTTCCGCTGCTAAAATCTTCCTTGAAAATGCTCGTAACCCAACTCCGCGATGAGGATAGGGTTTCTATAGTGGTTTATGCCGGTGCAGCAGGATTAGTTTTAGCCCCTACATCGGGGGATAAAAAGCAAACTATAATAGATGCCATTGAAAAATTAAGCGCAGGAGGCTCGACTGCCGGCGGTGAGGGAATTAAGCTTGCATATAAAACCGCCAGGGAAAACCTCATAAAAGGAGGCAATAACAGGGTGATTTTGGCAACAGATGGAGACTTTAATGTTGGCGTATCCAGCGATAGCGAAATGCAAACCCTGATTGAAAAGCAACGGGAAAGCGGTGTGTTCTTAACTGTTCTGGGCTATGGAATGGGCAACTACAAAGACAGCAAAATGGAGATTCTTGCTGATAAGGGCAATGGGAACTACGCCTACATCGATAACATCAACGAAGCCCGCAAAGTGCTTGTGAATGAATTTGGCGGAACCCTGTTTACTATTGCCAAAGATGTAAAGCTGCAGCTTGAATTTAACCCGACGAAAGTGCAAATGTACCGCTTGATTGGCTACGAGAATAGGCTGTTAAACAAAGAAGATTTTAACAATGACAAAAAAGATGCGGGCGATTTAGGTGCTGGCCACACTGTTACAGCATTATATGAGGTAATACCGACCGGCGTTAAAAGCAGTTTTTCTGAAAGCGTTGATGCGCTGAAATATCAAAAGAACACAGAGGCCGATTTAAGCAACAACGCTTATGGCAATGAGCTATTTACTGTAAAACTCCGCTATAAAAGGCCGGATGAAGATGTAAGTAAGCTGATTGTAAAACCCGTTATAGATGTACGGGTTTCATGGGCTAAAACCTCCGATGATTTCAGGTTTGTTGCCTCTGTCGCAGCTTTTGGCATGCTGCTAAGGGATTCGGAATTCAAACAACAAACCACTTATGAGAAATTAATTTCATGGATAAAACCAGTCATCGGCACAGACGAAGAAGGCTACCGAAAAGAGCTGCTAAACCTGATTAAGTCTGCTCAATTATTATCCAACGAACCTCTATCCTCTTCTATTAACAAATAGTCACGGGCTCTCCTAAACCAGCCGAAAAAAGCGTTTTTGTTGAAAAACAAAACGCTTTTTTATTTCTCAACCCTTACTTTTTTGTGTTGTTTTGTTATGCGTCATTAAACCAAAGTAGAAACCTTGGTTCTTAGCTTTAAACACACACGAATGAAACAATTCACACTTATTATTTCTGCCATTGCACTTTTACTTTTCAGTAGCTGTGAAACGCTTAACCAGGCGGCACAACAGGTAATTACGCAGGGCACCGGCACGCTAAACCCATCGGCTGCCGAGATAGCACTGGGCTTAAAACAGGCTTTGGAAAATGGGACAAGCAACAGCACGCAAAGGCTGTCGGCTCAAAACGGTTTTTTAGGAAATGCTGCTATAAAAATTCTTTTTCCTCCGGAAGCACAAAAAGCAGAGCGGACTTTGCGAAGCCTGGGGCTAAACCAACTTTGCGACAACGTAGTAACCAGCCTGAACCGGGCTGCAGAAGACGCCGCAAAAGAGGCAAAGCCGATTTTTATTAATGCGATTAAGCAAATGACCATCACCGATGCAACCAACATTTTGCTTGGTAGGCAAGATGATGCTGCAACCCAATATTTTAAAAGGGTAACGAATGCGCAGCTTTCTGAAAAGTTCCGTCCGGTAATTCAAAACAGCCTGGGTAAGGTTGGGGCAACAAAATATTGGGGAGATGTAGTTACCCGCTACAATCAAATTCCGCTTACAGCCGATATAAATCCAGACCTGGCATCGTACGTTACACAAATGGCTATTAACGGCTTATTCCAGGAAATCGCTCAGGAAGAGTTAAAGATAAGGCAAAATATATCCGCCAGAAATACCACATTACTGCAAAAGGTCTTCGGCTACGCTGATAGAAACAGAGCTAATTAAAAGCAAAAGGGCCGCTAAACAACGCGGCCCTTCTGCTTTTTGTACCATTCTATTTCTTTTCGGCGACTGCCCATGTATTCATTTTACGCTCAAGGACTTCTAAAGGCATACACCCATCTTTCAAAAGCTCATCATGAAAATCTGATACCTCGAATTTTCTTTCTAACTCTTTAGCATACCTGTTTCTCAATTCCCAGATTTTTAAGGCTCCGATCTTGTATGATAACGCCTGCCCTGGGATTGCCATGTATCGCTCTACTTCAGCTACCGCGCCTTCCTCACTAATTGCCTCGTTATCCATCATGTATTTGATTGCCTGTTGTCGCGTCATTCCCTTGGTATGCATTGCCACATCCACAACCAATCGCACAGCCCGGTGCATTTCATCACCCAAAGCTCCCATATATTGATAGGGGTCTGTATATAAGCCCAATTCTTTTCCCAAAGATTCGGTATAAAGCGCCCAGCCCTCGCCATAGGCTCCATACCAGGCAAAGCGCCTAAATTTCGGAAGATCGTTGTTCTCTTGTTGTAAGGAGATTTGGTAATGGTGTCCCGGAATTGCTTCATGCAGGAATAAGGATTCCATGCCGGAAGTAATGTTAAATTTTTTTGCATCCAGAATCGGTATATAGAATATGCCAGGGCGTGAGCCATCGGGCGAACCTTGATTATATTCTGCGCTTGCAGAGGCAGCCCTGAATGCTTCAGTCTGCCTGATTTCAAAAGGCGTTTTTGGCCTGCGGCCAAACAACTCGTTTAAACGCGGTTCCATCTTTTCATGTATCCCTTTAAATGCATTTAAAACATCCTGCGGGGTTTTAAATGGCATAAATCGAGAATCATTCCGCATATATTCAAAGAACTGCGGCAATCCACCACCCAGAAAATTCACCTCAGTTTTTATCTTTTCCATCTCCCCTCTTATGCGCTTAACTTCACTAAGTCCCGTATTGTAAATCTCTTCCGGAGTTTTATCAGTTGTTGTCCAAAACTTAACCAGGTATTTATACAGGTTATCGCCACCTGGAACATCAGAAATACCTGTAGAAGTGCGTGCATGAGGCAAATATTCTTTCTTAAGAAAGCCCGCCAGCTTTTTATAGGTTGGCACTATTTGCGAATCAATTGCAGCTTTGTAAGCCTTATCTAAATCTGCCTTCTCCTGATCGGTAAATTTTTTAGGGAAACGAGCTATTGGCTGATAAAACAAACTTTTTGTGGCATCAGTAACAAGCATTGCTTCCATTTGCGGGATCATCTTCTCTACCAGCGGCTTAGGAAGAACCACTCCGGCTTTAATCCCTTTTCTAAAGTTTACAATTGCAGCATCTGCCCAAAGGGAAAAATCCCGAATGCGGCCTAGCCAGTTTTTATAATCCTCAACAGTTTTGAATGGCTGAAAACTATCTCCGGAGCCAAGTTGGCCCATCGTTATTGGCAGGCCCCAAAATTGCTGAAAGGGGATCATCCATTGATTGGTTTCGAGCCCCTGCAGCTGAATATCCATCTCATATTTAAAAATATCATAGCTAATCTTATCATTTTCGTTCAAGCCTTCTCTTTTAAAACTATCTAACCTGTGCGAATAACTTTGGTAAAAAGCCTTAAGCGAATCTCTAAACCCTTGAGTTTGGTCATTTCTGAGGATATTGTTATATCGATTATCGCCCTGTTGAGTCGCGTCCAAGGGAAATAGTTTTGAATGCTCTTCCCAGTATTGCTCGAGCATCTTTGAAAAAGCTATCGACTCGCGATTTCCATCTGTATTGCTTTTCACCGTCTGCTTACAAGATATTACTGCAATCAAAACAGTAAAACAAGCCATTTTTCCAATCGTAAGTCTTAAGTATTGTAAAGAATTTTGATACACTGTATTATTTTTTGTTAAAGCTTCCTAAAAGCCTGAACCGGAAAGATAATTTTTATATTTTAGCTATCCCTAAGCTTTATAAAAATGACTTCAGGCTTTAAAAAGATTACATTTTTCCTCCCTTTTGCGCTTTCTTCGTGCTTAGGGTTTGTCGATCCTCCTCAATATACACAATACAGGCCCATTTTGTTGACCCGCGAATCACTGGAAAAGTCTATTTCATTCCACCAGGCAGATAAAATATCTTCTCCGGCAAAAATCTACTATAAGGATAATTATATTTTTATTAGTGAGCGATATAAAGGGGTGCACATTATTGACAACTCTAATCCATCTAGCCCCGTGAACAAAGGCTACATTTCAGTGCCCGGGTGTGTGGATATGGCCATTAAAGGCAATACGCTGTATGTAGATAATGCCACCTATCTGGTAGCACTCAATATCGCCAACATTGAGGGATCAAAGGTTGAAGTCCAGAAGCAAATCAAAGATGCGTTTCCAGAACTTGCTCCACCCGATGGAAGGCGTATCCCCGCAAAATACGAAATTCATAACCGCCCGGCTAATACTGTAATTGTCGAATGGATCAAATGAGAACAATGAAACCGCACATGAAAAATGCAGCTATACTAATAGCCTTTATCTTTTTCTTAACTATTATATCTTGTTCTAAAGGCTCCTCTGATTCCACAACAAACGGAGCTGGCGCCACTGTGGGTGTAAGTGGATCGTTAGCAAGGTTTGCAGCTACCGCGAGCCATCTGTATACAATATCAAATGAAGATATCAACACTTATGATATCTCGACTGCTTCTAATCCTGTTTTTCAATCAGAAGTAAAACTTGGTTTTGGCATCGAAACAATTTTTCCAAGAGGCAATAATCTATTTATCGGCACTCAAACCGGTATGAGGATCATGGACTTAAGCAATGCAGACGCCCCCCGGCAGATCTCCAGCTTTTCGCATATACGCAGCTGCGACCCGGTAGTTGCTAATGATAAATATGCTTTTGTTACACTTAGGGATGGAACCGAATGTGCCAGAGGGGTAAACGAACTTCAGGTTCTGGATATCAGCAATCTTAACTATCCGGTTCTGGTTAAAGCTTATCCAATGACAAGGCCCTATGGCCTGGCACTAGATGGCAACAACCTCTTTATTTGCGATGGAGGCATTAAGTACTACAACGCAAGTAACGTGCAGAACCTGGCCCTAAAAGAAAAAGTTGTGATTGAAGCCACAGATTTAATTGCCAATAATGGGATTTTAATGGTAATTGGAAGCGATGGGCTTTATCAATATTCTTACACCGACGGTACCTTAAAATTTTTGAGTAAAATTTCAACCAGCAAATGAACTTCCTAAACCGCAAATCTTTTTTTCTCGCAGCTCTTTTTGTTGTAAACTCTTTATGTTTTGCGCAGACAGGCGAGGAAAAGCCTTCTTCAAAAAGTTCTCTTAGCGTGGCCATTGAGCCATTTTACTTTATAAGCCGCATAACCAAGCTTGACTTAGAGTATAAGCCTAAAAAGCATTGGTTTTCTTATATAATCAGTCCAGAGTTCTTTTCAGGTACCGTGTACGATGGCAGCATCTTTCCCATACAAGGGGCTCCATCAGATGAACTTAGAGGCTTTGGGATTGGCTTACACCAAAAAATTAGTGCCAAAGTGAATAGCAATGCTGTACCGTATTTGGCATATGGAGTAACCCTCCGAAAAAATACGATCACCTATGATGATGAAGGCTTCGTTCCCTTCCAGGAAAATGGACTCTCATTTTATGAATACAGGAACTTTACCGACGGTATGAAAATTAAAACCTCTTTATTTAGTGTACTGGTAGGAGTACAAATTACTGGTGATTCGAAATTTCAATTTGACATGTATACCGGAGCGGGCTATAAATCGAGCACTAAAAGATCCTTGATTGAGGGAAAGCGGGATTATAACCAAACCTTTACAGACTACGCTTACAATGGATTTATCTTTCAATTGGGTGTAAGAATTGGATATAAGATCCTTTAGCCTCCGGTTGGCTCGATGTCTTTATTCTGTTTCGGCAGTACAGCAACATTTTTCTCTTCTTCCACCTGCTCAACATGCACCGCATAAGATGCAGGCTCGATTTTGCCGCAATATTTTTCGGCATACACCTGGGTAAACTCTGCTCCGAAATAAAGAATTGCTGCACTATAGTAAACCCAAACCAGAATCACAATTAGCGACCCTGCAGCCCCATATGTTGTGCCCGGCCCCACTTTGTCGATATAGAGCGATATTCCATAACGGCCTATCATAAACATTATGGCTGTGAATATGGCGCCCGCCCTAACAAAATTCCATTTTATCTTTACGTCAGGCAAAAACTTAAAAATAATGCCCAACAGGGCCGTTATAACCAGAAAGGTAACTGCCAGGTTAATTACCCATACAAAAACCGTTATTTGCGGAAAATAAGATTCCATCCGTTCACTCAACGCTGTAATTAAACCATTAACTACCAGCGAAACGATCAGCAAAAAGCCCAGGCTTGCAATCATCGAAAAAGACAGAAGCCTGTTGGTAATCATTTTGAGCCAACCTTTCTGCGGCTTGGCTTTAACACGCCATATTAAATTAATTGAATCTTGAATTTCTATAAATACTCCAGTAGCACCGATAAAAAGAGTTGAAGCACCTACTATCACGGCCCATGCAGAGTTCTGCTTTATCGCGGCATTTTTAATAATCTCCTGAATTTGCGCAGCAGCCTCTGCTCCAATGAAGCCATGGATCTCTCTAAAAACTTCTCCCTGAAAAGCTTCTTCCCCATAAACTTTGCCAGCTATATAAATAAGCATAATCAATAAGGGAGCAAGCGAAAACAAGGTATAATAAGAAAGGGCGGCGCTTAGCTTAAGGCAGCGGTCGTCCAAAAAGCCATTTAAGCTAAATGTTAATAGCTGCCATATATCTTTAAAAAAGGATTTTAAACGCATAGCACTTAGTTTACCTTACTAATACAAACTAAGTGCCTAAACAGCCGAAGGGCCTTAAATATCTTTGAGGGATTACCTATTAGAAACGATAAGCAGTTCCAGGTCTTTAGGAGGAATATTAAACCGGTCGGCAAGGTGCTTGTTGGTCAAATGTCCCTGAAATAAATAGATAGCGTTGCGAACACCAGCACGCTCCCATATAACGTTCTTAATACCTCCCATTTCTCCAATATCCATCAAAATAGGCGTAAAAATATTGGTCAAGGCATAGGTTGCAGTACGAGCTACCCGAGATGCAATATTGGGAACGCAATAATGAATTACGTCGTATTTTCTAAAAGTAGGGTGAGTATGGTTTGTAATACGAGATGTTTCGAAACAGCCGCCCTGGTCGATACTTACATCGATGATCACAGAGTTTGGTTTCATTTTACTCACGGTCTCTTCAGATATAATGCAAGGGCTTCTACCATTATTAGAGCGGATTGCGCCAATTACTACATCGCAGGTGGTTATTGCCTTATTTAACACAATCGGCTGAATAACAGACGTAAACACCCTGTTTCCAATATTATTCTGAAGCCTTCGAAGCCGATAAATTGAACTATCAAACACCTTAACTTCTGCTCCAAGAGAAATAGCCGTACGAGCTGCATACTCGGCTACGGTACCCGCTCCCAAAATAACAATTTCAGTAGGAGGCACCCCTGTAATCCCCCCAAGCATTAGGCCTTTTCCATCAAAAACATTGCTTAAGTACTCAGCGGCAATCAATATGGAAGTCGCTCCCACAATCTCGCTCATAGAGCGTATTACACTTAAAATTCCGCCTTCATCCCTTAAGTACTCGTAGGACAAGGCAGTAATTCTTTTTTTCATCATTGCCTCAAGGCTTTCCGCTTTAAGCGATGCCATCTGCAATGTTGAAAAAAGTACCTGATTGGGCTTCATTAGATTGATTTCATCTGGCGTTGGTGGTCCGATTTTTATGATGATGTCTGATTTAAAGACTTCCTTTTTATCGTAAAGGATCTGAGCACCCTGTTCACTATAATCGCGATCTGAAAAATTTGCACCATCGCCTGCTCCAGATTCAATAACAACCTGGTGCCCATTGTTTACCAACAAAGCCACAGACAAAGGTGTTAAAGCTATCCTGTTTTCCTGAAAAGAGGTTTCCTTAGGAATGCCTATATGCAGATTATTTTTACGGGTTTTTATTTCGAGCATTGCCTCCTGTGGCTGCAGAAGCGCCTGTTTTGCAATGTCGGAAAGTTCGCTCATCATTATCTAAGGGTCAAAATGGATTGAAAAATACGAATTTGGCTCAATATCCACTAAAGAAAAGCCTTATTCTAATTTTTGTTTGCAGAAATTATTCTTTCTTCATGATCATTTACAGAAATTTTGACTGTAACGGATTTATTAGGTATCAAATTGGGAATTTTCTCCGGCCATTCTATAAAACAGTAATTTCCCGAATAAAAATAATCTTCATAGCCCAGGTCGAGGGCTTCAGTTTCATCCTTTAGCCTGTAGAAATCAAAATGAAAAACTACTCCGTTGGCCGAGTTATATTCATTCACAATAGAAAAGGTAGGGCTCGATGCAGTATCAGTTACTCCCAAAACCTGGCACAACTCCTTGATAAGAGTCGTTTTGCCTGCCCCCATTTCGCCAAAAAAGAGGAAAACTCGCTCCTCTCCTGCAAAATCTAAAATATTTTCTGCTGCTTTAGCTAGTTCGTTAACAGAAGAAATGCATAATTCCATTCACAAAGATAATCAAGCCCCCTTTACTTAGAACTGTAAGTTACATATGGCACAATCATCTCTTCGAGGGAAATGCCTCCATGCTGGAATGTCTCGTTGTAATAATTAACAAATTGGTTATAATTGTTAGGGTAAACAAAATAGCCATCCTCTTTGGTAAAAATAAAGCTTGAGCTGACATGCAGTTTAGGAAGAAGCGCATCATGAGGATTTTTAATGTGAAAAACCTCTTTAGCATTAAAGTTGAGGTTCTTTCCTTGCTTATACCTTAGATTGGTATTTGTATTTCTGTCTCCTATTACCTTACTTGGATGCTTTACCCTGATAGTACCATGGTCTGTAGTGATTACCAACTTCACATTTTTCTGCGAGAGCTTTTTTAATGCCTCCAGCAATGGCGAATGTTCAAACCACGATAAAGTCAGCGATCGGTACGCAGCCTCGTCATTTGCCAACTCGCGAATCATTGCCATATCCGTACGGGCATGAGATAACATATCCACAAAATTATAGACCAGCACATTAAGCTCATTCCCCATTAAATTATGCAGATTATCAACCACATCTTTGCCTTGCTCATAGGTGAGTATTTTAGTATACGAATGCTTAACTTCCTTCCTCAATACCCGTTGAATCTGGTCTGACAAGAACTGCTCTTCAAATAAATTCTTCCCACCCTCATCCTCGTCGTTTTGCCACATTGATGGAAATCTTTTCTCCATGTCCAAAGGCATTAGGCCCGCAAATATTGCATTACGTGCATATTGTGTTGCGGTAGGCAATATGCTATAATAAGAATCTTCCTCATCAAGCCTGAAATGATCTGTTATAAACGAATTAATAACCTTCCATTGGTCATAGCGAAGGTTATCAATCAGAATGAAAAATGTTGGCCTATTACTTTCGAGGGTAGGAAAAAGCTTTTTCTTCAAAAGCTGGTTAGACATTATAGGGCCAGAATCGGGGTCTTTAAGCCATTTAAGATAGTTTTTCTCAATAAACTTAGAAAACTGAACGTTGGCCTCCGCTTTTTGAAGCGTCAGGATCTCGTGCATTCCTGCATCTTCAAGTTTTTCAAGAGAAAGTTCCCAAAAAACAAGCTTTTTATACACGTCTACCCACTCACTAAAACTCAGATTCTCGTTAAGCGTCATGCCCAGTGTCCTGAAATCCTGCTGGTAAGCCATGGAAGTTTTCTCGCTGATAAGCCTTTTATTTTCTGTAAGTTTTTTAATGGTTAACAGAACCTGTTTGGGGTTTACCGGCTTTATAAGGTAATCGTCAATTTTAGAACCGATAGCATCTTCCATCAAATGCTCTTCCTCATTTTTGGTGATAAGTACCACCGGCGTATCCGGGCTTATGTTTTTAATCTCGGCAAGCGTTTCCAGTCCTGTTAGGCCCGGCATATTTTCGTCAAGAAAAACCAGATCGAAATAACCATTCTTAAACGCCTCCAATGCATCATTACCATTCGTGTAAGTGCTTACTTTATAGCCTTTGTCATTTAACAGTAAGATGTGTGGCTTTAATAAATCTATTTCGTCGTCCGCCCAAAGGATCGTAGTTTCTTGCATATTTAAGTCATTATTTTAATTCAGCCAAGGTATAACACTTGAACCTGTTTTTTGTATCATATAAAATAACAATTTTTGCACCCAGACTATTGCTTTGAATAAGAAAAAAATAATCAACGATCCGGTTTACGGATTTATCAGCATACACTCGGGCCTTATCTTCGACCTCATAGAGCACTCCTATTTTCAGCGGCTACGACATATTAAGCAACTGGGAATGACTTCCCTGGTCTATCCTGGCGCCTTGCACACCCGCTTTCACCATGCCCTCGGAGCATTGCACCTTATGGAGCTCGCCATCGAAACACTGAGAGGAAAAGGGCATGAAATCACACCTGCTGAAGAAGAGGCAGCAATGGTTGCTATACTTTTACATGACATCGGGCACGGCCCATTTTCTCATGCGCTGGAACATACTATTGTAGAAGGTATCTCTCACGAGCATATTTCTACACTCCTGATGGCCGATTTAAACAAGCAGTATGAGGGAAAATTATCTTTGGCTATTGAGATTTTCAACAATCGTTACCATAAAATCTTCCTACACCAGCTCGTTTCAGGCCAACTTGACCTCGACCGCATGGATTATCTTAATCGGGATAGTTTTTTTACAGGGGTTTCCGAAGGGATTATCGGCTTTGACCGCATTATAAAAATGCTCAATATAGCAAACGGGCAAATCGTCATAGAGGAAAAGGGCATTTATTCTATCGAGAAATTTCTGATTGCGCGTAGGCTGATGTACTGGCAGGTCTATCTGCACAAAGCAGCCGTTGCAGCAGAAATGCTTCTGGTAAAGATATTGCAGCGTGCAAAGTTTCTTGCATCTCATGGGGTAAGCTTGTTCGCCACGCCTAATTTTGCACACTTTTTAAACAAGTCTGTTACCAAAGCTGATTTTGAAGGCAATCCTGAACATTTGCAATACTTTTCAGCTCTTGACGATTTTGACATTTACACTTCAATAAAAGTGTGGGCATCCGCTGATGATAAAATATTGTCTCAATTATGTCGTAATTTAATAAGTCGAAACCTCTATCATGTTGAAATATCCAATGATGAACCTGCTGCCGATAGAGTTGAAACACTAATTCAGAAAGCAATGGCTAATTTTGATGTTAACAGGGAAGAAGCCAGCTACTTTGTATTTACCGACACTATAAAAAATAAGGCATATAAGGGTGGAGATGGCAATATTAACCTCTTGATGAAAGACGGAACAATTAAAGATATTGCCGCAGCATCTGATAATTCAAATCTTGAAGCTCTTGCAAAAACGGTTAAAAAACATATTCTTTGCCACATAAAAGGCTTGTAATGACCGATATTGCTTCTGCATTTTACACTTTAACAAGTAGCAACCTTAAAATTTGTTCATAAATTAATAACATATAAATTTGCCCGATGCAATTTACGGCTCAACAGATTGGACTTTTACTTAATGGCAGCGTTGAAGGCAACCCTGACGTTACAGTAGATAAGTTAGGCAAAATAGAGGACGCAGGCGAAGGTGCTTTGTCATTTTTAGCCAATCCTAAATATGAGCCTTTTTTATACACAACCGAGGCATCAGCCGTAATTGTAAGTGAAAGCTTTATACCTACAGCGCCAATAAATACAACTCTTATAAGGGTAAAAGATGCTTATAGTGCGTTTTCGGTCTTATTGGAAAAATATAATACTCTAAAACTGAGCAAAGTTGGCATCGAAGAGCCTTCATTTATTCATCCAACAGCTAAAATTGGTAAGGATGTTTACATAGGCGCCTTTGCTTATATCGGCGCAAACGCAATTGTGGGCGATAACAGCAAAATCTACCCTCAAACATATCTTGGTGACAATGTCGAAGTAGGCAACGATACTACTCTTTTTTCCGGGGTAAAAATTTATGCCGATTGCAAAGTTGGAAATCGTGTAATCATACATGCAAGCACCGTAATTGGCAGCGATGGCTTTGGCTTTGCCCCACAAGCAGATGGGAGCTATAGCAAGGTTAGCCAGATTGGAAATGTTATCATCGAAGATGATGTAGAGATAGGCTCGAATACATCTGTTGACAGGGCCACTATGGGATCGACTATAATACGCCAAGGCGTAAAACTAGATAATCTTATTCAGCTTGCACATAATGTGGAAATCGGAAAAAACACAGTAATTGCCTCTCAAACAGGCATTTCCGGCAGTACAAAAGTTGGAGAGCAGTCTATTATTGGCGGCCAGGTTGGAGTTGTTGGACATATTACGCTAGCAAAGGGGACTCAAATACAGGCAAAATCGGGCATTAACCGGTCAATTGAAGAGCCTGGAAAAAAATGGGCGGGAGCGCCAGCAAGCCCTTATTCGCATCACATGCGCTCGCAAGTTGTTTTAGCACGGCTTCCAGAGCTGGAGCGCAGGCTTGAAGAACTAGAGCGAAAACTACAAGAAAAATCAAATACTAACGCTGATTAGTCAGAAATATGAATGTTAAACAACGTACTATAAAATCGGAAATTACAGTTTCTGGTTCAGGGCTACACACAGGGCAACCTGTAAATATGACTTTTAAACCTGCCCCAGAAAACCATGGCTATAAATTTAAGAGGATTGATATTGAGGGACAGCCTGTAATTGATGCCGATGTAGATAACGTTACCGATACCTCAAGAGGTACAACAATTTCACAAAACGGAGCAAGTGTAAGCACAATAGAGCACGTACTGGCATCGCTGGTAGGCCTTGAGGTTGACAATGTGCTTATTGAGCTTGATGGCCCCGAAGCTCCGATAATGGATGGAAGCTCTATCCTCTTTATTGATGCGCTTGAAAAAGTTGGTTTCCAGGAACAAAATGCAGACAGGGAATATTACCACATCCCTTACAACATTCATTATACTGAGCCTGACAGAAAAGTGGAAATGGTAGCGATGCCTTTGGAAAACGATTACCGTTTTACTTGCATGATCGACTATAACTCTCCTGTTTTAGGCAGCCAGCATGCAGCAATATCTACTATTGCCGACTTTAAAAAAGAAATTTCGTCAAGCCGGACATTCTGTTTCCTTCACGAACTTGAGGCACTTTTAAAACATAACCTGATTAAAGGTGGAGATTTAAACAACGCCATAGTTGTAGTGGATAAGGATGTTAGCAAAGAAGAATTAAAACACCTTGCAGTTCTTTTTAATCGCGAAGACATTGATGTTGCCCGCGAGGGAATTCTAAATAACATTGAATTACGCCATCAAAATGAGCCGGCACGCCACAAACTGCTGGATATGATTGGAGATTTAGCTTTAGTGGGAGTACCTCTTCGCGGCCATATCATGGCAGCAAGGCCCGGCCACGCGGCAAACGTAGCCTTTGCGAAAAAAATTAAGGCTCAGATAAAAAAAGAACGCAGTAAAAAAACGGTTAAAGTATACAATCCCAACGCAACTCCGGTATACGATACTGTTCAGATAATGAACATTTTACCGCACAGGCAGCCGTTTTTACTAGTGGATAAAATTCTGGAATTAACTAAGAACCATGTAGTTGGCGTTAAAAATGTAACGATGAACGAAGAGCTGTTCAAAGGGCACTTCCCTGGCTCTCCGTTGTTTCCTGGGGTTTTACAAATTGAAGCTATGGCGCAAACCGGTGGAATATTAGTACTAAATACAGTCCCTGATCCGGAAAACTGGTTAACTTTGTTCCTTAAAATTGAAAATGCCCGCTTTAAAGACAAAGTGGTTCCAGGCGATACATTAATTTTCCGTTGCGATTTGGTTGCTCCTATACGCAGGGGCATTGCTCAAATGAAGGGCATTGGCATGGTGGGAGAGAAAATAGTAGTAGAAGCAGAACTTATGGCCCAAATCGTAAAAGTAAAAGAAAGTCAAGCATAATAATGATTCAACCTTTAGCTTATATTCATCCGCAGGCAAAAATTGCCGACAACGTAGTTATCGAACCATTTGTTACCATTCATAAAAACGTTGAAATTGGCGAAGGTACATGGATTGGCCCTAACGTTACCATAATGGATGGTGCCCGCATTGGTAAAAATTGCCGTATTTTTCCAGGGGCAGTTATTTCCGCCGCCCCACAGGACTTAAAATATGCAGGAGAAAATACCATAGTTGAAATTGGCGACAATACAACTATCCGTGAATGTGTAACAATAAACCGCGGCACCAGCGATCGTTGGAAAACTGTTATTGGCAAAAACTGCCTGATAATGGCGTATTGCCACGTGGCTCACGACTGCCTGATCGGCGATAACTGTATATTTTCTAATAACACAACTATTGCAGGGCATGTTACCGTTGGCGATAACGTGGTATTAGCGGGAATGGTGGCAATTCACCAATTCTGCCAAATCGGATCTCATGCGTTCGTTACCGGAGGTTCTTTAGTCCGCAAAGACGTACCTCCTTATGTAAAGGCAGCTCGCGAGCCGCTTTCATATGTTGGAATTAATTCTGTTGGCTTACGTAGAAGAGGTTTCTCTTCAGAAGTTATCAACGAGATTCAGGACATTTACAGGACTTTATTTGTTAAGAAATACAATATCAGCACTGCTTTAGATTTAATTGAAGCAGAGCACCAGCCTACAGAAGTGCGCGATGAAATTTTAGATTTCATTCGTAACTCAAACAGAGGCATCATGAAAGGTTTTACAGGAGCTTAGGCTCCTTAGCCGCAATATATGCAAATTAAACTCGCAGATATCGGGCGGCGCTTTAACCGAGAGTGGATTTTCAGGAACATTAATTATACGTTTGAGCAAGGCAATGCTTATGCAATACTAGGGCATAATGGTTCAGGGAAATCCACTTTATTGCAAATCATAGCCGGCAGCCTTACTCCCTCAGAGGGTTCAATCTCTTTCCACAATGGTTCAGCCCTCGAAATTGAGGAGATATTTAAAGAGCTAAGTATTGCTGCCCCCTATCTTGAACTGATTGAAGAGTTCAGCCTAAAAGAGCTGATCGATTTCCACTTTAGCTTTAAACACTACAGAGAAGGGCTTAACGCCAACGCTGTAATAGATATTCTGGGCTTTCAGCAATCCAAAAACAAGCTTATAAAATACTTTTCTTCAGGCATGAAGCAACGAACAAAACTTGCCCTTGCTTTTTGTTCTGATACTCCCATTTTATTGTTAGATGAACCAACGGCAAACTTTGACAATCAGGGTGTAGAGTGGTACAAAGGCTTTATTAGGAATTTTTGCACAAACCGGCTTGTTATTGTATGCTCTAACCAAGAGCATGAATACGATTTCTGCCAATCTCGCTTAAATATAACCGATTATAAGTAAGCGCACTCCTATTGCGCCGTAAACGGACAATCAAAAAACTGTTTTTCTTAATATCTGGCTAAAGTTTATCTTTGCCGCTTCAAAACCTAAGAATATTTTTATGGCTAAGGCTTCAGATATTAAAAATGGCAGCATCCTTCGTTTTAACGGCGAGTTGGTAGCAGTAGAAGAGTTTATTCACCGTACACCGGGTAACCTTCGCGCCTTTTATCAGGCAAAAATGAGGAACGTGAAATCAGGCAAGTTGGTTGAGTACCGTTTCCGTACAGATGAGGAGGTTGAAATTTGCCGTGTGGAAACTAACGATTACCAATATTTATATGCAGACGGCGAGTTCTTCGTTGTAATGGATAATAACACTTACGAGCAATTTAATATCCCTAAACAGTTATTTGGCGATGCTGCGAAGTTCTTAAAAGAAGGCATGAACGTTATCATTGCCTTTGAAAGCGAAGAGCCAATTACAGCCCAGGCTCCAACTACTGTTGAGCTTGAAATTACTTATACCGAGCCTGCAGTAAAAGGAGATACTTCTACCAACGCTACAAAATATGCAACGGTAGAAACAGGCGTTGAAATCCGTGTGCCTTTGTTTATCAATCAGGGAGACAAAGTTCGCGTTGATACCCGTACAGGCGACTACATAGAGCGAGTAAAGTAATTGTAAAACATATCTTAACAGAAAACGGCTGCAAGAGAATTTTTGCAGCCGTTTTCTATTTTTGCCAGGTGGATAAACAAAGTATCAGAAAACTTTATTTGCAGAAACGCAAAGGCTTAAACCCGGAACAGGTAGCAGCATTATCTGAAAAAATCTTCCAAAACGCTAAAACGCTTTCTTTTGATGGAATTAAATACCTTCATGTTTTTTACCCAATGACAGGAAAGCAAGAAATAAACAGTTTGCTGCTTGCCGACTGGATTCGTTCTAATTACCCGGAAATCAAACTTTTGCTTCCTAAAAGTGATCTACAAAACCATACATTAAAACATATTATTTGGGAAGAAGACACCCCCCTAGCAATGAATGAATGGGGAATTACAGAGCCTGAAAACGGAGTGGCTGTCCAGCCAGAGCTCATTGACATGGTGATTATCCCACTTTTAGCATTCGACAGAGCAGGAAATAGAATTGGCTACGGGAAGGGGTTTTATGATCGGTTTCTGGCGGAATGCAGGTGGAATGTGAAGAAGGTGGGGGTTTCCTATTTCGATGCCGAAAACTTGTTTTTTAATGTGGATGAATATGATATCCCCTTGGATATTTGTGTAACACCGGAGAGGATTTGGGAATTTATTCATTAGGCTTGACAGGTTTTGAAAATCTGTCAGGCCTAACGAATAAACTACATATCCAACTCCAACAAAACCGGACAATGGTCAGAATGCACCGCATCACATAATATCTGCGATCTCTTAAGCTTATCCTCCAACGTTGAGCTTACCATGTTGTAATCAATACGCCAGCCCAGGTTCTTCTTACGGGCACCAGCTCTGAAACTCCACCATGTATAATGGTGCGGGTCTTGATTAAAATACCTGAAGGAATCGATAAAGCCAGTGTTTACAAAGTTCTCCATCCATTCCCTTTCCTCCGGCAGAAATCCCGAGGAATTGGCATTAGACTTCGGATTATGAATATCTATTGGTTTGTGGCAAATATTATAATCCCCTGAAATTACGAGGTTCGGAAATTCCATTTTCAGCTTGTCAATATATTGCTGAAAGTCATCAAGGAAACGATACTTGAACACCTGCCTCAAATCACCGCTAGAGCCGGACGGAAAATAAGTACTCATAACAGAAACACCATCAAAATCAGCCCGAATCATCCTCCCTTCAAAATCATAATCGCAATGCCCGCAACCATACTCAACCTTTTTGGGCGTAATTTTAGATAGTATAGCAGTGCCACTATATCCTTTCTTTTGAGCCGGATACCAATAATGTTCATACCCCAACTGTTCTAATAAATGAAGATCTGCGACCTGCTCTGGGTGAGCCTTAATTTCCTGCAAGCAAATTACATCTGGGTTAGAAGCCTGAAGCCAGCCTAGCCAGTTTTTACTTAATGCAGAACGAATTCCATTGACGTTATAAGTTACAATCTTCATTAGCGAGATTTCATTATTACGTTCTTTCTAAATGCTTCCTGAATAAGTGCCTTCTGCAATTTTTTCACTTCCTTTTTCTTCAGTAAACTTATTTCAATCGGCACATCAGAATTTGGCCTATTATTATCATCTGTTGGCAACACGGCTATAGCATCAACCATTTCAATTCCCTTAACAATCTCCCCAAAAACAGTGTAATTCTGATCTAGAAAAGGGGTGCCTCCCAGCGTCTTATAAATCTGGCGCTGAGGCTCAGGTATTTTCCTGCCGTTCAACCTCGACTGCTCTATCATATTCAGCTCCTGGTCAGTGTAAGTTTTGCCTTGAACTATATAAAATTGGGTTGAGCTCGATGCTTTTGCTGGATTGCCGTCGCGGGCAGCCGCCAATGCTCCTTTTTTATGAAAAAGCTCAGGTTTAAATTCGGCGGGAATAGTATAAGAGAGGCCTCCGTTGCCAAGCAGTTGGCCAGGTTTAGCATTCTTCGACTCAGGGTCTCCTCCTTGAATCATAAAACCCTTAATTACCCGATGAAATAATGTTTTATTATAAAATCCGCTTTTTGCGAGTCTCGCGAAGTTTTCTTTGTGTTTTGGCGTTTCATTATATAATCTTACTACGCATTCGCCCTGTGCAGTTTTTATCCTGGCATAAATATCCTTAGGCTTTTTTGCCGCAAACGCAACTGAAGTAGCGGCCAGAAATACAAGAATTAATATGTTTCTCATCTATTGTTTTACATTTTTAAAATAGCAGATGCTATCTCCGCCACTTCATTTTTTTAAAGATTATGGATTCTTGTAAAGGTTTAGCTTGATCAATAATTTTCTTCAAAATAATTGATTAGCAATGATTTCATCAACATTTCCTGCTCAAGTATTGTATAAGCTGGAATGGGTTTTACAAGTTTCCAATGTGGCCAGCCATCTTGGTCAAGTCCGGTTAACTCATAAAAACCTAATTCGCTAAACAGCCTGCAATTAGCAATATGCATAAGCTCTTCCTTTTGTCTTTTTGAGAACTTTCGGGGGCCTTTGCCCAGCTCCTGTACACCGATTAAAAAGAGCATCACTTTAATATCTGGCTTTTCAGTATCAAAATCTTTGGCTAACCGCTCCTGAAGCTCTACCCATTTTTTATTTATCTCTGCAGGTGTCATTTAGGCAAAGATAACCAGTGCCGGGGCAAGTATATTAGTATATATGTCAGAAATTTTTTATATTTATAAATCAACATTTGAAAAATCTAGAAAAAATCGAGGATTTATTCACACACAGCACTACTACAAAGCTATTTTTCAAGGGATTATGATGACGAGGGGTTAAATGTTGATAATTTAAAATTGAAAATAATCCGTTTTAAGGTAACTTAATAGTAGCAAATTTGGCACAGATTTTTCAGGGGTTATTATAACCTAAAGAAACGTTCTTTAAAACCTAAGTATTGATGGAAGACGACTTTGAATTTGACTTCACCGAAGATCCGAAATTTTCCGTGGAACGTTATGAAGAAATGATCCGAAACAAGGATCAGTACTTTTTCGATGCACAGGCATTTGAGAATATTATCGATTACTATATCGAGAAAAACGACCCGATAAAGGCACTGCAAGTGGTTGAGTATGCCGTCAGCCAGCACCCATTTGCCGCCATATTTTTTATAAAGCAGGCCCAACTATTTGTTGCTACAAACCAATTGGATAGCGCATTTGAGGCTCTAAGCAAGGCAGAACTTCTAGAACCTTCTGAAGCCGACATATTTTTGATAAGAGGGAATATTTACCAGGTGATGGAGAGGCATGATGAGGCGCTTGAAAATTACGAAAAAGCGCTTGAGCTGGCCGAAAACACAGATGAGATCCTACTTCATATTGCTATGGTTTATCAAAACATCGGCGATTATGAAAATGCAGTAATCAGCTTAAAAAAATGCCTGGAGCTGAATATGGAAAACCAGGATGCTTTGTATGAATTAGCTTTCTGTTATGATGTTTTAGACAAAAAAGAAGAGAGCATCCAGTTCTATAAGCAATACATCGACAATGAGCCGTACTCGTACGCTGCATGGTACAATCTGGGCAATGCTTATCATAAAATGGCAATGTTTGAAATGGCAATTGATGCATATGATTATGCCATTTTAATTAAAGAAAACTTTTCTTCGGCTTATTTTAATAAAGGCAATTCTCTGGTGCATCTTGACAGGTTTTTGGAAGCCATTGAAGTTTATAAGCAAACGTTTGAGTATGAGCCGCCTAATGCCGATACATACTGCGCGATAGGCGAATGCTATGAAAAACTTGAGCAAATGGAAGAAGCCCGCTCGTATTATAAAAAAGCGGTAAAAATGGATTCAAAACTTGCCGATGCCTGGTTTGGAATTGGCGTAACGCTTGACTTTGAAGAACGACACTTTGAATCGCTACATTTTTATAATAAAGCTCTGGCCATTGACGATAAAAACCCAGATTACTGGTTTGCAATTGCCGATGCTCAGTACAAACTGGGCAGACTTGATGAATCGGAAAAGGCTTACGAGAAGGTTATTGAACTAAACCCAATAGATATTGAAGCATGGCTCGACTATTCATCTATTTTATACGAACAGAACAAGCTTGTTCCGGCTATTGAAACTATAGCAGAGGCAATAAAAAACAATCCGGATGCGGCCGAACTGTATTATAGAATGGTAGCTTATTTATTTGCTGACGGACAATACAATGAAGCTTTAAATTGTTTAGAAATCGCTTTAAAGATTGACCCGTCGAAACATGATATACTTTTTGAATATCTTCCCCAATTGCAGTCAAACAAAATTATAATTGATATAATAAATAAATATTTGCTGTAATTTCAGATTTTAAGCAAAAAATTACCCAAATCCAATACGTTCTATCAGAAGTATTGGATTTTTTTTGCAAGATTTGTAACCTTATGATTAATTTCAATTTGAATCAACTTCCTGAACGAACATTAAAGCCCCGTGACAAAGGTATTACCATGGTTATGGACAAAGGCTTAAGCATTAGGGAGATTGAGAATTTTCTTGAAGTTTCTGGCCCTTACGTTGATATAGTGAAGCTCGGCTGGTCAACATCTTTTGTAACTCCCAATTTAAATAAGAAGCTAGACGTTTATAAAAGTGCGGGCATCCCGGTATACTTTGGGGGTACTCTTTTTGAAGCATTTGTAATCCGCAACCAGTTTGATGACTACCGTCGTGTGTTGGATAAATATGGGATGCAATTTGCAGAAGTATCTGATGGCTCTATTGATATTCAGCACGAAGAAAAATGCGAATTTATCAGAACATTAAGCGACCAGGTTACCGTAATATCAGAAGTTGGCTCTAAGGATGCGCAGAAGATTTTTGCGCCATACAAATGGATCAAAATGATGCATGCAGAGTTGCAAGCCGGTTCCTGGAAATTAATAGCTGAGTCGCGGGAAGGTGGGAATGTAGGAATTTACCGTGACTCGGGAGAGGTGAGAGAAGGATTGGTTGATGAAATACTTACCCAAATCCCGGAGGGAACCATTATTTGGGAAGCTCCACAAAAAGACCAACAGGTTTGGTTTATTAAGCTGATTGGCGCGAACGTTAATCTTGGCAATATTGCGCCAGCAGAAGTTATCCCATTAGAAACCATCCGATTAGGACTAAGGGGAGATACATTTGACCATTTTATCAAAACTCTTAGCGTTTAAAGTTATTCTCTTATAATGAAGAAGTTTGGATTAATCGGCTATCCATTAGGACATTCATTCTCTAAAAAATACTTTACAGAGAAATTCGAACGCGAAGGGCTTACTGATTGCACTTATGAATTATTCCCACTGCAAAATATCAGCGATGTTGAAGAACTCATAGCCTCTCATCCTGATCTTTGCGGCCTTAATGTAACCATACCGCATAAGATTGGAATCATGTATTATCTCGATAGAGTACATCCAGATGCCAAAGCTATTGATGCGGTTAATTGCATTAAAATTATAAAAAGCAAACCTGTTGAATCTTTTTTTACAGGTGAGCTATCGCCATTTAAAGTCCGGTTAGAAGGATTTAATACAGATGCTTTTGGGTTTGAGGCATCGCTAAAGCCTCTTCTTCAAAAACACCATAATAAAGCCCTGGTTTTAGGTAGCGGCGGAGCTTCAAGGGCGGTGACTTACATACTAAAAAAGCTGGATATTGATTACCAAATCGTTTCAAGGCGAAAAGCGCGTAAGCAAATAACATATTCGGAGCTCACTAAAAATATGATGGAAGACCATCTGGTGATTATTAATACAACCCCACTAGGAACAGCTCCTGACATACATCAATGCCCTGAAATTCCGTACGAGTACCTTACATCAAAACATTTACTTTACGACCTTGTATATAATCCCGCGGAAACCGAATTTTTAAAGCGCGGCAAAGAAAAAGGAGCCACTATTAAGAATGGGGAGGAAATGTTGTACTTACAAGCAGAAAAAGCCTGGGAGATCTGGAATAGCTAATCCTTTTATGAAGCAGCATGCAACTTACATAGTTTTGTTTTTCTTTATGCTAAGTTGCATGGCTTGCGGCAATGATTACGCTCCAAAACCTCGGGGATATTTCAAAATTGACTTGCCCGAAAAAGCTTATCAAGAATACAACGGCAATTGCCCTTTTACTTTCGATTTTCCCGTCTATTCAAAAATAAGTCCTGATAATTCCAAGGATGCTCAACCCTGTTGGCTGAATGTTGACTTTCCCCAATTTAATGGTAAAATACATCTTAGTTATCAAGCCATCTCTTCCAAAAAGGTTTTTAATGAACTAATTGAAGATTCGAGGACCTTTGCGTTTAAACACACGGTAAAAGCAACTGGCATCAACGAAGCCCGAATTACCTATCCAGAAAGGCATGTTTACGGTATTTATTATACCATAGAAGGGAACACGGCATCGTCTATCCAATTTTTTTTAACAGACAGCACAAAAAATTATCTGAGAGGTGCTTTATACTTTAACGAAGTTCCGCGGATTGACTCCATAAAGCCGGTTTTAGATTTTGTAGAAAAAGACATTGACGTTTTGGTTAAATCCTTCCGGTGGAAATAGAAAAAGTACGACATCATTATGCTTCTTCTCCAGGCATATGCCAAGCCTCCAAACTTTCATAATCCTTTAGTGTATTGTTAGTACATTTGAAACCATGATAGAACTGCAGTCTTTTGTAAATAACCCTTATCAGGAGAACACTTATATTTTATTTGATGACAGCAAAGACTGCGTGATTATTGATCCGGGCATGTACACTGCCAGCGAGCAGAATGCTGTAGTGCGTTTCATCTCTTCGGAAAAGCTGAACCCGGTTTTATTACTAAATACACATTGTCATATAGACCATGTTTTAGGGAATAAATTTGTATTTGATAATTACGGGTTAAAACCACAGTTTCATGAAGGAGAATTGCCTTTATTAACCGCTGTGCCGTCTTATGCGCCGGCGCAAGGCTTCAATTATGAAGTGTCCCCACTGCCAGAAAAATTTTTACCTGAGTTGGGCACTATTTCATTTGGAAACAGCGAACTGGAACTCATATTTGCCCCTGGGCACTCCCCTGCTCATTTATGTTTTTATAGCAAAGAAGCTAATTTCCTGATTGGAGGCGATGTTCTATTTTATGGAAGCATAGGGCGCACCGACTTGCCAGGAGGCAACCACTCGCAATTGCTAAAAAACATTCGCGAAAAACTATTTACCCTGCCGGACGATTGCGTTGTTTATCCCGGTCACGGTGGCGAAACAAGCATTGGTTTCGAAAAAAAGCATAACCCATTCTTTTAAACCTCAACAGCAGCTTGACAATTGAGCACTTCCTTCTACATAGCAAAGCGATACCTGTTTTCCAAGAAATCCTTAAACGCGATTAACTTCATTTCGGGGATATCAATGCTGGGCGTTTTTGTGGGTAGTGCAGCCCTTATTATCATTCTTTCCGTTTTTAACGGTTTCGAAAGTGTAATACTATCTATGTATAACACTTTTACTCCCGAAGTAATGGTGGAGCCTGCAAAAGGAAAAACATTTGATCCGGGGCTGCCGGTATTAAAGGGCTTGAAAAATGATAAAAGAATTGCCAACTACACTGAGGTTTTACAGGAAAAAGCATTGTTACGGTACGAGAACGCACAATACATTGCAATGGTTAAGGGCGTCTCATCAGACTTTTTGAAGAGAAAAAAACTTGACAGTACGCTGATTCAGGGCAGCTTCATTCTGGAAGAAGACGGTATTCCTTATGCCGTGATAGGGTCCACTGTTCAGTTATATCTCGGTGTTAATGTAAACGATAGTTTTAGGGTGCTTCAAATATTTTCCCCCAAGAAAGGCGCATCCCCCTCATCTTTAAGTCCTGCCGAAGATTTTACAATGCGCAACATAAGCCCGGTTGGAGTATTTCAGATACAACAACAATTTGACGAATCGGTAATCATTCCGCTGTCTTTTGCCAGAGAACTTTTAGGAGAAGACGAGAAAATAACTGCCATTGAGATTTATCTTAACAACGGCGAATCTGTAGACGATTTTCAGAAGGAACTGTCTAAAAAATTAGGGCCAGCTTTTAAAGTAAAAAACAGAGTTCAGCAAAACGAACTTTTATATAAAATTTTGAACTCTGAAAAATGGGCGATATTTTTCATTCTCACCTTTGTGCTAATTATCGCCGTTTTTAAAATTATCGGTTCCTTAACGATGCTGGTGATTGATAAAAAGAAAGATATATCGATACTCAGCAGTATCGGGGCTGATGATAAACTGATCAGGCAGATATTTTTTGTTGAGGGGATGCTGATTTCGTTATTTGGCTGCCTTGCCGGTATGCTGGCAGGACTGATATTCTCAATCCTGCAGCAGAAATTTGGCTTTATTAGAATGACGGAATCCAATTTTATTACAGATGCTTATCCAATTACTATAAAATGGATTGATTATGTATTGATCTTTTTTACGGTGACCCTGATTTCTACAATAGCCTCGTCTATTTCTTCACGGCTCAGCATTAAAAACCTCGGTAATCTAAGCGACGACTTATAAATATCGCCCCTCTACCAGATAGTTTTTCACATAATCTTTCACCCCTTCTTCAAGAGTATAAAAGGGTTTGTGATAACCTATAGAGGTGAGTTTTTCCATCTTTGCTTCTGTAAAATACTGGTATTTATCCCTTATATCCTCCGGAGTAGGAATGAATGTTATGTTTGGCTCTTTGTCGAGTGCTTTGAAGGTGTTGATAGCCAAGTCGAGAAAAGTACGTGCCACTCCTGAACCCAAGTTGTAAATACCAGAATCTTTGCGGTGGTGCATCAAAAAGTATAGCACTTCAGTTACGTCTTTAACGTACACAAAATCCCGCTGCTGCTCACCGTCTTTAAAGTTAGGGTTGTGCGACTGAAATAGTTTCATGGAGCCAGTTGCCTGTATTTGCTTAAACGTATGAAAAATCACAGAAGCCATACGTCCTTTATGGTATTCATTAGGTCCGTATACATTGAAAAACTTCAACCCTGCCCAGAAATAAGGCTTCCTCTCTTGTGCCAGTGCCCATTTATCAAATTCATTCTTGGAATCGCCATATGGATTCAATGGCTTTAATTCGTCCAGGCGCAGTTCGTCGTCATCATAGCCAGCCTCTCCCAAACCGTAAGTTGCGGCAGATGAAGCATATACCAAAGGTAGTCCGAAATCAACGCAAGTGTTCCAGATATCCTGAGAATACTCGAGGTTTAACTTCTTCAACAATTCATAATCGAACTCAGTGGTATCGGTACGGGCTCCCAAATGGAAAATAAATTGAACATGCAACTGATTTTCCCTCAACCAGGGAATGAAACTGTCACGTTCTATTTTGTGCGAGAAACGTTTCCCTTCAAAGTTTCTATTCTGTTCTTCGCTGGAGAAATCGTCAACCAATACCAGGTCGTAAAATCCCTCGTCGTTTAATTTTTGAACTAAACAGCTTCCAATAAAGCCCGCAGCTCCTGTAATAATTATCATATACTAATCCCTTATAGGTATTGTGCTAGAAAAATTTCTTCGTTAAACTTTGGAATAATTCCCTTGCTGAGGGCGGTATCAAACAGCGTTTTGATAGCTTGGCGCCCTTCAGGCCCCAAATCTATAGAATATTTATTTACGTAAAGCTCAATATGCTTATACATTACCTCTTCATCCATTGACTGCGCATGTTGTTTTATAAAATCGAGGCCAGACTTTGGATTGGCAAAGGCAAACTCAACACTTCTGCGCAATACCCGATTTATCTTAAGCTTAATCTCATCAGACAAATCTCTCTTAATTACAATGCCGCCTAACGGGATCGCACATTGGGTTCCTTTCTCCCAAAGATCTCCAAGGTCGAATACTTTCTTTAATCCCTTATCCTGGTAGGTAAACCTGTTCTCATGAATTATTAGCCCAAGATCAATTGTCCCATCCAATACTGCATTCTCAATATCAGAGAAAACCATCTCTGTTTTGTTTGTTGCATCCGGCAATAGCCAGCTCAACAGAAAATTAGCTGTAGTGTAATTGCCAGGAATACCGATTTTAAGATTAGAAAGATATGGCTTAATGTCGTTCACAATCGAAGAGTCACCAACCTCATTACGCGTGCCGGCATTAGCAGGAAGGATTTCTTTTAAGCTTTTTTTACTAATCACCAGGGGCCCCACGCCAAATCCTAGTGCGCTGCCTGCGTCTAACAACACGTAATCTTTTATCGCGTAAGCGAAGGCATGAAAGCTTAACTTAGTAATGTCTAACTCCTTTCGAAACGCTTTTTGATTAAGTGTTTCAACATCGTCAAAGAACACTTCAAATTCTAAGCCTTCGGTATCTATTTTATGATGAATTAAGGCATCGAAAATGAATGTATCGTTTGGGCAAGGCGAAAACCCGAGGCTTAATTTCATACAAACTGATTTATGATTTCTATTACTGTGTTGTTTAGATTTTTTATGGCTAAGGGAATATTCCAGCTGTCGCGATTACGGCGTTCAACGTAGTTAGAAATACTTCTGATTTTCAGGGAAGGCAGGTTAAATTGATTGCATGCATAAACAAATGCAGCTCCTTCCATGCTCTCAACTTGCGGATTAAATCGCTTTAAAGTTTCTGAGATGCTTGATTCTGAACCATGCACTTTATTCACTGTGATTGCAGAAACCCCTGCCATTTGTGGCAAACTTAGTAGAGGACTTATCGGGCGTAAAATACTGCCGCCGAAGCCTAGCTCATCAATACTAATGAACCCATCGCCGTCTTCAGCTCCAAGTTCAGCAAACCGGTCATTGACAACATGCACAACATCACCTACAGCCAAATTTTTATCGAATGCTCCGGCTATTCCTGCATTTATAGCCAGGTCAAATTGCTTTGTTGCCAAAAGCCTCCCCATGTCAAATGCTGTAGCTACCATTCCAACTCCGGTTACCAGGATTTCAATTTCACCAGAATTGATGCTTTTAGCCGTCCAATAGGATTTGAATGGTTCTATTTCAAAAGGAGTAGCGGCAACCAGCAGCAATTTCATTCGGCGAAGTTACATATTGGCTCAAATTTCGCTAATAAGAAAAGTCGGTGTACTGTAGATTTTATTTCATGCAATATTCAGATTGATTTACCGTCATAATTTGTATTAGTGAGCCCTATAAAATCCTAAAGGCAAAATTTTATGTAAGTTTGCGCTTTATTTTGAATTTGAATGATATACATAACCCGCAGAGAACAATTTAATGCAGCGCATAAGTTGTACAGGGCTGAGTGGAGCAACGAACAGAATTCGGAGGTATTTGGAAAATGCTCAAACCCTAACTGGCATGGGCATAATTACGAACTTTTTGTTACTGTTAAAGGTGAAGTTAATCCGGAAACAGGCTTTGTTATAGACCTAAAGTTACTTAAGGACATTATTCGGGTAAACATTACCGATAAACTTGACCATAGAAATATAAACCTCGATGTTGATTTTATGAAAGATAAAATGGCATCGACGGAAGTATTGGCTATAGAAATTTTTAAACAGCTGAAAACACATCTTGACCCTCTGAACGTGATTTTACACTGCGTAAAGCTGGTGGAAACCGAGAATAACTTTGTAGAATACTTCGGAGACTAAATATTCAAATAATGGCAGAACAGCACAACTACATGGCTGAAGAGAATGAATTGGATGGCTATGTTAAAATAGACCGCTATAATCCGCAAAAGATAGAAAGCATTGCCTCTCATTACAGCCAGATTTTAGCCGAGTTAGGGGAAGACCCACAGCGTGAAGGCTTATTGAAAACTCCAGAACGCGTTGCTAAGGCCTTGCAGTTCTTAACTCACGGATACGATATAAAGCCCGAAGAAATTTTGCGGGGCGCTATGTTTAAAGAAGAATATAGCCAGATGGTGGTTGTTAAAGATATCGAAGTATACTCCATGTGCGAGCACCATATGTTGCCGTTTTTAGGCAAAGCCCATGTTGCTTACATTCCTAACGGGCACATTGTGGGCTTAAGCAAAATCCCACGTGTGGTAGAAGCTTATGCGAGAAGGCTTCAGGTTCAGGAACGCTTGACTAACGAAATCAGAGACTGTATTCAAAACACGCTTCAGCCTTTAGGTGTTGCTGTTGTTATCGAATGTAAGCACCTATGTATGAGCATGAGGGGAATTCAAAAACAAAACTCTGTTACTACTACTTCTGCGTTTACGGGGGCTTTTGTTAATGATAAAACAAGGTCTGAGTTTTTAAGGCTAATAACAGCGAGCCTGGATTAGCTCGGGCTCCATCCCCTAAAAAGGAAGGCTTGGCCTAGCTTAGCGGTTTAAAAACTCTTTCACAACTGAACTTATATCCAAAATAATAAATGAAAGCATACGTATTTCCAGGACAAGGTGCCCAGTTTCCGGGCATGGGCAAAGACCTTTATGAAAAGTCTGAAAAAGCCAAAGCTTTGTTCGAAAAGGCGAACGAAATTCTGGGCTTCAGAATAACCGATATCATGTTTGATGGATCTGATGAAGATTTAAAACAAACCAACGTTACCCAACCTGCAATCTTTCTTCACTCTGTGATTCTGGCTGATACTTTAGGAAATGATTTTCAGCCCGAAATGGTTGCAGGACACTCGTTGGGGGAGTTTTCTGCCCTTGTAGCTGCTGGAGCTTTAAGCTTTGAAGACGGGCTTAAACTTGTTGCCGCACGTGCTAATGCAATGCAAAAAGCTTGCGAAATTCAACCGTCAACTATGGCTGCGATTTTGGGCCTTGATGATTATACAGTTGAAGAGGTTTGCCAATTAGTGAGCGAAGTTGTTGTTCCGGCAAATTACAATTGCCCAGGCCAATTGGTTATTTCGGGAAGCATAGAAGGTGTCGACAAAGCATGTGCTTTACTAACCGAAAGAGGTGCCAAAAGAGCACTTAAATTAAATGTTAGTGGCGCCTTCCATTCTCCTTTAATGGAAGCGGCCCGTGCGGAGCTTGAAAGCGCTATTTCTGCTACTCCAATTGTAGCCCCTCGCTGCCCGGTTTATCAGAACATTGATGCTAAGCCATATACCGATCCAGAAAGCATTAAACATAACTTGATTGCCCAGTTGACCGGAGCCGTAAAGTGGACTCAAACTGTGCAAAAAATGCTCGAAGACGGCGCAACATCCTTTACTGAAGTAGGGCCAGGCAACGTTTTACAGGGATTAGTGAAAAAAGTAAACCGCGCCATCCAAACAAGCAGCGCTACTTTGTAGTTTATTTATTTTGTAAATAATAGAAAAAAGACAGCTGCGATATTGCACCTGTCTTTTTTCTATTACTTTTACTTAAACCTTTGTTAAGTGAATGCGACTTTCAAAATAAGACTGCTTTTATTTCTGCTTACCATAAGCTTCGCCGCTACCGCATTAACCATACATTTCACTTTTAACAAAGCCGAAATTTTAGAGTTAGATGGAAAAACAGTTGAAAAAAACCTGCAAAAAAAGGAGCGCAGCGCTAAGAGTTTCCTTGCAGATAACAAGACATTCAACTCCTTAAAAACCATTCATAAAAATCCGGGATTAGCACTAAAGCTGATCAAGGAATTCCCTGACAACCGATCCATTTACCTTTATACTTATTATAATAAACAGCTTGTTTTCTGGGGGTCGAATAAAATTTCGCCTAAAACGGATGCCGGACTTAAAGAGGGTAGCACTTTAATTAAATCAGAAAACGGCTGGTACGAAGCAATTAAACGTAGTTCTGGCAATTTTTCGGCGCTTTGCCTCATTCCTGTTAAATATGAATATAAGTTTCAAAACAAGCACTTAAAAAACACTTTTGCGGCCGACTTAATAAAAGATAACAATATTGAAATCGCTTCATTTAATGATAAACAGGTTTACAATATCACCTCCAGCGATGGTAAATATTTATTTTCGGTAAAACTTAAATCTGCCATTACCAATACCTTCTATTCCAAGCTGGAACTTTGGATGTGGGTGCTAACAGCGCTATTTGCTACGATATTTATTAATTATGTAGCCATTTATATGGCTAACAAGGGCTTTGTTAAATGGAGCATTTCCCTGTTTTTTACTTATTTGTTCGCCCTGCGCTTACTTACTTTGGAGTTTAATTGGTTTGATAGCTATTTTGATGTACCAGTTTTTGACTCGAAGTATTACTCGGGCAGTTATTTCTTCGCAACCTTGGGCGACTTTCTGCTAAATGCAATAATGCTAAGCTGGTTCACCTTCTTTATTTACAGCTATCGGTATGAGATTAAGCTCTTTAAAGCGCAATTTACTAAATGGGCTGCTGTAGCCATTTTTATACTCCTGGGGATGATCATTTATCTGATTGCCTACCAGCATAATGAAGTTTTTTATAGCCTCGTAACAAGATCAAACATCAACTTCGATCTCACCAACGCAATTTACCTAACCTACCATAGCTGGCTGGGAGTACTATTAATGTGCGTTGCTATTCTCAACCTTTATCTGTTAATTGAAATAGTACTGGCGGTAGGCAGAACTTTGCCATTAACCAATAGAGAACGTTTAATCATATTTTTAAGCGGAATCTCCTTTATCCTTTTCGTGCAGATCCTTTTTAATGCCTTTAGCATATTTGTGTTATTTTTCGGCATCATTATTTTTTTGCGCGGCTGGGCGTTTTATAACAAAAATCACAATTATAAGCTTGTAATTTTCCTTTTTACAACCCTCCTTTTTGCCATAATAGCCTCCATAAAGCTTGCCTCGTTCCAGTTCACAAAGGAAAGGGCACAACGGCAGGAAATTGCTCAGAAACTGGAATCGGCAGATGACCCAAATGCTGTTTTGCTTTTTTTCTCGATTGAGCAGGAAATATTAAAGGATGATTTCATTCTGGAATATTTTGCAGAACAAAAACAGGGCCTGGAAGAATTAGATACCAAGTTGCGCAAACTATACTTCGATGGCTACCTCTCAAGATACGAGCTCGAAGTTTACCCTTATTGGGAGGGCTATGGAATATCAAACGAAACCCAATCGGGCATAAAGAAACTGCGGAACCTGGTAGTTGCAGGCTCTATTAAAGTGTCTGAATATTTTTATCGGGTAAACAACACCTTTGGCATTCAAAACTACTTCGCTTTAATTCCTATAAAACAAGGCAACCAAATATTAGGTACACTTGCGGTCAGGTTGCAGTCCAAAACATTTAAAGAGCAGGGCTCATTTCCAGAAGTGCTTGCTGATGGGAAGATCAATACGGATGAGCAATTAAATAACTATTCCTTTGCATTTTATAGCAACGGACGCCTGCTGAATCAAAACGGCGATTACATTTATAACCTCGTTAATAACGACTTTAAAGGTGAAATAGGCAAGTTTGTTTATGTTGAAAAGAACGGCTACAGCCATATTATTTACCAATCCAATCCTAAAAAACTTGTAGTAGTGAGCAAGCCGGTTATAACGTGGGTTATTCAATTGGCCTCAGTATCCTTCCTGTTCCTTGTATTATTAAGCTTTTCTATTGTCATCATAGTGATACATCAAACCTGGGTTATTTTCCACGATGATAATTTCCGGCTTAATGGCTATAGCTGGAACTATTTGATTTCGCGTAATAGGATATTATACAAAACCCGCATCCAGGCATCGCTTGTGGCTGCAATTGTTATTACTCTGTTTATTGTGGGTGGCATCACTTACTTTAGCATCAGTCAGCAATTTCGCAAGCAACAGGATCAAGACCTTATAGTTAAAGCCGATCAAATTAAGAACGCGCTTGAAAACAATAACCTTTTCAATAACGGCTTTGCCAATGCAAGCGAACGTACCTTGCATACCTTTGCGGAAATTAATGCCACTGATTTGAACCTTTATGATGTTAATGGCGAGGTCATTTTTTCCACCCAACCCAACATCTACGATTATGGATTTATAACCCCTTTAATGAATGCGCAGGCATTCGTATTCTTAAATAAATACCAGCGGTCTGAATTGCTTAGCCACGAAGCTATTGGCAAAATGGGATATATCTCGGCATATAAACCTATTCGCAATAAAAACAACGAGACTGTTGCTTACCTGGCATTACCCTATTATTCAAACGAACAGGATTATGACCTGCGGGTTGGCTCATATCTTAATACTTTGATTAACGTATATGCCCTGGTATTGGTAGTAATCGCCTTGTTTGCCATCTTCCTGGCCAACGAAATTACTTACCCCCTTACTCTAGTGGGGCAAAGCCTCGGGCAAATACAAATTGGGGTAAAAAACGCGCCAATCCAATGGAAAAGCAATGATGAGATTGGCGGCTTGATTCAAGAGTATAATAACATGATTGCAGCACTTGAAGAAAGCGCTCAGAAACTGGCCCGCTCAGAACGGGAATCGGCATGGAGAGAAATGGCTAAGCAGGTTGCTCACGAAATTAAAAACCCACTAACGCCATTAAAGCTGGGTGTACAACTTTTAGATAAGTCCTGGCGAGAGAAAGACCCTAACTTTGATAAGAAATTTGAAAAATTCAGCAAGTCATTTATTGAGCAGATCGAGAGCCTTGCCCTTATTGCTTCTGAGTTCTCAAACTTCGCGAAAATGCCTGATACGCCGTTTGAGAACATCAATATCACGGAAATTATAGACAAATGTATTGATGTATATCGAAACAGTGCCGACTTAAACATCTCTTTCGTCAAACTCACTACAGACGAGGTGATTGTAAAAGGCGGGAAAGACCACTTGTTACGGATATTTAACAACTTGATTAAAAACGCCATTGAAGCGGTGCCTGACTTCCGTAAAGGGAATATTGAAATCATATTGAACACAGCCGGCAAAAGTGTTTATATTGAGGTTAAAGACAACGGGAAAGGCATACCGGAAGATTTGCGCGACCGGATTTTTAATCCGAATTTTACTACGAAAAGTTCGGGGACTGGCCTTGGATTAGCGTTTGTTAAACAAGCAATTGAAAACATGTTCGGTTCCATTCGCTTTGAAACCGAACAAAACAAAGGCACAACATTTTATATTATTCTTCCCCTGGCCTCCTGATGCTGAAATTGTTTACTATATGGGCTGGCTGTTTTCTGCTGCTATGCCCAAAAGTATTCAGCCAAAGCAGCTCTTCGAGGCAGAAAATAATTCCAGTCGTCGACTCTATTCAGGTTGATACACTAAGTCTTGTGCCTGGTACAGTATACATCCTAAGCGGAAAAGACACCTTAAAAACAGAGCATTTTTCAGTCGACTTTGCCAAATCAGTTTTAACCTGGGTTAAAAAACCGGAAACGTCAACTGTCGAAATCCATTATCAGGTTTTTCCTTTTTTATTTACTAAGCGTTACTCCAACAGGCAAACTGAGCAAATCCAGGTAACCGCTATTGACAATAGCGAGTTCAATAAGAAACCGCTTCAGGAAGAATCGGGAAATACCCTGTTTAATGTTCAGGGACTGACCAAGAGCGGAAGCATTTCCAGAAGTGTTGGTGTGGGTAATAATCAAGACCTGGCGCTGAATTCCAACATGGCACTACAGTTATCGGGGAAAATAACCGAGGATTTGGAGATTACCGCAGCTATTTCAGATGATAATATTCCAATTCAGCCAGAGGGGAATACCCAGCAAATTAACGACTTTGACAAAGTTTTTATTCAGTTAAAACGCAAAAATTCAAGCCTTACTGGCGGTGATTTTGAACTTAGGCGGCCAGATAGCTATTTCATGAACTTCTATAAACGCACGCAAGGCGGATCTTTTTCTACAAGTTATTCGTCAAAAGGCTGGAACTATAAAAGCAGCCTTTCTGCCGCTATAGCCAAGGGCCGGTCTACACGGCAACTGTTTAACGGCACCGAAGGCAACCAAGGGCCTTATAGGCTTGCCGGAAACAACGGAGAACAGTCAATCATTGTACTTTCTGGAACTGAACGCATTTTTCTTGATGGAACGCTATTAACTCGCGGCCAGGAAAACGATTATGTCATCGATTATAACACTGCCGAAATTACTTTTACGGCAAAGCGATTAATCACCAGAAACAGCCGCATTGTGGCCGAATTTGAATATTCTGATAAGAACTATTCAAGGTCACTTACATACTTTAACCAGGAAGCAGCCAACTCTAAAGTCGCTTTTAAATTTAATTTTTACAATGAGCAAGACAACCGCAATCAGCCTTTCCTTCAAGACATTACCGAGCCTCAAAAGCAGTTTTTAAAAACAGTTGGCAACTCCATCAATCTTGCTTACTATCCAAATGTGGATACTGTGCCTTTTAATGAAAATGAAATTTTATACAAGCAGATTGATACGCTTGGACAATCGGGAGTATATGTTTATAGCACAGATCCAGCACTTGCCAAATACCGTCTAGGCTTTTCATTTGTAGGCGCAAACAATGGCAATTATCAGTTAAGCACTACTTCTGCAGCCAATGGGCGAGTATTCGAATTCATTCCACCAATTGCGGGGATTAAGCAAGGAAGTTACGAGCCGGTTACTTTAATTATTACTCCGAAGAAGCAACAGCTAATCACTATGGGAACGGAGATTAAGGCATTTAAAAACACCTCCATACACTCTGAAATTGCATTTAGCAATAACGATGTAAACCTATTCTCGGACATTGGAAACAAACAAAACCAAGGGCTTGCGCTTAAGCTATCCGCTAAAAATGAAACCGTTATAAGCAAAGCCGATTCTGTAAAGACAAGACTGATCACCACAGCCAGCTACGAACAAACTTCCTCTAACTTCAAACCTCTGGAAAGATACCGTTCAGTAGAATTTGAACGCGATTTCAATTTGAATTCACTTTCTGCGGGCAAAGCAGAACACCTGGGGACCTTTGGCTTAAGCCTTTTTAAAGATGCAAGTAAGAATGTAAGCTATTTATTTAGCACTTTTATTAGGGACGGAATTTATACTGGCTTCCAAAATAGCATTGACGGTACTTACAGGCTAAACTCCTTCCAATTAACCTATAACGGCAAAATTTTAAATTCCTCATCTTCGTTAACCAAAGGAACTTTTTTACGTCAACGAGCCGATATCTCGCGGCAAGTTAAATGGTTAGTAGCGGGATTGAATTTTGAGCAGGAACATAACAACACCCGAGCTAAAACCAACAACCTAACAAGTAATAGCTTTGCTTTTGATGCTTATAAGGCTTATCTAAAAAGTTCAGGAAGCTCGCCCAATTCATTCAAACTTGAATACGGTAAGCGATATGATAAGCTTCCGTACTTAGATAAACTACGTGAATCATCAATTGCAGATGTAATTAGCGGGGAACTGGGACTAAATAAAAACCCGAATTCAATTCTGTCGGTGTCCTCAACATATCGCAATATCAAATACCGAAACGATACTATAAATGAGAATGAAAGCACGCTCTTAGGCAGAGTCGATTACACCTTGAACATCTTGAAAGGATTTATAAATACCAATATATTTTATGAATTAGGTCCCGGCCGCGAACCTAAACGAGATTTCTCTTATCTGGAAGTGATCACAGGCCAAGGAGTTTACACATGGAACGATTACAATAATAACGGAATTAAAGAGCTTAATGAATTTGAAATTGCGCGTTACAAAGATCAGGCTCGGTATATCCGGATCTTTCAAAATACCAACCAATTTGTCAATACAGATTACACTACTATAAATTATACACTCAGGCTGACGCCATCTTTACTTTGGAGAAATAAAAAGGGCTTTTATGAAATGCTGTCGCGTTTTTCGACACAATCTGCCTTTAAGGCCGAAAGAAAATCCAGCGGATTAAATGGATTTTCTGCTTACAACCCGTTTGCCGGTGTAACCGGGGAAAATCTTATCTCGGATAACACATTCTTTAGAAACACTCTTTTCTTTAACCGGAACAACGCTGTTTACGGCATAGATTTTAATTTTCAACTGGTGGGAAACAAACTATTATTGATTAATGGCTTTGATACCAGAAATCGCCGCGAAGAGGGCATCCGCTTAAGATGGAATATCAAAAAAACAAGCCTTATACTTGAAACCAAATCGGGCCTTAAGCGCTACCAATCTGAACTTTTTTCAGAAAAAAATTACCGCATCACCTTCCTGGGGATACTTCCGGAAGCAAGTTATCAATTCAATAACAACTTTCGGATTGGGTTAAACGCATCCTACAGGAAACAAAAAAACAATATTGGAAATAAAGAGGATGCTTCAAACTATAAATTAGGCTCTGACTTAAGGTATAATATTCTGCGGCGGGGTACCTTAAACGCAGGAATTAATCTGGTTAAGAACGACTTTAACGGCGATAAAAGCTCTTCTTTGGCATATGAAATGCTTGAAGGCCTACAACCAGGAAATAACATGATTTGGAACGCGGGACTACAACATACCGTTGCACAGGGCGTTCAAATAAACGTCGGCTATGAAGGCCGCAAATCGTCTGACGTGCAAACTATACATACAGGCTCAATTCAATTTAGGGCGTTCTTTTAGCACATGCTTTCACAAAAAAGCCCCCCTGTTAAAGTTAAAACAGAGAGGCTTAAAGTCTTTGAAAACTCGTTCTTTTCTATTTCAAGGCAAAAGATGTTTTACCCATTGTATAACCATCGGCATATAGCACAACGGTGTAAGTTCCTTTTTGGAAAGCACCTGGATTGCTCCAATCGATATTGTAGATTTTATTTGGAGTGTTGTCAAACTCGATGGCTGTTCTGTAGGTGTACTGCAGTTCATCTCCATCAGCCGCAAAAACACTGCTATTGTCAGAAACGATCAGGTTGCCGCTTGGGTCTATAATGCGGATGAAAACATCGTGCATTCCCTTTTCTGCCAGGGAATTGTCATTCACATTAAACGTAAGGCGGATTTTCTTTGCATTACTTGCCTTGCTTACATCTGTTTCCTTTCCACTGTTTTTTACTCTTAAAGGAGTAACGCCAATTGCGGAGGTTTTTAAAGCTGCAGCAACTTTTACTTTACCGCTAAGCTCGGTATTTTGTTGTTCCAGTTGCGTTGCTTTCTCACTAACACTGCTTACTGTAGTGCGTAGACTGTCACGTTCAACCGTTAATTCTGCGTTTTTCTTTTCCAGGTCGGCAATGTCGGCAGTATACTTGGTTACAAAGTAACGTAGGTTCTTAAGTTCGCCCTGTGCTTTTGCTAACTGTCCCTGAGTTAGTTTTCCTGCCCTTAATTGTTCTCTCAATTCGGCAATTTTTTGACGGGCAAGCTCTTGTTCCTGTTGCATATCTGACGTTAATTGCACGTTAGCATTATTCGCTTTGTCCAGCTCTGCTTCAATCTTATCTATTTCCAGTTCCATCCTCGACTTCTCATCACTTAGGGTAACTATCCGGTCGTTAGATTTTTTGTCCTGAAAAAACATATAAGCGTTAGAGCCTAAAAGAGCAACTATTACTGCTATTAAGAAATAAATTTTGTTAGAGTCTTTTTTGGGGGCTTGTTCTTGATAAGTTTTGTCCATATCAGTGGGTTCTAATTCAATAAAGATTTTATTAAGGCGTTTATTCAAATACAATTGAACGGGTTAGTGGTTCTAGCTTGTAATCAGAATATAACTTTATTTAGCTTCAATTATTGCGCTTGGCGAATATCGGCTTCAGACAAATATAATATTTTTGCGTTCTGAGACTTGCCTTAAGTCAGATTTGAGCTAAAAAAAATTTACTTAAACAATAAATGGCAGTATCGCTTGTTAGTTAAGTATCTTTGGCAGCTTTTGATTTGATGATATGTTTGTAAGGTTATCGTTATTATTAATTTTCTCTTTAACACTCTGTAAAACAGCATATACGCAAGACATTTCACATCTTCCGCCCAAACGGGAATTTAGAGGTGTATGGATTGCAACCGTTGCTAACATAGATTGGCCCAGCAAACAAACTCTGGCTTCGGCACTTCAGCAAGACGAATTAATTAAAATATTAGACGAACACCAGCTAAGCGGACTAAACGCGGTTATGTTGCAAATTCGTCCGGCAACAGATGCCCTTTACGCCAAAAGCCGGGAGCCCTGGAGCAAGTTCCTTACTGGCAAACAGGGGCAGGCGCCAATGCCTTTTTATGATCCCTTGGAGATGGCTATTACTGAGGCTCATAAGCGCGGTATTGAGTTACATGCCTGGTTTAATCCTTACCGTGCCGCATTCAGCCTCTCGCCTTCTGATATTGCGCCGAACCACATTACGCGGCAACGGCCAGAATGGTTCTTTAATTATGCAGGCAAGAAACTGTTTAATCCAGGCATTCCGGAGGTAAGAAAATATATTGTACAGGTTGTTTTAGATGTGGTTAGAAACTATGATGTGGATGGAATTCATTTCGACGATTATTTCTATCCCTATCCTGAAAAGAACCAGTTTATTCCAGATGCTAAACAGTATGAGTTATATGGCAACGGATTTGAAACTGTAGACGATTGGCGCCGCAACAACGTTGATCTGCTGATTAAAGAGCTAGCAGACAGCATCCGTGCGGTAAAACGCCATGTTAAATTTGGAATCAGCCCATTTGGAATATGGAGAAATATTAGCCAGGATCCGGAGGGATCTGAAAGCACCGGATTGTCTGGTTATAGCGTTTTGTATGGCGATGCCCGCAAATGGGTTAAAGAGGGTTGGATCGATTATATTAATCCGCAGGTTTATTTCCCTTTTGGGTATCGGCCTGCACCTTATGAAAAATTGGTTGACTGGTGGAGTAATAATTCCTTTGGCAAGCACTTGTATATAGGCCAGGCTGCATACAGGGCTACCGAGCGCCGCGAAGGATGGTTGGACTGGCAACAGCTGCCTAACCAAGTTCGTTATTTAAGAAAAAACCCAAGAGTTCAGGGAAGTGTATTTTTTAGTTCTAAATCCTTAACTAACAATCTGGCGGGTTTTCAGGATTCACTGCGTACAGATTTGTACCGCTACCCGGCTATATTGCCACAAATGTTGTGGTTGGACGATATCCCTCCATTTTCCCCACTAAACCTTGAAGTTGTAGTAGCCAACCAGTTGGTAGTTTTAAGCTGGCAAGAGCCCCTAAAGGCCCGAGACGGGGAAACAGCGTATGGCTATGTGATTTACCGTTTTAATGCCTCTGAGCCCGTAAACCTTCAAGACCCATCTAAAATCCTGAAGATTTCTTTTGATGGCAAAGCAACCTCATTTACTGATTTCACGGCAAAGCGAGGTGTTCAATACAATTATGTGGTGACTGCGTTAGACCGGTTGAAAAATGAAAGTACAGAATCTAACATTGCTACCATTACATTGCCGTAACTTATAAAAGGACCGAAACGCAAAAGCCCGTTACATCTTCGTACGGGCTTTTACGTTTCAGGCTTAAGCAAATTACATTTTTGCAACATCGCGGGTATCTTTAACAAGGCCAATGCCTGTAAAGAAAAAGATAACTCCCAAAATGGCAAACACAATTAGCTCTTTAGCAGATTCTGAGTTTTGCACAAATCCTACTGCTGCATATATTAAACCTACAATACCCAGTATTGTAAGTATGGTTCCAAAGGTTCGTTTTAAATTCATAAGTGTATGATCTCTGATGTAATCAGATTAATGCAAAACTTTTGCCAATACTAAAATCCTGTATGATCTCGCCATAAAACAAATTTGGCTGTCCTTTAATTTGAACAGCCAACCGTTTTCTACCATATTTTAACTCTTTGATCCTCGGGACGATACATTTGATCTCCCGGCTTAACATTGAATGCCTTGTAAAACTCCGGCATATTAGACAGCGGGCCGTTTACCCTAAACTCTTCCGGTGAGTGAGGGTCTGCACTGATACGCATTCTTAAACGCTCATCGCGGTTTTTGATACGCCAAACCTGCGCATACGACAGGAAGAATCGCTGATCTGGCGTAAAACCATCTATCTTTTCAGAGCTCTTGCCTTGCTCTGTCAACTTAAAGGCTTCGTAAGCTATGGCTACACCTCCAATGTCGGCAATATTTTCGCCCATTGTAAGTTGTCCATTTACCTTCAAATTATCTAATACTGAGTATTTTGAATATTGATCTGACACTACTTTTGCCCTTGCATCAAATTTTTCAGCATCTTGCTTCGTCCACCAGTCGTGCAGGTTTCCATCTTTATCATACTGGCGCCCCTGGTCATCAAAGCCATGTGTCATCTCGTGTCCAATCACAGCACCAATCGCACCATAATTGATGGCATCATCTGCATTGAAATCAAAAAACGGAAATTGTAAAATCCCGGCAGGAAACACAATTTCATTAAACGGCGGATTGTAATAAGCATTTACCGTTGGCGGAGTCATTAGCCATTCCTTTTTATCAACGGGTTTACCAATTTTATTGATCATCTCCTTGTAGTTGTGCTTAGCAACAGACTGTAAGTTTTCATAGTATGTATCCGGCCTCACCTCCACGTCATCGTAGCTCTTCCACTTATCCGGGTAGCCAATTTTTTTAACGAAGGTGTTTAACTTTTCAAGCGCTCGTTTTTTTGTTTCAGGGCTCATCCAATCCAGTTTCTCAATTCTGGAGCGGTAAACCTGTTGTAAGTTGTCCACCAACTTTAGCATTCTTTCCTTTGCATCTGGTGGAAAATATTTTTCTACATATAATTGCCCCAACAGTTCACCAAGACTTTCATCTGTTTTAGAAACCATTAGTTTCCAACGTTCCTTCTGCTGTTTTTGCCCATTCATAACAGTTCCATAAAAATGGAATCTGGCTTGTCTAAACGGCTTGCTCAGCTCTGAAGCCGAGGATGACAAAGCTTCAAATTTTAATTTGTCTTTCCACAAGGCAAGTGGCTGGCTTTTCAGTAAAGCGGCAAGTGCTGTGTAGTATTTTGGCTGGCCAACTAGAATAGTATCCGTCCTTAATTCAAGCTTCGAAAGCAGATCTTTAATATCAAAAGCAGGTACCTTCTTCTGAAAATCACTGACCGCAAACTTGTTGTAATTCTTAATCGGGTCCCTAAGCTCAACCGGTGTTGAATGCGCTTTGGCAATCTCTGTTTCTAATTTTAGTATGTCCTGAGCTTTTTTTGAAGCTGCAACCGAGTCTTGCCCTGCCAGGGTGAATAACTTTGCAATGTACTTTACGTACTCCTTGCGGATATTCTGGGTAGCCGCATCATTATTAAAATAGTAGTCGCGGTTAGGCAGGCCAAGTCCTCCCTGCTGAAAGTTAACCGCGTTCTTGGTGCTTATCTTATCATCAGGGCCAACGTAGAATTCAAATAAAAAGCCCTCTCCTTCTTTAAAACTGGAAGCTGCAAAATCAACCAAATCGTCGGCTGATTTTAGATTATCAATTTTATCCAGCAAGGGCTTTACCGGTTGATAGCCCCTTTTATCCATCGCGGCAGTATCCATCCCACTTTTATAAAAATCGCCAACCTTCTGTTCTACACTGCCCGCAGAAGCCTTGGCTGCCGAAGCTTCATCTAATATCTTGCGCAGGCTTTTCAGATTTTCATCAAATAAAACATAAAAAGAACCCCATCCGCTTTCTGTGGCTGGGATTTCAGTTTTTTTTAACCAGCCACCGTTTGCATATTGAAAAAAATTAGCTCCCGGACTTACGGTAGTATCCATTCCTGATTTATCAAAAAACGTTGCCCTTACGGGGATTTCAGATGATTTGCTGGGATTTTGAGAGCAGGCAACCGCCAATAACGACGGTACAGCCAACCAGGCCATAGTTTTTATATTTACCATACAATTTTTATGTGTGAGACTAAGATTAATTTATACAGATTCTTTATTTTCTATCGTTAAACTTATGCTTTTTTTATCGATACATTAACACTCTTTAATAGAGAAGTTAATCTATATCTTATTTTTTTGACTTACTTTGACAGATTCAACAACACCTCTTATGAAGTTTAAAAAGGTTATTACCGCATTTTTAATCTGCCTGGTTTTAGTAATCGCCGCCGCAGCGCTAACTCCCATTTTATTTAAAGACAAGATTCTCACCGCAGTCAGGTCGTCTGTAAATAAAAATATAAATGCTAAAGTCAATTTTTCGGATGTTGATATTTCAATCTTCCGCTCTTTCCCTCGCCTTGGGCTTAAACTACAGCACTTAACAGTTATTGGCGTTGACAGTTTTGCCACTGATACACTTGCAAATATTAATGAGCTCAACCTTAACATGGACATCATGAGTGTAATAAAGGGCGAAACCTATAAAATACATTCTGTTGAACTAATTGAGCCATCTATCTATGCCAGGGTTCTAAAGAGCGGCAAAGCCAACTGGGACATAATGAAGAAGGATTCTTCATCTCAAAGCACTTCAGATACGTCGGCAAGCGACTTTAAGGCCGCTTTACAGCAATACTCCATTAAGAATGGAAAAGTGGTATACGATGATGCTTCGCTGGGATTCTACATGGCCCTTGACAGCCTTAACCACAGCGGGAGCGGGGATTTTACACAAGATCTGTTCACGCTTAAAACCGAATCGGATATTCAGAAGCTAACCGTTAAATATGCGGGCATCCCTTATTTAAACCAGGTAAAGCTTAGCGCAGATTTGCCATTGGAGATTGATATGAAGCAAATGAAGTTTACATTGTCTGAAAATAAGATAAACCTGAACGAGCTTCTTTTATCCCTGTCGGGAAGCCTGGCGATGCCTAACGATACGGATATGGTGATGGATGTTAAGTTTAATGCGGAAGAATCTGACCTTAAAAACTTCTTGTCTCTAATTCCGGCAATATATTCTTCAAATTTTAAGGAGATGGAAGCGAGCGGGAAATTTGGTTTTAACGGAACGGCAAAAGGCACATACAACGAAAAATCGCTGCCCACTTTTGACATTAACTTCCTGATAGATAAGGGTAAGATTAAATATCCGGCTTTAACGTCAGCAATTAACAATATTCGAGTAGATGCGCATATCTCTAATCCTGACGGAATAATTGACCATACTTCCATTAATATCCCGGCATTTCACCTGGAATTTGGAAGCATCCCTTTAAATGGAAAACTATTGGTTAAAACGCCTGTAAGCGATCCATTTGTCGACCTGCTGTTAAAAGGCAAACTTGATTTAAAGCAGCTAACGGCAATCTTCCCGATGAAAGGCATGACATTGAGCGGCATTGTGGACGCCGATGTTAAAGCGCTTGGAAACAAGTCGGCGATTGATAAAGGCCAGTATCAAAACTTTAAGGTTTCTGGTTATATGCTTACCAATAACTTTAATTACTCAGGTAGTAGCGTACCCATGCCGGTTAGGATTTCGTCGGCTAAGATTACGTTTAATCCAAAAGATATTACCCTTAACAACCTTTCAGCAAAAATTGGCAAGAGCGATGTGGAGGCCAACGGAACTTTCAATAACTATCTTGAGTATGTATTCAAAAAGAATGTCCCGCTAAAAGGCGAGTTTAAAGTAAAATCAGGTTTGCTTGATATTAACGAGTTAATGGGCCCATCAGCTTCGACGGAAACCGCTAAAAAAGACACGGCTAAACTCTCTGTTTTTGAAGTTCCTCAAAATATCGATTTCAAGCTGGGCGTAAATGCTGGCCGCTTGCTGTATGATAATTACGATATTAAAAACGCCAATGGCCTACTTCTGGTTAAAAACCAAACTATTTATTTCAAAGATGTTTCGTTAAATATGCTGGATGGATCGGTTAAGATGAACGGTTCTTATGCAACTACAGACGTTAAAAAGCCAAAAGTTGACATTGATTTCGGCATTGAAAAGATGAGTATCCAAAAGGCTTTTGCAACCTTTAATACGGTAAAGTTGCTGGCTCCCGTAGCAAAATATACCACAGGCGCATTTTCAACTACCTTGAAGTTTAATTCAGAGCTAGACCAGCATATGATGCCGGTTTACTCGTCTGTTAATGCAGATGGACTAACCAATATCATCCAGGCGCTGATTCAAGGCTTTGAACCTTTAAATAAACTGTCCTCAGCATTAAATACCGATAAGCTCCGAAAACTGGAACTTAACAACGTACTTACCAAATTTAAAATCGAAAACGGGCGATTAAACGTAGCACCGTTCAACATTAAAAAAGGCAATTTTCTGATGAATGTGCAGGGTTCTAATGGTTTAGACCAAACTTTAAACTATCAGCTTGGTATGAATGTTCCTCGCGAATACCTTGGAACAAAAGCAAACCAAACCGCAAATGCTTTAGTGGCACAACTTAACAGCAAAGCAGGTACTTCCGTAAATTTGGGTGAAACCATTAAAGTGAGTGCTTTAATTGGCGGAAGTGTGCTAAAGCCAACTGTTAAAATCAGTTTTGACGAAACTAAGTCTGCAGCTAAAACAGCTGTTACGCAATTGGTAGCAGATAAGAAGGCTGAACTGCAAGCAAAGGCAAAGGAAGAAGCCACGGCCTTAGTTCAAAAATCTGCCGCACAAGTTCAACAGCGAGCAGATACGGTAAAAAAGCAAGTGGAAACCAAAGCAAAAGACGAGATTAAAAGCCGGCTAAATAACTTGTTTAAGAAAAAACAGACGCCGGCGGCAGACACCACCCATCGATAAAAACTTAATCAGAGTAGCGAAGAGTCATTTTCGCTACTCTTTCTTCAATACTTTCCGTTGTCAGCTTTTCTCTCAGCCTATCTACCATAATTGGAAATGCAAAAGGCGTTGGTTTATCACTTTGTGTAATAATGACTTTTAATTTCTGAAGCCTTTTTAAAGCCTCTCTTAATCGAAATTCTTCCAGCTGAAACTGTAAGGCTTCATTATACGCTTGCCGCACAAGCACATTTTCTGGTTCGTATTCGCTAAATACCTCAAACAGCAAGGAGGTTGATGCTTGCAAATGACGGTTTTTCATTGCTTTTCCGGGAAATCCTGTAAACACTAATCCGGCAATGTGGGCAATATCACGAAAACGCCGCCGTGCCATCTCGTTGGCGTTTAGGCTATGCTGAATATCGTCAATCAAATTATTTGTGGAAAACAGATCCTTTTCCAAAGCTTGTTCAAGTAAGATTTCCTGATCGGATAAAAGTTCGAAACCATAATCGTTCATCGCGATGGAAAAACTTGCATTTCTGATTTTAGCAATGCGAAATGCAAACAAAGAAGCCATTCCCTCGTGTACCAAACGGCCTTCAAAAGGATAGAAGAACAAATGGTAGCCGTCGTTAGAGATGAATTTCTCAATTAAAAACTCACTATTTAAAGGTAAATGAGAAAGAGCTGCTTGCATGTCAAACAAAGGGCGCAAGGTTACTACTTCAATGTCTTTTTCTACCCGATGGGCAACTTCATCCAATTTTAACCGAAACATTGCCGAAAGCTGGGAGGATAAAGGAATACGCCCTCCCATCCAGCTCGGAATTCTTCCATTTATCTTGGTAGACTTCTTCACAAAGGCGGTCATATCTTTCACCTTAACCAGCTCCAGGCTTCTGCCCGCAAACCAAAAGACGTCGCCTATCTTTAATCGTGCTATAAAGTCTTCTTCTATGGAGCCGAGATAGCCGCCTGTAAGAAACTTTATGCGCATGCTTACATCACCCACAATAGTTCCCATAGTTAAACGGTGACGCATAGCTACTCTCCGGCTGTTTACTTTAAATATGCCCTTCTCAACTTCTACTTTTAAGTATTCATCATAGGCAGACAGTGTTTTTCCTCCTTTGGTAATGAAATCCAGAATCTGTCCGAACTCCTTTTTTCGCAAGTCTGCATAAGCATAGGTTGTTTTTACTTCTTTAAAGATCTCATCAGCCTTAAATCCATTAGAAACCGCAAGTGTTACCAGGTATTGAGTGAGCACATCCATTGCTAAAAGCACTGGATCTCGACTTTCATATACTTGCCGGTGCATGGCTTCTTTTATGGCAGCTCCTTCTAATAGTTCCAATGAATGGGTTGGAACAAACCATGCCCTGGATATTGCGCCTGGATGGTGCCCGCTTCTGCCCGCCCGTTGCATAAACCTTGCAACTCCTTTCGGGCTGCCGATTTGAATAACTGTATCAACGGGCCGAAAATCGACTCCAAGATCCAGGCTCGAGGTGCACACAACCAGCTTAAGCATTTCGTTATGAAGGGCTTCTTCTACCCAGCTCCTCAATTCGTTGTCTAAGGAACCATGATGCATTGCCATAATTCCGGCATATTCGGGGTATTTATCTAAAATTGCCTGGTACCAAATTTCAGACTGAGAACGAGTATTTGTGAAAATCAGGGTTGTATTACTCTGGGCGACGATTTCCATCACTTGCGGCAAGAGCTTTATTCCCAAGTGCCCAGCCCAGGAGAACTTTTCTATATTCTCAGGGATAACCGACTCAATAACAATCTTTTTATCAAGGTTTGCCCTTACAAGCTTTATCCGCTCTGGGGGAACGTCACTACCCAATAATACATCCGCTGCCTGCGATAAGTTGCCGATGGTTGCTGAAATGCCCCATATTTTTAGTATAGCATCATTAGCAGGGCTATTTTCCTCTGCTCCAAGTTTTTCATTCCTTACTTCTCCCTCAGTGCTCAAACTCCTCTTAAGTCCTTTCAATCGAGAAAGCCCAAGCTCTAGTTGCACGCCTCTTTTTGTGCCTAGTAACTCATGCCATTCGTCGGCAACAACCACTTCCAGGCTTTCAAATATTTGGGGATAATCTTTCTGAGTAAGCATTAAATGAAGACTCTCAGGAGTGGTAAGCAACACCTCGGGCATTCGCTTTTTAATTTCGGCTTTCTCTTTAGACGTAGTGTCGCCGGTTCTGCGTCCTACTTGCCAAGGTAAACCTAAATCATCCACAACACTTTGCATCGCTTTGCAGATATCATTAGTCAGAGCCCGCAAAGGAGTTATCCAGAGCATCAATAGCCCTTTATTTTTTTTAGACTGATAATCAGGATTTTGATTGATATAGTTGGCTACAAAGGGTAAAAACAATGCAAAGGTTTTTCCGCTGCCAGTTGGTGCATTTAACAGGCCTGAGTAGCCTGCCAGATAAGCAGCTTCCATTTCTTTTTGGAAAGGAAATTGATGCCATCCTTTTGTTTTAAACCACTTGGAAATAATCTGTTCCCCTAATCCACCTTCACCCGGTACTCC
>CBIHNR010000011.1:0-56161 GCA_966211215.1 uncultured Pedobacter sp.
AGAAGGCTGCGCCGGAATTCCTTATCAGATTGGGCCTTTTCAAAGCATTGAGTGGCCAGCTAAAGGACTTATCAAAAAGGAGGCCCAATGAGCACAACATGGTTTTATCTAACAATGGTTTTCCTGGTGTTTTTGGCATTGCAAATGCTGGCGGCCGGGCTTATTTGGGTTGAGCGGCGTATGCTTGCCTTATGGCAGGATCGCTACGGGCCGAACCGGGCCGGGCCTTTTGGTTTGCTCATTGTACTGGCAGATACTCTGAAACTATTTTTTAAGGAAGACTGGATTCCGCCATTTGCAGATAAAGTGATTTTTGTTGCCGCACCCGCCATTGTTGTGGCTTGTGTGCTGATGAGCTTTGTAGTGATTCCCTTCGGCCCGGGCATTGTAATTGCCGACCTTAACATGGGATTGCTGTTCTTTTTGGCTATGTCGTCTCTGGCAGTTTATAGCATTGTACTCGGCGGGTGGGCTTCCAACAATAAATATTCCCTTCTAGGGGCACTTCGGGGTGCTTCACAGATGATCAGTTATGAGGTGTTTATGGGGCTTTCATTAATGGGAGTGGTAATGCTTTCTCAATCATTTAATCTTACAGACATAGTTAAAGCTCAGCAAGATACCTGGTTTATAGTAAAGCAACCCATCGGGTTCATTATATTTTTTATTGCTGGTATTGCCGAAACTCATCGCCTGCCTTTTGATATTCCGGAGGCCGAAAGTGAATTGGTTGCAGGCTACCATTCAGAATATTCGGGAATGAAGTTCGGGATGTTCTTTATTGGCGAATATCTTGGCATTACGCTGATATCAGCTTTGGTTGTGACCCTGTTTTTCGGGGGCTGGCTCGGACCTGCATTTTTGCCTCCATTGTTGTGGTTCTTCCTTAAAACATTCGCATTCATTTTATTTTTTATTCTGTTAAGAGCCTCCTTGCCTCGCCCCAGGTACGACCAGCTGATGGAATATGGATGGAAAGTTTTACTACCTGTTTCGCTACTGAATCTGCTAATTACAGGTGCTGTGGTTTTGGCCTTGGGAGATTGATATGAATGAATGAATGAATGAATGACCGAATGAATGGTATGCTTTATTCTATCATTCGATCCTTCCGTCCTTCAATCATTAAAATATAAATTTATGCTCAGTATATTAAAATCAATATGGCTCACATTTCTTCATGCTTTTCAGAAGCCGGCTACTATCCAGTATCCTGAAGAAAAGGTGCGATTGTATCCGCGATGGCGGGGGCGTATCGTGCTAACCCGGGATCCTGACATGGGCGAAAGGTGTGTAGGCTGTTATTTGTGTGCCGCTGCTTGCCCGGTAGATTGTATCGCCTTGCAGGCCACTGAAGATGAAAATGGCAGGCGCTATCCTCAGTTTTTCAGGATTAATTTTTCGCGATGCATTTTTTGCGGCTATTGCGAAGAAGCTTGCCCAACCTATGCAATTCAGTTAATACCTGATTTTGAAATGGCAGAATACAGCCGCCAAAACCTGGTTTACGAGAAAGAGGATTTACTGATAGACGGGCAGGGAAAGTATCCTGGTTATAACTTTTATAAAGTGGCGGGCCTGGCCGCCGGAATTAAGAAAAAAGGGGAGGGTGATAATGAAGAACCTCCGGTTGATGTACGCAGCTTACTGCCTTAACTATGAATAGTATATTTTATATAGCGGCCGCCGTATCCATTATATCTACTATAATGGTGATTTCAAGGCATAATCCCGTTCACGCTTTATTATATTTAATAGTATCGTTGCTTTCACTTTCGTTGATATTCTTTTTGTTAGGAGCTCCATTTGCAGCAATACTTGAAGTGATAATTTATGCAGGGGCAATCATGGTGCTCTTCATTTTTGTGATTATGTTGCTCAATCTTGGCGAACAAACAGCAGCTCAGGAACGCACATGGCTTAAGCCGAAGGTATGGCTTGGCCCCTCGGTGCTTTGTTTCATTTTGCTTGCCGAGCTGGTTTTTATGATGGTAATGCAAAACCAGCCATCGGGCGAGCCAAAGGTGGTTCCTCCCAAAGATGTAGCCTATTCACTTTTTACAGCCTACACCATAGGCGCAGAGTTGGCGGCAATGTTATTAATGGCTGGTGTAGTTGGGGCGGCCCATATAGGCCAGCACAAAAAGCTTGTAATACACAGGTTTTTAAAAGAAAGGACAGCCTATGAAGCCTGAAATTGCTTTGGACGCGCCTTTATTGCTGGCGGTTATCCTTTTTGTTTTAGGAATAATAGGAGTTGTTATTCGTAAGAACGTGATTTTTATGCTGCTGTCGGTCGAGATTATGTTGAATGCAGCAAGTTTAGCTTTTATAGTTGCCGGTTCTAAATGGGGGCAGCCAGATGGCCAGGTGATGTTTCTCTTTATCCTGGCAATGGCGGCAGCAGAAGTGTCAATCGGACTTGCTTTAATACTGCAGATCTACCATCAGCATAAATCTTTGGACATTGATAAATTGAAAGAGATGAACGGTTAATGTTTTGATGAATATGTATTAAATGTTGTTTATTAAAAATGAGTTGTTTAAATGGTTGTATATAAAAAATAAGTTTAATTAAATGTGCTTCTCCGGAAGCTTAATACCTATACCATATGGAGAACATTTTATGGTTAATACCTGGATTTCCTCTAGTCGGATTTTTAATCCTGGCTTTCGGGGGGAAGTTACTTTCAAGAAAGGCGGTAGCTATACTTGGAGTTGGGAGTATTTCTCTTGCTGCCATCATCACGTTATATCTGGGGCTGTCATTTATTAGTTCTCCACCTGAGGCAGGGTATTACAGCCAATCCTTTTGGGTGTGGATTTCAATAGGGCGCTTTCAGCCGGAAATAGCCTTTTACCTGGATGCCTTGTCGCTGGTTTTCGTCTTTGTCATCACGTTTATCGGGGCATTAATTCACCTTTACTCGGTAGAGTTTATGGCTTCAGATAAGGACTATTCGCGGTTTTTCGCCTGCATGAATCTTTTTGTATGTGCCATGCTCATCTTAGTACTAGCCGATAATTTATTGCTTATGTACCTGGGATGGGAGGGTGTTGGGCTTTGCAGCTATTTGCTGATAGGCTTCTGGTACGAAAATCCAGCAAATGGTTATGCCGCACGTAAGGCATTTTTAATTACCCGCATTGGCGATACAGCGATGGCTATCGGGCTCTTCATTATATTCTATCAGCTGGGTACACTTTCAATTCCAGGTGTTTTAAATGTAGCTTCCCTGAAATGGGCTCCCGATTCGCAGATTGCCACCATTGCCGCACTGTTATTACTAGCCGGGGGAGTTGGAAAATCAGCCCAGCTGCCTTTGCAAACCTGGCTTCCAGATGCTATGGCTGGCCCCTCGCCGGTTAGCGCACTAATCCATGCAGCCACAATGGTAACCGCTGGGGTGTACCTTGTTGCACGCATGCATGTGCTTTTTGAACTTTCTGCTATGGCTCAGCTAGCCGTGGCAGTAATTGGTGCTGCCACCTTGCTAATGGCAGGCTTCAGCGCACTTACCCAATACGATATTAAAAGGGTGTTGGCTTATTCTACCATGAGCCAGATTGGCTATATGTTTCTGGCCTTGGGGTTGGGCGCCTGGACGGCGGCTATTTTCCACTTTATGATTCACGCTTTCTTTAAAGCTCTGCTATTTCTTGCAGCCGGCGCAATCATAGAATCTTTGCACCATGAGCATAGTATGTTTAAAATGGGAGGCCTGCGCAGCAAGCTCCCGGTTATTTTCTGGACCTTCCTTATTGGAGCTGCAGCCCTGGCTGCCTTGCCTTTAATCAGCGCTGGCTTTTATAGTAAGGATCAGATTTTATGGTATGCCTGGGCATCCGAGAAGGGTAATCTATGGTTTTGGCTGGTAGCATTAACCGGAGCTTTTATTACTTCGCTTTATACCACCCGGATGATGATGCTTACATTTTGGGGAGAAAGTAAAACTCCAGTAAGCCATATGCCGGGAAAAGCAATGATAATTCCATTGCTGGTGCTAGCCTTCTTTTCTATTGTGGCAGGCTTTATAGAGCTTCCTCATAATTTCGGCCATCTTACACTTTTCTCAGATCTACTAAATCCGGTTCTGCCTGCAACCATTCTGAAACTTTCGCCAGGTAGTGAATTAGTATTTCAGCTAACCGCGTCGGTAGTGTCTTTATCCGGAATTTACTTAGGCTATAAATTGTACCGAAAGCCAGTTGATATCATAGCTATGGAAACATCAAGCTTTAAGCTGAACTTGCACAATTTTTTGTTAAAGGGTTGGGGATTTGACGTGTTGTACAACCAGCTTTTTGTAAAGCCTTTCGTATTTCTCGCTCAGTTAAATAAAGCGGATGTGGTGGATAAGCTTTACACCGGGATTGTGATAGCCTGCAATAGAATCTATACCGGTTTTTCCCTAACGCAATCGGGTTCATTGCGTTGGTATGTGCTTGGGATGGTCATCGGTTCAATAATTATACTAAGCATACAAATCTTGTTATGATATTGGTAGTCCTCATCGGTATTTTGCTTTTCGGAGGTTTGTTGACACTTCTAATTGGAAAGTATAACAGCTTGTTATGTAAATGGATAGCATTGTTTTCTGTGGGTATTGATTTTGTTCTCGTTGCAGATTTATGGATAAACCACAGCACTTTAAAAAGTGAAGGCTGGATGCTTCATTTTGATAGAGCCTGGATACCAGCGCTGGGAATTTCTTTTAAGCTTTCGTTGGATGGATTGAGCTTGTTGTTACTGTCCTTAACCTTCTTTTTAGGCATTTTAGCTGTGCTCTGTTCCTGGCGGGAAGTCAGCTTTAAAACCGGATTTTATTATTTCAACCTACTTTGGATCCTGGCGGGAATTACCGGAGTGTTTCTGTCAACAGATCTCTTCCTGTTCTACTTTTTCTGGGAACTGATGATCATCCCAATGTATTTTATGATAAATATCTGGGGAAGCGAAAACAAGATTTATGCCTCATACAAGTTCTTTCTGTTTACTCAGTTGGGAGGTTTGTTGATGCTGCTTTCTATCCTCGGCTTATACTTTATTCAGGAAGCCAAATCCGGCGAATATACATTCGATTATTTTAAACTGATAGGAACGGAACTGGCATCATCTGCCGCGCTTTTATTACTACTTGGTTTTATGATTGCCTTTGTGGTTAAACTTCCAATAGTGCCTTTTCATACGTGGTTGCCCGATGCGCATGGAGAGGCACCTACCGCAGGCAGTTTGATTCTGGCTGGCTTGTTATTAAAAACCGGCGCTTATGGAATTATCCGCTTTGCGTTGCCTCTATTTCCGCAGGCATCTGCAACTATAGCCCCTTACGCTATGTTTGCCGGGGTGGTTGGGATTATTTATGGTGCTGTACTTTCTTATTCGCAAACAGATGTTAAACGTCTGATTGCGTATACCAGCGTTAGCCATATGGGCTTTGTGATTTTTGGAATATTTGCGTTTAGCCACCTGGCATTGCAAGGCGTGATTTTACAAATGATAACCCACGGAATTAGTACTGGAGCACTGTTCTTACTTGCCGGAATGCTTAAAGAACGCCTGCATACCAGAGATATTGAAAGTCTTGGAGGAATTTGGGCTTATGTGCCTAAAATGGGAGGCATAGCCTTACTCTTTGCAATGGCATCGCTGGGGTTGCCCGGCCTGGGAAATTTTGTCGCCGAGTTTCTGATTCTTTTAGGGGCTTATGAAAAATATCCGGCGCTAACTATATGTGCAAGTGTTGGACTGATTTTTTCGGCGGCTTATTCGCTGAGGATTATGCAGAAAATATTCTTTCAACCGGAAAAAGAGCATTCTGATTTAAAAGACTTTTCGTTTCGCGAATGGCTGATTATGGGATCATTGTCGGTTTCAATTATTTGGATTGGTGTTTATCCGCAGACGGTAATTGACATTGCAAATCCATCGATGATTCATATAAAAGATAATATTGAAAGGAAAGCCTCGGGTGTTAGAGATAAATTAATTCGTGTATCGCCCTTGGCAAAGAAAAAAGAACCGCTTAAAAAGTAAAAAATGGTAGCCCTGGACTTTGTAGCACTTACACCCTTGCTTATTCTTGCAGCCTCATCGGTTATTGTTATGCTGTTGATTGCCTTTAGATTAAGCCACCGTATTATTCAAGTGTCCAGCCTTTTGTTGTTTTCCCTGGCTTTTTTAGCACTGGTATTTGTAAAGTCAATAACTCCTTATACTATTCATCCTTTACTTGTTGTAGATGGATTTTCGGTTTTTATTATGGGCCTAACTATTTTTTCAAGTTTGGTAATTAATGTGCTCTCTTACATCTATTTTCAAGAGAAAGAAGAGGGGCCCAAGGAGTATTATGTTTTATTGCTTTTGGCCACGCTCGGCTCCTGTGTGCTGGCCTGTAGCCAGCATTTCATTTCCTTTTTTCTGGGCCTGGAGTTGTTAAGTGTCGCCTTGTACGCACTTATCGCGTACCTGCGAGCAAGGAATCATCCAATAGAAGCCGGGATCAAATACCTGGTTTTAGCTGCGTTTTCATCCGCATTCCTACTTTTTGGAATGGCGCTACTGTATATGGAAACAGGCAAGATGGAGTTTCTTTTAATTGCAGGGCAGCTTACTTCGGCGAATGAAATTTCCATTCGGATTTTAGCAGGGCTGGCTTTAATGTTGGTAGGTATAGGTTTCAAACTGGCCGTTGTTCCTTTCCATATTTGGGCAGCAGATGTATATCAGGGAGCTTCGGCGCCTATCGCAGCTTTTATCGCGACAGCATCTAAAGCTGGTGTGTTGGCCGTTTTAATACGGTTTTCAATAAGTATTGATGCCTTAAGCATGTACACGGTTCAACTTACTGTTATGGGAATTGCTATTGCTTCAATGATAATGGGGAACTTTCTGGCATTGCGGCAAGCCAATATAAAGCGCTTGCTCGCTTATTCGTCCATTGCTCATTTTGGCTATGTGCTGGTGGCTTTTACTGCGCTTAATAACATAAGCACTCCAGCAGTTTGTTTTTATATTTTAACCTACTTTTTGAACACCCTAACAGCTTTTGGGGTGGTAACCCTTTTGTCAACCAAAGAATCTGATGCCGAAGGAATAGAAAATTATGAGTCCCTTTTTTGGCGAAAGCCAATGCTTGCATCAATCTTAACGGTGTCTTTACTGTCTCTGGCTGGGCTGCCACTAACGGTTGGCTTTATAGGTAAATTTTATTTGCTTGTAGCCACGGTGAAAACGGGTTTGTGGTTTGGAGCCACGGTGCTGGTTTTGACGAGTGTTGTGGGTTTGTTCTATTACCTGAGAATAATTTCTGCAATGTTTTCAACCGTGCATAGAGAGAAGCAGGGGGAAAGCTCTGTCCATCCATTTTTTTACCTGTTAAGCACTATCACTTTGTGCAGTATAATGGTGATAATTATTGGCTTGGGAATTTATCCGGCTCAGGTACTTCATTTAATGGAAAGGCTTATTGGGTAATAAAATTGAGCTAAATGGGAGGGGTACCACTACCTTATAACAGTGGACTTAAAATGAAAAATCCCGGCTACAGTATGCAACCGGGATCAGGATTAAGAACGAGGCTTTGTTATTGTTTAATAAATTTAGTTCGCAGAAATGCAGAGCCATCTGAAAACGTAATAATGTACGGTCCTGAAGCCAGGTTGGCCACATTAATTGTCGTAAGGCTAGAGTTATGATCAGCACTAACTGATTTCAATAATTGTCCATTAAAGTTAAACACCTGAATACTGTTAGCGCCTGTAACCTTAGGGTGAACCACATTTAGATTGGCAGTAGCAATTGACGGATAAACAGAGAATGAACCGTTGTCCGTAATGAACTTAACAATTGCTAATGGGCTGAACGAATATTTGCCGTCCAAATCAACTGCTTTAATTCTGTATACATTGTTTCCTAAAGAAGGTACGGCATCTGTATAGCTGTATTTCTTTTCAGAAGAGCTGTTGCCAGAAGCGGCAGTTTGGCCTAGTTTATTGTAGGTAACTCCGTCTGCACTTCTTTCAATTTCAAAGTGAGAAGTGTTGCTTTCTGTTTTTGTAACCCAGCTTAATAGAACTTTATTGTTGCTCTTTTTAGCCTGTAGCTCAATGCCGGTAATTGGCAGAATCTGATTTGCAGTGCTTGTTGAACTAAGTGCGCCATATTCGCTCACTGATTGAACTGCGTATGTGTATGAAGTGCCGCTTACTGCGGTGTTGTCTGTATATTGGTTGTTTGTGGTAAAACCAATCACATTATCATTGCGGAAGATGATGTACAAACGGCTGTAAGGTACACTGTTCCAGGTAATAGATGCTCCGCTAGCCTGTACGTTTGAAGGATTATCGGTCGGCTCTGCCATCATTCGAGGGTCCCAGCTATCGCCGCTTCTCAGTATTACATTTTCGTATGTATAAGTAGCAGCTTCCGCATCAGTCAGGCTGCTTTTTGCAGTACCAGTTACTGTGCTGGTTACATTTCCATTCGCATCTTTAATATCGTATTCGTAATTTGAAATACGTTGAGAAAGGTCTACTCCGCTACCATTTGCATACATGGTATTGTAATCTGCAAATACCGCAGGGATAGCACCCATTTTATAATACCAGCCCGTAGCATAAACGCCTGTTTTTAATATTGTATTAAGGAATACAGTTTTAGGCGAATTTTGCCATGCTCTGCCAAGGTAAGTTGTTGCTCCGGTAACCTTTGATTCGTCGATAGTACAGTTACTGAAAACATATCCCCAGGCTGTGCCCGCACCGTGGCTAGGGGCAACGATATAACCACCGTCTTTACGGGTGCAAGTGATTGTACATTTGTCGAAAAATACATCGCCGCCACCATAAATAAAATCGACCGCACCTTCAATTCTACTGTTTTTGATATAGTGGCGGTCTGCAATGCTACTGTAAGCAGTAAGGTAAGTATCCTGATAACTGCGTAAATAGCAGTTGCTCATAGTAAAGCGGTCGGTAATTGTATACAAAGCAAGTGCCTGAGGTCCAGCTTGGTTTAAATAGCCATAGCTATTTTGGAAAGTGATGTTTTCGAAGTAGCAATCTTTAGCGTTTACAACCATCGTTGCACCCTGAGTAACGTGATAGGCATTAGTTCCTCCAGATAAACGCTCATCAGAAATGATCACTCCAGCCTGGCTTTGTCCAATTAAATGGATGAAAGGCTTAGTTGAAGGAATATCGTGGTGACCTGTATATGTTCCGTTTTTAATGTAAATAAGCCACGGTAAGGCTCTACCTGTAGGTGCAGCGGCAATAGCATCAATCACAGAAGTATAATCCCCAGAGCCATCTTTTGCCACAACTGCATCAAATAATTTCTTAGTCGGTTCGCTTCTTACGCCGGTTTTGAAAGTTAGTGTAAGTGCGGCCAAAGGGTTGCCGGAAAGATCTGTTAAGGCTCCAGCGGGAATATTGAAAGTATACTGGGTATCATAACTTAATTTCTCGTAAGGGAAAGTAGCTGTCTTAGAACCAAAAGTTCCGGTCAAAACCTTGCTGCCAAGGGTAATGTTTCCTGTACCGGCTTTAACTTTTTCGTTTAGAGTTATAACCACAGATCCATTAATAGAGGCCGTAACAGAACCGTTAACCGGTACGGTTGACACCACTATAGGGGCTTCAGTATCCACTACTGTCTCTTTATCAGCATAAACATAGATATGAGTAAAAGCTGTACCATCGTTCTCCTCAACTTTTCCTAAAAGAGGGCTTTGGGTATCAGCAACCCATTTTAAGTAGACTTTGCTTTTACCTTGTGCTTCAGCAGGTAAAACAGCATTAAGGCCTTTCCAACCAGTGTTGTAAACGCTGGTAATATCCACACGGGCAAGTTCAGTATAAGTAACATCATCCAAAGAATATTGAAGTGTCATTACTGAATAAGCCTGATAATTGGCACTTACCATAGATTTTATTTGGATATTTTTGTATGAAGCTGTAGAAAACTGCGCCTTTAGGTACCGGCGTATGTTTGAAAAGTCAGCTCCGGCAGTCCAGAATCTGATATTAGGGTAAGAAGGCGTGAAGGCTCCGGTGTTGGCCAGCCATCCAGCTATTGCTCCCGTTGGTTGATAAGCAGAAATTAACCCAGTGTTGGTACTTTCTGAATAAAAATCACCTGTTCTGCTTTGCGTTGGAGTTTGAGATTTAAAGTTCCAGCCTACAATAAAAGCCGCTTCATCAAAAGTTGCTGCAAACGATTTATTTTCGGTTACTGTAATGACCCTTTCTGTAGTGGTTGAGTTATCTTCCCAATAGCTAAAGTTAGTAACCGCGTTAGGCACTACTTTCATAGTAACCTGAGTTCCCTCTTCGTATTTTCCATTAGTAGGGGATGGGGTTAATGAAACTTCGCCCCAGTTTGAGCCTTGGATTGCTACATTGAATGTATAAGTGTTTACGGCCGTAAATACAGCTTTAATGTTTTTTGCTTCATTGATGGTAACCGGATACGGATTTGCCGTTGAAAGCTCTGCTTCTGTTGTGCCATCAACCCATTTTACAAATTTATAACCGAAATTAGGAGTAGCCTGTAAACTTACACTTGTACCCTGGTCATACTGGTCACTATTTGGGGTACGGGTAATAGAGCCGGCTGCCGCGATATTTAAACTGGTAGTAAGCGGAAACTGAGTGTTTTGGGAAACAAAATTGCCGTATATCTTTAAGCTCAATAAAAATGCGAATTGAGTTGTGGTAAGATTTGTAAACTTTAAAGCTACATTAGTACCATTTATATCTACAGATACCAGGTCTCCTCCGGCTGGGTCCGCAAATTCGCTGGCCACTGCAACCCAGTCAGCATCAGTAGAACTTTTCTTCCATAACTTAAATCCTCTGCTGTTACCGGTTGCCGCATTAACAAACTCTACTTTGGTAATTGAATTTAATGCAGAAGTTTCAATATAGGTGTCTGCTACCTTTTCAGACCGTACGTAACCTACCGAAGCATATTGGGTATTAAATTTAGTATCTGTACCTGTTGGTGCTACCGTTATCTGCTTAAGTTTGAAATCAAGGTTCTCATTGGAGAAATCTGTGGTCTTGTGCACGGTTGTCTCTGTAGAAGAGGGACTTAGCGCTGACCAATTTTGAAAGTCAGTAGAATACAAAAGCTTTTCCTGTGCCAAGGAGCTTTGAACAAAAAGAAATGCAAGGAATAGAAAGTAAAAGTGTTTCCTCATAATTTATGGGTTTATAATGTAGTTTAAGAAGTATGCTATCGTTTGCGTGTTAAACAGGAGTTTATCAGGCTGTTGTAGCTAATATTGGTTATGCCTTAGCCCCATACAAAAAGCGTGCGGACAAGGATGTTTTTAAATAAAAATTGCTTGTATATAATTGATTATAGGCAAGTTTAGCCAGTTTGAAATACATCGCAAAAAATCTTGGGGAAAATAAATGTGCAAACGATGCCGGTAACGATGCCGACAAGGGGGAAGATATTCCTCGATGCTCTGGACTAATGATTGTTAAAAAGAAAACGGACATTAAAGAGCTCTAATGTCCGTTTCTTTGTGGGGAGAGATAGGATTCGAACCTACGAAGCTTTAAAGCAACGAATTTACCATCCGTCCCATTTGACCACTCTGGAATCTCCCCGTTTGGTATAGAATAAAGTTAAATCAAATCTTCTTAATTTCAAGTTACATCCGTGTTTACAGTTTAGAATCCAGTAAATGGAGAAAATAGCCGTTGTAACATCTAACAAGGCTTTTTTTGCTTATTCTAGAGAATTATGCCCCTGCACAACTTGCACAGACGGTGGATATCTCTGCTTTTAAATACACCATCACCGGTAACCCACTTCTCCGGTGATGGCTGTTTTTAGAATTTAGAAAGCCTTCGTTCGGCCGATATAAAAATCTTTTCCTAACAGATAGGTTGTACCGGTTGGGCCTGGAGTGCCCGATGAACCTTCCATTTGTAGGTCGAAAATTACCCACATCGGTTTGTTTACAAAGTTGGCACGGTGAACAGCTTTCCAGGCGCCATCGATATAATAATGAATATCCACCTCTGTTGCATTCACTTTGTTGATCCAAACCCGGTAAACATGCCAGCTTGCAGGCGATGACACAACCGTTTTTACTGTTTGAACATTGCTGGAAGTAATAAAGGTATTTTGCCAGTTGGTGTTATTTCCTTTAAACTCCATAATATCACTTTCGGGCGGCCAGGTTTGAGTGCCCGAAATCCAGAAGGCAGGCCAAGTACCTTTGGCAGATGGACATTGGAAAGTTCCTTTAATTTCATATTGCGGATACTGGTCGGTTATATTTACAATGTGTTTCGCCCAAACAGTTCCTGAAAGGTAATGAAAACGGTCAACCGGATTTGCAATTGGCGTTGCCTTTAAATATAAAATATTGTTGCTGAGGTAGATCTGGCTGTGATCGGTAGAACTGCCTACCATTTTAGCAGAACCATTATGAGATGGCCCCCAGGGATATAAGTAATTCCAATTGGCATCAAACGCGGCATAACTTGCTAGTGAAGAGCCATCCAGAACTGTTTCCCAGGCTAGCGTTTTTGCTGAATTTTTATTCGATGACTTCAGAGAAGAATTGCTAGTTTGTTCGTCTTTTTTGCATGCGTTTAAGCATACCAGCACCATTAGAGATGCCATCATAGCCTTTACTGTTTTTTTCATGAAGTTTTATTTTTCACACGGCAGGTTGGGGCCTGCAATGTAGGTTAATAATTGTGGGTTAACTGAGGTAAAGCTATTGCCCATGAGCGCTTAACCTGAGGGGTAAACTCGTTGTGTTTAGGGGATAGATTAGTTTGTCGTGGTTAAGAGATTATTTAGTAAGTTAATTTTTTGGTCCAAATCATTATTAGACATAAGTATAACATGCCCGTAGCCGCAATGCTGTTCCTGCAATTGGCTTTTTATTATGCTATTTTAACCAGTATAAAAATGCAGGGATATTTAAAAGATATTTAGCTACTTTTAAAAAATCCTTTTCAAAGAAGGATAAACGCACACAATTAATTATTAAATCATACTCTTAATCAAAGGCTTAAGCCTATGAGAGAAATCTTTGATATCGTTAAAGCTTACAAGCAAGCCTGCGAAGAAGAGAAACTTGTTGCATTAGCCACCGTTGTCAAAGTAGAAGGCTCTGCATACAGGCGTCCCGGCGCCCGCATGCTTATTACTGAAGACGGCCAGTTAACTGGTGCTATAAGTGGTGGCTGCCTTGAAGGCGATGCTCTTAAAAAAGCTTTGCTGGTTATGCATCAGAAAAAGGCAATGCTGGTAAAATACGACACCAGCGACGATGACGATGCAAAGTTGGGAGTGGGCCTGGGTTGTAATGGGATAATCCATATCCTCATCGAGCCGATAATACCGGATAGTGCTAGTCATCCGATACTTTTTCTGCAAAATTTCCTGCAGGAGAGAAAAGAAACTGCATTGATAACTTTATTTAATCCAGCGGAGCGGAATAAGTCGCAACTAGGAACCTGTTTATTACTTAAAGAGAATCAATTAGTTAAAAATGAGAATGTTCCCGAATCTCTGGAAGAAATACTTATCCAGGATGCCCGCAATACCTTGGAAACAGGCAATTCTTGTATCGTACATTATCAAGATAAGCTGCAAGCCACAGATCATTATGCTTTAATAGAGGCCTTGCATCCTGCAATTGTATTAAACATTGCCGGTGCCGGAAATGATGTGATGCCGCTGGTTACTATGGCTTCAGTTTTAGGCTGGCAGGTTAATGTAGTGGACGGACGGCCTGGCCTGCTTAACAAACAGCGCTTCCCTTCGGCAAAACAACTTATTGTTTCTAAAGCAGATCAAATTTTGGAGCATTTACAACCCGATGCGTATACCGTTTTTGCATTAATGTCGCATAATTATAACTACGACCTGAATGTTCTTAAAAAGATCTTGAAGCTAAATATTCCGTATATCGGGGTATTAGGCCCAAAAAAGAAATTAGACAGAATACTTCAGGAGGTTAAAGATGAAGGGCTTGAATTCTCGTCAGACGACCTTGCGAAAATTTATGGCCCTGTAGGCTTAGATATTGGGGCGGAAACGTCAGAGGAGATTGCGCTTTCGGTTCTTGCAGAAATAAAAGCAGTGCTTTCTAAAAAGAAGGGCACTTCGCTTAAAGATAAACAAGGCCCCATTCATGATACGATCTCGCCGGAACATAAATCATCAGGCATTACATTAAAGGAATATCAGGCATGAAAAGCAAGGTAGGAATTATTGTACTGGCTGCCGGAAGTTCAAGCCGTTTGGGGGAGAGTAAGCAGTTGCTGGCTTACAAAGGAAAAAGCCTTTTGAAACATGCAGTTCAGCAGGCAGTTGCTTCAGAATGTGCGCCTATACTTGTGGTTCTTGGCGCAAATGCCGAAAGACACAAGATGGAAATTGAAAATGAACCAGCTCACATTGAAGTAAATTCTGAATGGCAGAGAGGCATTGGAACTTCTATAGCCTGCGGAGTTCGAACCTTGCTAGCTCAACAAAACACTTTGGAAGCAACAGTTATTATGCTTTGCGACCAGCCATTCATAGATTCGGACTTGATAAATCAGCTGATTGCTGAAAGCGAGAAATCGGAGAAAGGAATTGTGGCTTGCACCTATGGCGATGCCATTGGATCACCAGCATTGTTTAATCGAAAATACTTTGACGATTTACAAAGACTCAAAGAAAATGCAGGAGCCAAGGCTTTATTTCGGCAATATAGTGCAGATCTGCAAACCATTAATTTCCCTTTGGGAGAAACAGATATAGATACACAACTAGATTATATAAACCTATTAAGTGGTAAAAACACTATCGAGAACTAACGAATATGGCAACTTATAAACTTCAAATTAACGGAAAAAGCTTGGAGGTAAGCGCCGATCCGGATACGCCTTTGCTTTGGGTTCTGCGTGACCACCTTGGGCTGCTTGGCACTAAGTACGGTTGCGGAATATCTGCCTGTGGCGCATGCACGGTACACATGGATGGGCAGGCTTTACGTTCCTGCACTTTACCCGTTTCTGCAATTGGAACGGCCAAAATTATTACAATTGAAGGCCTTTCCGAAAAAGGCGACCATCCGGTTCAATTAGCCTGGGATGAAGTGGACGTGCCACAATGCGGCTATTGCCAGGCGGGGCAAATTATGACTGCCGCTGCATTTTTAAAGAACAATCCCAAGCCAACGGCAGAACAAATTGATTCTGCAATGCATGGCAATATTTGTCGTTGCGGGGCATATCATCGCATAAGAGAAGCAGTTAAGTTAGCAAGTGCCAAAATCTGATATCATGGAAACAAGCAGACGGAATTTTTTAAGATTGACGGCAACTTTAGGCGGAGGCTTGCTTTTAGGTTTTGATTGGTTTGCCGCCGATGCAGGGACAAATACCATTATAAATGCTTCTAATCTTGCAGAAGGCAGTGTTGGCCTGAACGGTTATTTGTCCATAGCTGCAGATAACACAATTACCATATTTTCTCCAAACCCCGAGGTGGGGCAAAATATTAAAACGTCTTTCCCCACTATAATTGCCGAGGAGCTGGATGCCGATTGGACTAAAGTGAAGGTAGTGCAGGCTGCGTTCGATAATAAGCGGTTTGAAAGGCAGGTAACCGGCGGGAGTGGGGCAACGCCGGCATCCTATAAAAAGTTAAGAAAGACCGGCGCTACGGCCCGACAAATGCTTGTAGAAGCAGCCGCACAACAATGGAATGTGCCTGGAAGCGAATGCAGTACTGAAAATGGTTTCGTGTTGCACTCGTCGGGCAAGAAGTTAAGCTATGGAGAACTTGCTTCTGAAGCAGCTAAATTGCCGGTTCCACAAGAAGTAAAACTTAAAGACAGAAAAGATTTTAAACTGATTGGCAAGAAGGTAAAAAATGTTGAAAATAAAAATATAGCAACAGGAAAGCCCCTGTTCGGATTGGACTTTTATCGGGAAGGAATGTTGTTTGCCATGATTCAAAGGCCCGAGGCTTTCGGCATGAAATTGAAGTCGGTAGATTCTGCTGCGGCGAAGGCTATGCCCGGAATTATAGACGTGGTGAGCTTTAAAAACAACGTAGCGGTTGTGGGCAAATCTACCTGGCAAATTATGAAAGCTCGCAAGGCATTAAAAGTCACCTACGAGAAAGATAAAGACTTGGAATCTTCCGCCGATCACAGCCGCATTTTTACAGAGCTGATGGCAAAGCCCGAAGCTACTGTCAGAAGAAAAGACGGTGATCCCGATGCGGCTTTTGCGAGTGCAGCCAAAGTGATAAAAAGCGAATATGAGTGCCCCTTTCTTCCGCATAACCCAATGGAGCCTATGAACTTTTTTGCGCATGTTAAAGAAGACAGCGTTGAGTTAGTTGGGCCAACTCAGAATCCCGGCTCAGCCAGAAATGCGGTTTCTAAGCTATTAGGAATACCCGATAGTAAGATTTCTTTAGAGTTAACACGTATGGGAGGTGGTTTTGGGAGACGGCTGATGGATGATTACGTATTAGAAGCAGCCGAATTATCAAGCATTTTAAAAGCTCCCGTAAAAGTTATCTGGTCAAGAGAAGATGATATGAGCGGTGGCTATTACCGTCCAGCTGTACGTTATCGTTTTGAAGCCGCCCTGGATGCAAGCAATAATTTAATCGGATATAAGTTAAGGGGAGCGGGCATCAATTCTGGAAATTCAACACGCGAGAATAACTTCCCTGCCGGTGCGGTTGATAACCTGCTGATTGAATCAGTAGAACATAAATCGCCTATATCTACCGCTCCGTGGCGGGCACCAATTACCAATTTCCTTGCTTTTGCCGAGCAGAGCTTTTTGGATGAAGTTGCACTGGCGGCCGGGAAAGATCAGGTACAATTCAGGCTTGAGCTGCTAAACAAAGCCCGAACAGCGCCGGTTGGCCGTGTAGGATACGATGTATCCCGCATGGAAGGCGTAATCAAACTGGCTGCGGAAAAAGGAAACTGGGGCGGTAAAAAAGATACAGCTCAGGGTTTTAGCGTGTATTTTTCACATGCATCTTACGTGGCTATTGTTGCTGAGGCTTCGGTGAAAAATAATAAGCCGCAGATCAATAAAATTTACGCAGCAACTGATTGTGGCGAGGTAGTAAGTCCAATGGGAGCGCGCCAGCAAGTAATAGGGGGAATTGTAGATGGATATGGGCATGCCATGTTTGGCAAGTTGTCGTTTAAGAATGGAGCACCTGAGCAGAATAATTATCATAAATACCGCCTTATCCGCATGAGGGAAGTGCCTGAGGTGGAAGCCCATTTCGTGGATAATGGCTTAGACCCCACCGGTTTAGGAGAGCCTTCTTTACCACCAACGGCTGGTGCTGTCGCCAATGCTATTTTTAAAGCAACTGGAAAAAGAATAAAGAACCAGCCTTTTGTAGATGAGGCTCCTTTTAAAGTGAAGGCTATTTGATATGTTTTCCCAGAACGCAGACAGCCTTTTGAGGCTGTTTGCGTTTAACTAAATTTCAACCTCTAGCCAATTAAGGCCTTTCGCCTTCCTTGCAAAATTCTGTAAAATGATCTGCTTCGTATTTCATCCAGAGTCAAGCCGGTCGCCAGGGCTTCATTCTCAGTGATAGCACCACAATTCAGAGCCTTTAAAAAGAAATTCAGTAGGCCTTGTCCGGTGGCAGCATCATCAAAAATATCTCCGGTTAAGGTTGAAATAGCAGCCCGTTCAACAAAGGTCTTCAAACGATGGACAGCATCTTCATAGCTGCCCAAAAAGAAATTGTAGGTAGCTGCATAACGCATGGGGAGCTGTGCCGGGTTTAAATCCCAGCCCTGGTAAAGCCCATTAATAAGCGAATGGGTGGTATGGTTAAAGCCGATACGCCACGCATTATGTACCGATTCACGGTTTTCTGCCAACTGTTCAAAACTTAAATTGTCTCCACGGTGAGGGCCAATAGGCATCACATTCGTGGCTCCGTCTGATATGAATATTCCGGTTCCGCCAAGTGCAACCTTAGTCATGTGGTGGGCAAAATCGCAAACCTGATGCGCCATTGTTTGGTATTTGGCCGTAATTCCGCAGGATGCTGTATAGTCATAAGTGCCGAAGTGGGCAGCAATACAACGCCCTTCACTTGCCTTAATAATCCGAAACAGCGGGTTGCGCCCTTCATCATCCATTACAATTTGAGTGGCTTCCACCATTGTTTCCATCTTCAAAGAGCAAGGAGCTAGATTATTAGCCCTTTCGATAATTTCAAATAGCCTTATCAAAGTTACAACCTGTTCCGGGATAGTCACCTTGGGTAGCATAACTACAAAGTTGTCAGGCAATTTTCCTCCGGTTCTTTCCAGCAGAGTGGTCAGGAAAATATCAAGCGTCCTAACGCCACGATATTTTAAATCCTCCGTAAATGGCTTGATGCGGATACCAATGAAAGGGGAGATGGTTTTATTCTTCATGCCCTCCGCAAGTTCCATGGCCGCGTTAACAGCAGTCACATCTTCTTCGTCGTCAGGCCGGTTGCCAAAGCCATCTTCAAAATCAATCCTGAAGTCCTCAACTGCCTCAGTTTTAAGTTTGCTTATTATCTTATTGTAAACCGAGTAGGCTAACCAGGCATTTTCATCTTTGCGTTCGCCTTCGCTCATTCCATCAAGCTTTGCGCTGAGGGCGGCAATATCTTTTTCCAAATGAGGCAAATGCTCGTGCCCTTTTAATTGCAGTGCTTTGGCGAGGACAACAAAATTAGGGGCATAGGTTTGAAGGCTTTTTAAAGCAATTTCGCCCATTCTTAAGGTTGTATCGCTCTTGAAAAGGTTTGCTCCTCCATATACAGTGTGTACCGGTTGGCGGTTTGGCCTATCGCCTGGATATTTTCTTTGAAATTCAAGGTTTGATTTTCCTAAGATGCTCAGCAGGTGTTGTTTTTCGGTATCCTGAATACTAAACTTCATACCCCAAATATTAAAGTTAAAAAATAAACGAAAGCGCTAAGATGAATTACGAGCCTTTATAAGTTGAGTAGCCATACGGATTTAACAGTAAAGGCACATGGTAATGTGCCAAATCATTAAGTTCGAACACCACCTCAACAAAAGGGTAAAATGATTTAATACCAAGGGAATCAAAATAGGGCTTTGTTTCAAACTTCAATTTATAAATCCCGGTAGGTAAAACCTCTTCGGGGGGCAATAAATCAGGTATGCGCCCATCGCTATTAGTTTGTCCGGTAGCTATTTTTTGCCATCCGCCGTCTCGTTGCTCCAATAGTATAATTATCACTCCGGCAGCCGGTTTTCCCTGAGTAGTATCCAGAATATGTGTGGTTATCTGGCTCATGCAAAAAGCTTTTCTAATCGTAAATTAGTAATTTTTACTTGCTCGGCGCTTGCACTTTTAAACTCTTCATCGGGCGAATTCGGCAGCCTGTCCTGTAAAATGTTAAGCATGTCTATAGCCGATTTGCCGTTAGCAAACACAATAAAAATATAACCGAACTTAGCCTCATATTCCTTATTGCCTTTAGCCAGGGCATGCAAAATCGCTTCCGACGCATGGTTAACTCCTGCCTGCTCTGCGGACGCCCAGGCAGCGGTACCAGAAAGTTTTTCTTTTAATATGTCGATGTCTCCGATTTTTGGATGTTTAGAAAAAGCCTCCAGCCAATCAGCTTTAGAGACTTCTGTCCATTTTGCCTTTGCCTGTTTTTGTAAATCGGCAATATCGCGAACAGGAAAAATCTCTAGCATTTTATCAGCCCAAGCTGAAGAGCCTCCACAAGTTATAAGCAGTTCTTTTTTATCCGCATTGGATAGTTTGTTAAATTCTTCAATACTCATATTACCCGTTTTTAAAAAAATACAAATTTTTGCCTTGCCAGTTTTCGCTCTTCTCTTCTTAATCCCTTTACACCACTGTTGGAAACCTATTAACGTTTTTATAATAAATATATACTGCCGGCTCTTTGCCCATGGCGGTAAACCACTGTTGGCAATAAGGAGCCATCCAAATAGAATCGCCTTTTTTAACAGGATACCAATCGGTACCTAACATATAAACCCCTTGCCCCTGCAGATAAAGCAGGCCATGCTCCATAATATGGGTTTCAACCATTGGTAGATGCCCGCCCGAATCGTAGGTGAAAATATTTACAGCCATGTCAAAACTCAGGTCATTCGGAAGCAGTACTTGTAGGCGCAAAGCAGGGTCGCCGAGGTATTCTGGTGCCGGAACGTTGGCAGCGTCTCCAAAATAAACCTGCGGGATATCGTGGCCCTGGAGCTTTTCATAAACCTTATGAAAGGTGAGGATTTCGGTACCCTCTTTAATTTCTGTAAATGAGTAGCTTTCGCCGATTGGAACATAAACGAACTTTCCAGTAGTAAGCAACTGGGTTTCGCCACTGATATTTGCTTTTACGCTGCCTTTTACGATGTAAAAGAATATTTGCGAGGCTTCTGTCGAGCCACTTACGGAAGCATTTGCAGCCGCTGTGATAAGTGTCTGGCAAAGTTTCGCCCCCATTTGTTCATTAATGATTACGTTTACTCGACAATTCAGCCAGCCCGGCACATTGCTGTTAATGTACCCATCGGGACTGATAACAGCGTGATTGCTTTTTACTACTGACCTGGTTAAGGCTGATATTTCCATATTAATTTTGGTTTATCTTGATTAATTGATGTAAAAAGTTTTCGGAAACCCGAATTGCTGCCGCGATATCTTCCAGTTCTGTATTTTCCAAAGGATTGTGGCTGATGCCTTTATCGCAGCGGACAAACAGCATGCAAACCGGTGACACGAGTGACACAGGTACAGCATCGTGCCCCGCTCCACTTACCAGTTCAATTGCATCATAGCCTGATTCTTCGATAGCTTGTTTCAACATACAGTTAAGATTGTTGTCACATGTAACCGGAGGCGTTTCTTGTATCAGTTCCCAATGGTATTTAATAGAGCGTTTATCCGAAATCTCTTGAAGGACATTTTTTAGGGAATCACTTGCCGAATCTAGCGTCGAAGCATCCAGGCTGCGTAGGTCCAGGCTGCAAACTACTTTGCCTGGAATAACATTGCTTGCTGCATTTACTATTTCCAGCTTCCCTACGGTAGCTACCAGTTTCTCCTGGTTACGCAAAGCGAAGTTTTCAACCTCTAAAACAAATTGAGATGCAGCAGTTAAAGCATCTTGACGCATATTCATTGGCACAGTGCCCGCATGTCCAGACATTCCATCGAAGGTAATTTCAACCCGCTTTTGGCCAGCAATGCCAGTAACTAGGCCGACCGGAATTTTCCTTTCATCTAAAATTGGGCCCTGCTCAATATGAATTTCAAAATACGCCAGCCAGTCCTCTGGGGCTATCGCGTCTTGTGAAATCAGCCCGGGCTTATTGCCCATCATTTTAATAACATCCTTCAGGCTAATCCCATCTTTATCCAGTCGCTTAAGCAAATCAAAATCGAAAGCCCCGGTAACAACTTTGCTGCCAAGGTAGGTGGTGTGGAAACGCAGGCCCTCTTCATCGCTAAAGGCAATCAATTCTATGTTGAAAGGAATAGCAATAGCTTGTGCTACGAAATGTTCTAACAGGTTCAATCCGATAAGCACACCCAATGGGCCATCAAACTTACCCGCATTAACTACTGTGTCAATATGAGATGCAATAACCAATGTTTTAGCATCGGGGGTTGGGCTTTCAAGTTTGCCCCGAACGTTACCAATCGAATCAATTCTGGTATCCAGCCCGGCTTCGAGCATCCACATGGCTACTTTTCGACTACCTTCAATAAAAGCTGGCGTCCCGAAGGTGCGGGCAATGTAATTTTCGTTCTCGCTTATTGAAGCAAGTTCATCAATCTTCGAAAAAACATCTTGCGCCCGCGTTAAATAATCAGCCATTGTTAAATATGATTTTTCCTTCGTTAAGCCTTATGAATGCGCCACTATCGTAGGTTTTAGTTCCCCCAATATAGGTTTGTGCCACCAACCCGCATAACTCTTTCATAAAATAGGGGGTAGCTTTATGTTTATGCTGAATGATTGATTCTCGTACCTTAAATGATTTCTCGTCATCCCAAACCACAAGGTCAGCATCATAGCCTGGCAATATTTTGCCTTTTTTGCCTTCCTTGCCTATTAGTTTAGATGGATTTTCGCTTAGCCATCTGGCAATATCTATTACATCGAAGCCCCGTTTCCTGGCTGCAGTCCATAGTACTGGCAATGCAAACTGTAAGGACGAAATACCTCCCCAGGCCGATATAAAGTTTCCGCTTTCTAATTGTTTTAAATCGGGCGGTGCAGGCGAGTGGTCTGTAGCAACAAAGTCGATAATGCCATCTTTCAAAGCCTGCCAGAGTAGTTCGTTGTTCTCCTTTTCACGGATTGGTGGTGCACATTTGAACAGAGTCTGCTTGTCTTTAATATCTTCTGCGTTAAAGAAAAGATAATGTTGCCCGGTTTCAACCGTTAAAGGCAAGCCTTTACTTTTTGCAGCAGCAATTTGCTCAATAGAATTGGACGATGATAAGTGAACGATATGTACCCGGCAATTAAACTCCTCACATAACTTTATCATCAGCTTTATAGCATTGTCTTCCCATTCGCGCGGGCGCGAAGCCAGGTAATCCTGGTAGGACGTAGGCTTTTGCTTTCTAAATTTTGAAGTCTCGTCGTTTAGTTCACAATGAACCAACAATGGCAAATTGTGTCTGGCAATAAGTGGCATTACTTTGCGTAAATCCCTCTCGGTTATGTTTGGAAATTCACCTATGCCAGAGTGGGTAAGGAATGCCTTAAATCCCAAAACCCCTTTCTCTATTAAAGGCTCAATCTCCATACAATTACCAGGTATTACACCGCCCCAGAAGCCACAGTTTACGTGCAGCTGCTGTCTTGCTTTACGTAGCTTTTTTTCAAAATTGGCTACGCTGGTAGTAACTGGTGAAGAATTTAAAGGCATATCAACCAAGGTTGTAATACCCCCTGCAATGGCGGCCTTGGTAGCAGTGTTGAAGCCTTCCCAGCTGGTACGCCCAGGTTCATTGATATGTACATGCGGGTCAATAACTCCTGGCATTATCAATTTATTTCCGATATCATTTACCGGACAGTCAACCTGGGAATCATAAGGAAGCACTGATTCAATGGTAGCGCCATTGATGTAAACAAGAGCTTCTTTTATCCCTTTGGGAGTAATTACCCGCTTACTTTTGATTGCCAGGTGAGTCATCTGTAAAAAAAATGAAGAAAAATTTTAATTCCGTTGTTATTTCAGAGATGTATTTTCTAAATTGTGAAAAATAATGGATAAAGCAAATGATAATATTAATAAAGTTAGATAAAAAATGAAATTATAATATTTTTATCCATCTTGTAGTGTGGATTTTTAAATAATTTCTTTAAAAGGATAAAAAATATACTGAAAAATCCATTTTGAATGCTTTACTACCTACTCTTCGCTATCGCTTCTATCATACTTTGCTTAATCATTGCTTCAACTTATTCTATTTATTTTTTAGGGAAGAATAAGCGAGTAGTTTCATCAACAGCGGAAAAGGCTGAAGAGTTTTATCAGGAAACACTCAGCGAAACAAAAAATTGGTTATATGTAGCTTTAGTAGGCGTTGTGCTTATCTCAGTTTATCTGCTTTATCTTTTAACTGATGGCAGCGCCTGGCAAGCTCACCTAATGGAATGGCTGAATATTATCATACGGGTGTTACATATCACCTTTGGAATTGCCTGGATTGGGGCATCGTTTTATTTCGTTTTCCTTGAAAATGCCCTGAATAGAACCGATAACCTTCGTGATGAATTAGCTGGCAATTTGTGGGCGGTGCACGGCGGCGGTTTCTATTATCTTGAGAAGTATAAAGTTGCGCCGAAGGATATTCCGAAAGAGTTGCACTGGTTTAAATATGAGGCCTATTTCACCTGGCTGTCTGGTTTCGCCTTGCTTTTTGTTGTTTATTATTTCAATGCGAAGGCAATGCTCATAGATAGCAATGTGCTTGATATCTCTCCGCTTATGGGAGTTGCTATTGGCATTAGTTCATTTATTGCTGGCTGGCTTATTTATCATTCATTGTGCAGCTCATCATTGATCAAAAACAATATCAGGTTTGCTATTGCCGGCTTTTTAATAGCAGGGGCGTTTGCCTGGCTTTATTGCCATGTGTTTGCAGGCAGGGCTGCATACATTCATTTCGGGGCGATGCTGGCTACCCTCATGGCAGGGAACGTATTTTTTATTATCATTCCAGCCCAAAAAGCTATGGTGCAGGCAGCCAAGGAGGGTAAGCCCCTTGACCCTGAATTGGGTAAACATGCTGGACTTCGTTCTCTGCATAATAATTATTTAACGATGCCTGTTCTTTTTGTTATGGTTAGCAACCACTTTCCGAGCACATTTGGCAACCAATACGGCTGGATGATTCTTGCAGCTGTTTCGCTCGGCACAGCAGGCATTAAACACTGGCTTAATTTACGTGAAAAAGGGCAGCTAAATGTTTGGGTTTTCCCGTTATCGGCGGCCTTACTACTTGTAGTGGCATTTATATCAGGCCCTATTAAGAATGAAGGCGATTGTAAAGAAACCAGTTTAGAGGAGGCGCATGCTATATTTCAAAAACGGTGTATTTCCTGCCATTCGGCCAAACCCACTGATGATGTTTTTAAGGTGGCACCCAATGGAGTATTCTTCGATTCTCCTGATGCTATTTTAAACCAGAAAGATAAGATCCTCCAACGCGTAGTTATTACCAAAACAATGCCGCTAAATAATAAAACTCAAATGACAGAAGATGAACGGGAAGCGATCCGGTGCTGGATTGAGAGCGGGAGGTAGGAGGGGGATGGCGGAGGGCCGAGGTCTGAGGGGGGCTGATGCCTGAAACCTGATGCGATCAGCAAATTCCCTTAAAAATAAAAATCCCGGGGATACCCGGGATTTTCTATGATTAATATCCGTCTTCCGTCTCAGGACTTTCTGACCTCAGACCTCAGACCTCAGGCTTCAGGCTTCAGGCTTCCGATCTCAGACTTCCATCCCTACTTAATAAACAGCAACTCTCTGAATTTAGGTAGAGGCCATTTATCATCAGCGATTAATTGCTCCAATTTATCAACATGGTAACGAATTGGTTCAAAGTAAGATTTTACCTTTTCGTCGTAAGTTATTGATCTGTCGCGAATATCCTCGATCACGTTAGCCTCTTTACGGGCATTAATCATGTCTTTAACAGTCGTTCTGATAAAGTTAACGTGCTCTGATATTTGTGTAATGATTTCAATTTGAGCGGCGTAGTTATCTTGTCCTAAACCGATAGATTTTAATCCCTGAACGTTATTGATCAACTCTGTTTGATAAGAAATAGAGGCAGGAATAATGACGTTATTTACTAACTCACCAATTACACGAGCCTCAATTTGAAGTTTTTTGAAGTAGCTTTCCAATAAGATTTCGTGGCGTGCATGCGCTTCGCGTTTGGTATATACCCCGGTTTCTTCAAAAAGCTTTTCCGTTTTTTCAGCTATCAAAACATCCAGAGCTTTCGGAGTAGTTTTGATGTTAGACAAGCCCCTTTCAGCGGCTTCTGCTTCCCACTCGGGGCTGTAGCCGTTACCTTCAAAGCGGATATTTTTAGACTCTTTGATGTAGCGCTTAATCACCGTCATAATGGCTACGTCTTTCTTCTCACCTTTCTTCAGCAACTTATCAACATCAACCTTGAATTTATTTAGCTGGTCGGCCACAATAAGGTTCAAAATAGTCATTGGGTTAGCTGAGTTGGCTGATGAGCCAACAGCACGTAACTCAAATTTATTTCCTGTAAACGCGAAAGGTGAAGTACGGTTACGGTCGGTATTATCTAGTAAAATTTGAGGTACTTTAGGAATATTAGTCCAGAGCGCAGCCTCATTTTTCATTTTGCTGGTAACACGGGAAGTTTCAATCTCATCAAGCACGTTGCTCAGCTGGCTGCCCAGGAAAATTGATATAATTGCCGGAGGAGCCTCATTTGCACCTAGGCGGTGGTCGTTACTTACAGACGCAATAGAAGCACGAAGTAAATCTGCATAATCATGCACAGCCTTAATTGTGTTCACAAAAAACGTTAAGAACATCAAGTTGTTCTTTGGCGTTTTGCCTGGTGAAAGAAGGTTTTTTCCTGTATTGGTAATTAACGACCAGTTATTGTGTTTACCCGAGCCGTTAATGCCTGCAAACGGTTTTTCGTGTAATAGTACCTTGAAATTGTGCTTACGCGCAATTTTGTCCATTAAGTCCATCAACAGCTGATTATGGTCAATAGCCAGGTTGATTTCCTCGTAAATAGGGGCGCACTCAAATTGGGAAGGAGCCACCTCATTGTGACGTGTTTTTAAAGGAATTCCCAATTTAATCGATTCGATTTCAAGTTCTTGCATATATGCCAAAACCCTGTCGGGTATAGAACCGAAATAGTGGTCTTCCAGCTGCTGGTTTTTGGCAGACATGTGGCCGAATAATGCCCTTCCTGTTAAGTATAAATCCGGACGTGCATTAAATAAAGCAAGGTCAACCAGGAAATACTCCTGTTCAATACCTAAAGAGGCATTTACTTTTTCAATGCTTTTATCGAAATACTGGGCAACTGAAACAGCAGCTTTATCTAAAGCAACCAAAGCTTTTAATAAAGGTGCCTTGTTATCCAAAGACTCGCCTGTATAAGATACGAATACGGTAGGGATACAAAGCGTTTTCCCCATGAAGAAAGCCGGAGAAGACGGGTCCCATGCGGTGTAACCCCTTGCCTCGAAAGTACTGCGGATACCTCCTGTTGGGAAGCTTGATGCATCCGGTTCTTGCTGAGCAAGCGCATCACCCGAGAATTTTTCGATTGCTGAACCATCATGAGAAGGCTCAAAAAATGAATCGTGTTTTTCTGCAGTGGTGCCCGTTAGAGGTTGAAACCAGTGCGTATAGTGCGTCGCTCCACGTGCAATTGCCCATGATTTCATGGCTGAGGCTACCTGCTCTGCAATCTCTCTCTCAATTCTGGCGCCATGAATGATAGAATCGTTTACGCTATCGAATGCATCTTTGGATAAGTATTCTTTTAATTTTTTCTTATCGAAAACATTAGAAGCGTAAAAATCAGAAACTTTATCAGATGGAGCTTTTACTTCAGGGATACTCCTTGAAAGTACGGCATTTAATGCCTGAAAACGAAGATTGGGCATGATTTAGTTTTGTTATTGTATCGTTTTTTGTAAAAAAGAATATATTCTCTGTTCCAAATATTTATAAAAAGTATTGAAATAGCTAATGTTTGTGGAAAAAAACAGAAATAAATGACACCATAAATAGCCACTAAAAGTTTTTAAAAAATCCTTATGGAATTTTATGGAGTAATAACATCATATGTAAAAAACAACCTAGTATGCTTAGCTCAAAATTTAATGTTTATAACATCGAGTGGCTTGATGTTGTATTCGCCAACCGAAACCAAACCTATGGAGCTTACGAATTACGAAAAAATTACTCTTCCAGGTTAACAAAAGCTTTGTTTTTGGCCTCAACTTTGTTTATTACCGTAGTTTGCTCGCCTTTGATTTATGATTATTTGAAGAAGGGGGATGAGATAGTGGAAGTGGCTGAAGAAGTTAAACCGAAGAATGATTTGGTGAAAATTGTTGATGTGGTGCTGCCTCCCAAGAAGGTGGAGAAGGTTTTAGAATCTAAAGGGGCTCAAAAGCAGGCAAGTAATTTCAAACAAAAAAGATTTGTCAAACTTACCGTGACTTCCGCCGACAGAGTTATTGAAGAGCCTCCGAAGCAAGTTGATCTTGCGAGTGCTGTGGTTGCATCCACAAATCAGAACGGAACTGAAGTTGCCGGAAATGGAACTGAAAAATCACAAGGAGTTGAAAATGGAAGCCTTCAGGGTACTGGAACTTCGGAAGGTATTGGTAATGAACCAATAAACGTTGCTCTTGTTGAACAAATGCCTGAATTTCCTGGAGGATATGCCGCTTTCGCCAGGTATCTCCAACGCAATCTTCATTATCCTCATTCGGCTTCTGAAAACGGCATTATGGGTAGGGTATTCGTGAATTTTATTGTTGAGAAAGATGGAAGCTTAACCGATATCACGGTATCCAAAGGCATCGGCTTTGGCTGCGATGAGGAAGCTGTGAGAGTACTGAAGAAATCTCCAAAATGGAGCGCGGGTATTCAGAATAAGCAAAAGGTAAGGGTAATGTTTACTATACCAATTGTGTTTTCGATGGGGGAATAGATGGAAAAATTTAGCTAATATTACGCTTTGCTCTAAAGTTGCAAAGCGTAATATTAATGATCGAAGTTCTTTCTGAAGATGAGTGGATTGAAATAATTGTCGGTTCGAAGTCTGACTCATTAATGCTTAGGCCTGATTTTCTAAATAGTATTGCCAGCGCATTCAACTGCGATGTTAAATATTTTATGTGCATTAATAAGGGAGCTCCCATAGTTGGTAGTTCTGTATTTGTTCGTGGCGGTAAGATAATTGTGCCCAGTTATTATATGTATACTGGTCTCTGGATGGCCGAATCTGAGCAGAGTCTTTTATATCGCGAATGCCTAGCCTTACTTATCGATTATCTTAAAAGGTGTTATTCATCTATCGACTATCGCTTGAGCCCCGAACTAAAAGATGTTAGGCCATTTATTTGGAAAGGCTTTACGGCAAAACTTAGGTATACTTATTTAAGAAACCTAAAAACCACGATATATCGTGCCAACGTGCGTTCTAGAATAAAAAAAGCAGAATCAAATGCTATTAAGTTGGAAGTGTCCAATGATTTTGAAAATATTTGGCGGCAGCAGGAAAAAGAAATGAAAGGTTTTGGAATGCCGAATAAATTGAGGGAAGCAAATTATAAAATGTTTAAAGGGTGGTTTAACTCAGGGTATATAACTGCGATAGTTGCAAAAAAAGAAGATATTATTATTGGCTCCGCGTTATTACTTATTAACTCTTTTAAAGGTGTAGGGTATAATATGCTAATATCTTCCAATAAAGGATATTACAATACAGGTGTACACTCCGCCTTGTACGACAAAATTTTTAAATATTATCAGGAACGAAATTTATTTCAGTGCGATTTAGTTGGCGCAAATATTAAAAGCATAGCTGAGTTTAAATATAACTTTGAGCCAGATTTAGCACCATACTACGAATTATCATATCACCAAGAATCTGAGTTTTTAACACGATTTAAAAGTATGGTCAAAAACATGGTTCGACACTAATTAATTTATTGATGCTATTTCCCCCTTTATTATTGTACAGTAAGTCAAGCAGCAATAGTAGTCAAGAAATTTCGGACATCCGCAGGGAGAAAGTTGATTTGATATGAATAAATTATTTTATTTTATAGGTTGGTTGTTTGGTGAAAGTTTATTGCATGGTAGAAGAAATTACGAAAAAGTTATATTTCCTTTCTATCACACAATTTCAAATAATGAGTTGATTCATATCAAGTATTTATATAAAGTTAGGTCTATCCGAGATTTTGAAAGAGACCTTGATTTTTTTATAAAAAACTACGAGCCAATAGACTATAGGACATTTAGAGACAACTTTATGGGAGTTAAGTTGATCAAGAAACCATCATTCCTATTAACTTTTGATGACGGGTTGAGAGAATTCTATGATGTCGTGGCTCCAATATTGTTACGAAAAGGCATTCCTGCCATATGCTTTCTCAATTCAGGTTTTGTCGATAATCGTGATTTATTCTTTCGGCATAAAGTGAGTATATTGATGGATGCACTAAATACTTCGCAGTTTTCGCCAATTCATTGGAAACATATTAAGAAATGGTTTGAAGTAAATAAGCTATCGATTGGCTCTGAGTATCGATCTCTCCTTAGAATAAACTATTTAAATAAAGATGTAATTGACGATTTAGCTAGGATTCTGGAGTTCTCTTTTGAAAAATTTTTGGTCATAAATCAACCATATTTGACTAGCGAGCAGATAAGAACCTTAATTATGCAAGGATTTGATTTTGGCGCCCACAGTGTGGATCATCCATTATTTTCAAGTATAAAAGAGAATCAGCAATTATATCAGATTCGAAAAAGCGTTACTGATATCGTTGAGTGGTTTGATTTAAAGTATAAAATTTTTTCTTTTCCCTTCTCTGATGCTGGTTTATCCAAAGCTTTTTTCGATTCCTTATATATTGAACATGCTGGTTTGGTGGATTTTACTTTTGGGACCGCTGGATTAAAGGATGATTCTTGCATTAGGAACATACAACGAATTCCGATTGAAACTGCAACATTTTCAGCCAAAGATATTGTATATGGAGAGTACTTATATTCTCGTTTGAGAAAAGTTTTAAATAAAAATTTAATTATTAGGCTCTAGACGCTGGTGGTAGCTACAAAGAAATGATTCAGTTATTAGGCGAGGTATTATGCGTCCGGAATGAGGATTGATAAAACACACACAGCCCACAGCTCCCTGTTGGTACATTCTTTTGCCGCTGCCAAGGCTGGATATGACATAAACACCGTCGATTTTGAAATAGCAGAATGGTACCAGAGCTTGCGATCGTCAATTAAGCGTACTGGCCATTTTGAACGATCGGATCCTCTTATTACTATTCCTTACATGTGTTACTCGCATATTATCTCATGAGGTATATTTTACCAAAATTGTTTTTGAAAAATTTATCACCAATGGTGCTTCTATGTTTTATTGAGGAACTGTCATTGTTTTCCAGGAGCACTCGAAAGAAGTAAACTCCGTTTGCGAGACGGTCTCCGAATTGATCTGTTCCGTCCCAGCTAAATTCAGAGATGTTATTACCTATTTTTAAAGGACCTAATTCTTCTTTTAGTATCTCTCGCACTATCTTACCTGTTGGGGTGAGAATTTGTACCTTAATCTTGTCAGGAATTTTGTCGCCTGTCAAGGTAAAGACAAATTTCATTTGGGTGGTGAATGGATTTGGGTAGGGGTAAAAATTAGAAATGCTAGATTCATTGATTACTTCGAAATCTGCGAGATAATCATTTTGTGTGTTAAAATTGCCACTTATGTCTTTGCTTCTTACTTTTAAAGTGTATGATCCATCGTCAAATTTATCAGGATGAAAATCAACTGATGCCTTATTTGTACCTTTGACATCTGCTGGGGAGAATACTAATTTCCCTGAAGAAAAGTATTCTCTTTTGAACATTGACTCATCCTCATCTTTTTTCTTGAGAGAGACTTCAACAATCGATGTGTCGATTAGGGCTAAGTGTTTATTTTCATCCAGAATACTTATATGAATACTCGGTTTTGGGGACACGATTTCATTGTTAATAATGTTTTTCCCATCGAATAGAACGTTAATGATGGGGGGCTTGCTGTCTTTTATAACCGTAAAGAATTGACTCAGATAGTTATTGAACGAATATATATCGTTGTCGTTACTTGCCGAGAACTCGATTTTAAGAGAGTTATTTCCAACTAATCCTTTTGTGGATAAACTAAGCTCCACACTTGCGCTGTCTCTAGGATTTAATGGCGAAAACGTTTTAATTATAGCAGTACGGCTCGACCTATCAGGTTTGATTAAAGTATAGTAGGCTTTTATCGAATCTGTGATTTTAGTCGAAATGTTTTGATATGCAAGCTGCCATTTTATACTATCTCCCTCCTCTATGGTTGTATTGTAAAAAGTATTTTTAAGATTTGTATTAATAGAGCTTTCAGGATAGGCGTCGTACAAAACTTTCCAGGATTTTAATTTAGCAGGTGTCCTGCTGGTCAAGTCGGTTAGAGCTACGTTGAATTTTAAATAAGGATATTGAGAAGCGTCAATATTATTTAGCTTAGTTGTCGCAGCTGATGTGGGAATTTGAAATAGAGAGGTTTCATTGCCATTTCTATTTATTCCAATAACATCCAAATTAATTACATCATAATTATCAGTTTGAAAATTATAGTTTAAGCTATCCCATCGTTTTGAAGGTCCGATGGTGCTCGACATAAATGATCCTTGAGTAAATGGATAGTAGTATTCTTTTTGAAATTTAATAATCTGACTTCGGGAAGGTATTGGTGATGTGGGATCCGCCGTTTTCTCGATAGCTGATCCAGGAGCGCCTCCCTTTATGCCCCAAAACATGTAAGGCTCTCCTGAATTAACGCTGGCAAAAATCGAGAGTCCTAAAGACTGCAGTGCCGCTTTTGCCGATTGAGGCAAGTCCTTTAAGGAAATATTTCTCCCATTATGGCCTACCACGTAATACCCAATTGGAATTTGAGCAATATGTCTAATTAAGCTGTCTAACTCTATTGAATTATTAATGTTGAAGTGATACTCTCCCGAATAGCGTATTTCCGATTCAATATTATATACAGAGGGGTAGGAAAATGGTTCCAAGTCTAACGGATTAAGAGCTATAATACTTATTCCAATAAAGTTTGTAGTTCCAAATCCTAACCGCCCCCCAGGTGTAGACCTATAAGCTCTTTCTTCTCCGGTTGTTACATCATCTCCAATCGTTTGAATGTTTGTTATAAAGGTGGTGTTTTTAAAAGCGAGGCTATTATTATTCCAATATAAGCCTTTTAATGTTAAATCCTCAAATTGATCGATATGGGATTCACTCCACCCTTCCGGACTATGGTTAATAAAGGTGAAAGAACTTGTTTGCCAATTTTCATTTGCTGATCCCGTTGCTAATAATTTCACTCTCCAGAAATAGACTTTGTTATTCTCAGGGACAAATGAAGGCGTCCACGAAGCTATATTGCTAAGTTTTAACGTGCCTGAAACTTTTTTCCAACTACTATTAAATGTTTTTACTGTATCTATTTCGAAGATTACTTCAATATCGTTTTTAGAAAGCTTTAATGCTTGTGCTTTAAGTTCAATGAGAGCTGAAGATACAATACTATTATTTGCAGGAAACAGAGTTTTTATTCCATCCGAAGGCATAAAGAAATTAAGACTGGCTGTATTATTGAATTCACTTAGTTCAGAAATTGAATTATTTGCATCAATGTTTACAGAAAATTTATTTGTTCCAGCAAGAGAATTTGCATCTTTCTTAATGTAAAAGTATAATGTATCTCTATTATAGATAGTATCAAAGTTTTTTGTAGGGTAGGTGATAACTGTATTATCAGGAAGAGTGTGTTTTATTGATACACTTAGGGGCGAATTGATTGCTTTGCCAAGGTTCTTAGTTATAATGGCGACGGCAAAAGAGTCAGTCGCCGCTGTTACGTTCTCGGGATAAATAAATAGATCTTTATTTTCTACATAATAATCAGGTTTAGATGGACTATAAAAGCTCAGGGCTGGATCTCCCTGCCATATATACTGTCTTGAATGTGCTTTATTCAAAATATCGTTGCTGCGCTGATAGGCTTTAATTGTTGTTTTTAAATTTTCAGCAATTGATTTTCCATAATAGGTATTAAAGCAGTTGCGATAAAAAAGAGTACTAAAACTGCCCAGATAACTTGCAACACCTTCTGCTGAAGTTGCCAACCATCCAATTGCAGCCTTATCTTGTTTGAAAATCATTTGTTCTCCTAATGATATCTGGGTAAATGGATTACCGGCATTGCAACCGTTAATCATATAAACTAACAATTTGTTTTGATTTTGAAGGTCGCTTGGATCTCCAAAGTTGATTTCCACAGCCTGTGCACTTCCATGTCCAAAAAAGGAAAGGAATGCGGCTCCTTCATTAATTTTTGCAACAATTTTGTTTTTAAGATTATCGGTTATGGGCTCTGAGACATTCTTTTGAAAATTTATTACATTAGCGCCAAAGCTTTCCTTCGAGGCTTCATTGAAAAAATTATTCTGAAAGCCTGACCACTGCATGTTTTCGTAGATTGTATTGCCTCCACTTATATGTATGAAATTTTTTCTCCATAAAGAGTCAGGTTGCTGTTCATACGTTTTAAGTTTGTTTAGATAGATTTCGACATCTTCAGGAGTTTGAGCGGCGATTCTTCCGGTTGGTATGGCTGGTTCCCAAGTTGTTCCATCTAGTCCACTTGTAAACATATTGTCCGAACATGGGTCCCCAATACCTGGAACTAAATCTAAATTAAGTTCAGTTCTAACAGAAAAATGAGATCTGCCTTTACCTAAAAGCAACAAATAGCCAGGCTTGTTAGTGGCTTGCTCAAGTAAGTATTTGCAAAAGTTTCTGATAGCAAGAGGATGATGAACTCCATAATAAAACTGATCATAGAGCTGATCCGTAGTCACAATCAGGGGCTTATATCCAGTTTGCTTCCTGTAATTTAAGTAATCTTGGGCTTTATTTAATAAGGAACTATGGGTTACTATCAAAAAATTTTTGTCAAAGGTAGAAGGAGAAAAGTTAGTAAATGCAACCTTCTCTAGACTAACAGCATTGTATTTATTACTATCATAAAGATAAATTTCCTTATTTGTCCCAGCTTTAGGAATGACAGCGTTCAATATGCCGGAAGATTGGGTGCCTATAATTCGCAAATTGTTTGTTAGATCAAGAAAGACTGGAGAAGTAAAACTTGAGTTTGTAAATTTTAAAAATGAATTTGAAGAGCTTTGCAATCCTTTAAGTATAAATTTTAAGGATTGCTCTCCCTGTAGGTTATATTGTCTTGGATAGGTTATTTTAACGTATCCCGGCGCTTGGTAATCAGTGTAGTTATTGAAGCTGCTTGAAGTTGCTAAGTCTTTGATCGCCGATAGCTTTATAAAAGTTGTAGAACCAATATTTGTAGTTGGGATATTAAATGTGTTTTTTACCACCTTGTATCCATTATAGAGTGTATCTTTCATTGCATAAAAGATAGACCCGTCTTTGCTGGTTTCAATTCTTAGATGATGGTTGTAGGAACCGCCCGTTATAGAATTTGAACGCCCCGAGACATATGTTTCTCCTGTTATGATGCCTGCTTCTGTATAGAGAAACGGAGTATTAACCAGTTTCGTTTGTGAACTTTCAAGGTAAAACTGAGAACCCCAAATTCCCTCGCCTTCGGTGTATTCAGAAACAGACATATGCGAAATTATGTATGCGCCTGAATAATAGCCTCCATCAGTGAAATAGCTGATCGATGAGTGCATGAAGTAAGGCTCAGGGACTAAGGACTCTGACGGTGCTGAGAAATCAATGAAACGTTTTCCTGCAACAGAAGGAGACCATGTTAAAAAGTACGCAGCAGTATCAGTATATAAACTATAGTATTCATGTGGTTGGTCCGCTGGGTTTGCATATAATGGCTTATCGAGTTTACCATCATTTTTAGACGCATAAAATTCGATGTAATCTCCCACATCTAAATTTCCGTCATTTTCTCCTGAAATATATAAAGCAACTTCAACGCCTTTATTATACATCTGAATGTATTTTGGATTTATTTCTTTCGGTAGCCCCGCCCCTAACAATTGATCATAAGAGATACGATAAACACCATCCTTACCTATCTTAATTTTATAGTAAGTTTGGGAATGATTAATCCAATCGTTGCCATAAGCAGTTTGTCCACAAACTCTAAAACTTGAAAGAAAAAGGATGAATAGAATAACTGTATGTTTCATATTATTGTGATGTAAAAATACTCAAATAAGTCATTGCCCGATATACAGTATGGTTTAATTTTGAATTTGGAAATATGGCTAAACGTATTGATTGATGGCAGATTTATTAAGGAAATGAACCAAGATGGTGCAAAAAAAAATTAGAGTGCTTGTTTTCCCAGCGTGGTACCCTAGCCGTTTTGATAAAATGTTAGGGTTAACGATATTTAACTCTGTTAAAGCATTATCCAGTTATATTGATATTGGGGTATTATACGTCCATCCGGAAGAAAGTATTCATAAAAATTTTTTATTAGAGGTGGACGATTTTAGTGGGTTGACTGTAAGGGTATTCGTTAGGAGAAGGAAAAGTAAGTTTTTGTTCTTCAAATTGTTGAATGGTTTGCTGTATGTAATTGCTGTAATCAAGGGGTATCGCCAAATAACAAAGATGTTTGGTAGGGCCGACCTAAACCACGTTCAGGTGTTAACTCGCACCGCACTGCTACCTTTGTGTCTAAGACTATTTGTAAATGTCCCATTCCTTATAACCGAACGTTGGTCTCGTTATTTGTCTGAAAATAGAAGATATACTGGTGGGGTAAGGAAATTAGTAACGAATTATGCTTTAAAAAAAAGTATTGGCCTTTCGACAGTATCTTATGCCTTAAAAAATGCCCTGCGGGACTGTGGATTATATCATCCCAATACCTCTGTGATTCCAAACGCTGTTGACATAGATAGATTTTTTCCATCTTATTCGACGAACCGTGGCAAGGTTATGTTTTTACATGCATCTTGTTTTCATGATGATGCAAAAAATATCAAGGGTATACTTAAAGCTGCACACATGTTGGATACTTCTGGATATTCATTTAGTTTAAACATCGCTGGCTCAGGAAGAGACTTTGAAGAAGTATTTGCATTTGCGAAGGGGCTATCATTTTCTAATGTTGAACTGAATTTTCATGGAGAGTTGGTAGGGCAGAGCCTTGTTGAGCTATTTCAACAAAGCACAGCTTTTATTCTTTTTAGTAATTATGAGACGCAAGGCAGTGTAATCTTAGAGGCATTTTGTTGTGGAGTCCCCGTTATCGGTTCGAATGTTGGAGGTATTCCAGAATTCGTCAATGATAAAAACGGTATCCTTGTTGAGCCTGGTAATATAGATGAGTTAAAGAATGCGATGCTTAAGTTTATCAAGGGGCAGGTGACGTATGATAAGCAAGAAATAAGAAATTATGCAGTGGCTAATTATAGTTTTGATGCGATTGCGAAGCGCTATATTGAATTCTATAATAGCGCATTATTAGAAGATGCTAGAAAAAATTAATCAGACCTTCTTTACGGGGCTTTTGATCGCTACGCTTAATTTTATAGGAGTATGGCTATCTGCAAGGTATTTAGGAGGGGAGGGACGAGGAGTTATTAGCCTGTTTATACTCAATTCATCTTTTGTACAGATTTTCACAGCGATTGTTGGAAGTTCTTCGATTATATACCTTCAGTCTAAGCATCCAATATCAAACATTATTCTTTTATCGTTACTTTGGAATATAATTGTTTCCATTGTCGTTACTGCGGTTTTTGACGGCCTAAATATTTTGCAAAAAGGTTTTTTTATTTCTACAGCATTATTTTCCATCTTTCAGACTGGTTGCGTTAATAATGCTCTTCTTTTGCTGGGAAAAAAAGAGTCTTTTTTTTATAACCTGAGCAGGTTAATTCAGCCGATTGCACTAATATCGGGGCTATCATGTTTTGCAATCTCAAATGAACTTACCTTAGAAAGGTATTTTCAGATTTTACTGGTTTCTTCTTTTTTGAGCTTTTTAATAAGTAGTTTAAATATTGTCAGACGAATGAATTTGCCTGCTATTAACGATTTAAAAACTACCTTGACTGAATTTTTGAAAATTGGAACTATAAGTCAATTAACTAATTGTGTTCAGCTACTGAATTCACGATTTACGTATTATTTGATAGCTGCTTATTGTTCAATTAAAGATTTAGGTTCTTTTTCTGTCGCTATGGCTATTATTGATGGAATATGGATTTTAAAAAATAGCATTGCACTTATTCACCATAGCGAAGTTGTACATATTAAGGATCTTAGCGTTAGTTCTAAAAAAACTAAGCAATTAGCAATTTTTAGTCTCTTGGGTACATCGGTATTAATTGCGATAGCTTGTTTACTGCCTCAAAGTTTGTATGTCTTTATCTTCGGTAAAGAGTTTAAGGAAATAAAAACGATTATACTTCTCTCCTCGCCTGGAGTGCTATCAATTTCAACAACCAGCGTAATCGCTTATTTCTTTTCTGCTTTAGGGCTAGTAAAATTTAACACCATCTCTTCTTGTATAGGCCTTTTAGTTATAATGCCTTCTGGTCTTATGTTAATTTCTTCCCTGGGAATTAATGGCGCAGCAATTGCAAATGCTTTGTCTTTTCTGGCAACTTCTACGAGTCTTATTTACTTCTATTACACCCATACTTCAAAAATGAATCTGCGTCGTAACCAATAGAATTTGGCAAAGATTATTTTAGGGGATAATGAGTGTAAAGTTAATCCTCCTCATCCCCCTCCTCAGGCACATACTCACTAATCAATTTCCCTAACAGGCTAGCCTCCTCGTTACCATCAAAAATAGGAGAGTCAGTATCGAGGTCTAATCGAATCCATTCATTTTCAGTATCTTTTTGAATCTTAAGATACTCTATGCCATCCTTAAAAATCGTATAAATATCATTTTCTTCCGGGAACACCGCATAAACATCGTTCCCTATTTCAATGTCAAAAGGTTCTTTCATGGTATACTAAGAATGTTTTTTCTTTTTATTCAGCTTGGCTTTATATCCAGAGCTATAATTATAGTCCTTGGCATTGCTGGCTTTCTTTTCATGAAAAGCAGGACCTGGTACATTTTCGTCGGTGTTCTTAACCTTAGCTTTTTTTGCAGCCTTTTCCTGAGTTTCTTTTTCAATTACGAAGCCTTCAGGTAAATCAGCCACAGGTAATTTTTGGCCCAAGGCTTGCTCAATTTTACTAACGGTGCTTAGCTCGATATCCGTAGCGAAGGTGATAGAGATAACCTCTTCCTCTTCAGCGCCGGATTTTACAATGCGGCTGATAAAAGTTTCCTTTTCATCCGGCAGTTCAAAGTGGATTAAGAAAGGAATATCCTCAACATTAGCGGCAGAATCAGTCTCGTTTGCAATAATTAAAATGCGGCATTCCTCATCAGCCTTAAAATCCTCTACACTTTTAAAACCAGCCGATTCAAAAAAAATAGGGTTAAGGATGGCTATTTCACCTCTGGCGCTCAGGTTAAGCTTTTGATAAACCTTTTCAGCCGTAAGCCGTGTGTTAACAAATACCGCAGCCTTAGTAAACGTTTCAGCATCATCTATCAGCATATCCAGTAAATTGAGCTTACTCTTAAAATTGGGAACCTGGTATAAAATCTGTTCATGGATTTCGATGTCAGATTCCTCCAACCCCTCAACTTCAATGAAAGCCGGATCCCGCATAAATGGTTCAATCATGTTTTCAAGTTTTTCATGAAAAACCTCCGAAAAAATCAAATGCTGGCATCGAATAATACTATTGGCCAATTCATTAACAGGAAGTTGCAAGCCCTGCTTAATGATCAGGTCAGCATCATCGACCACAAAAACCTGTATTTTATTGAGATTGAGGCCTAGTTTTAAATATAAAGCACGCGCTCTGTCGGGCGTAGCCACAACAATGTCAGTCCCATCTGCTAAAGCATCCATTTGGGCTTCAGTACCCGGAGTAGAGTAGAGCGGTAAAACACGGATAGTCTTATTTTTATTAATCCTCTCAAAAGTTTCCGTTACCGCTAAAACAGCGTCTTTGTCAGGTACCAGAACCAATGCCCTTGGAGCCTCTTCAAACCCATATTTAAGTTTTGCTAAGATTCCTAAAATATACGCTGTGGTTTTTCCACACCCTTCAGGCCCAATACCAATTACATCCTGTCCGCCATTGATTCGGGAGAGGGTGTTGTATTGAATTTCCGTTGGATTTAAATAACCAAGTTCAGTAACTGATTTAAGCAAAGGTTTGCTAAGCTTTAATTTATCTGGCCACACCATTCTTTAAATTGCAATTAGAAGGCAAATTAACGCATTTATTTTAGTGATTTACGCACCCTTCCTATTAAACCAGCAAAGAAATCTTCAATCTGTATGTGCAAAATGTGCAAAAAAATAAGGCTAAGTCAAGGCGGTTCTGAATCTCATTCTCCGAAAAATATCAGACCTTTGCCAGCCATAGATGACAAGTGTTTTGACGAAGCTAAACGGTAGATCTAAGGCGCACAAGCACATTATTCTGAAGTTTTAATGAAAGTAGTAATAGCAGAGAAACCATCGGTAGCCAGGGAACTTGCAAAAGTATTTGGAGCAACCGGTAAAAAAAATGGATACATAGAAGGGAAGAATTACTCTTTTACCTGGGCGTTTGGCCATCTACTACAACTAGCGCCTCCACAGGAATATGGCTTTTACGGCTGGCGTGAACAAAATTTACCCATGTTGCCAGAAAGGTTTAAGCTTTCGGTTCGAAAGGTCAAAACAAAGGATGGTGTAGTAGAAGACCCTGCTGTGCGTAAGCAGTTAGATACTATAAAAATGCTGTTTGACGAAGCTGAGGAGATTATTGTAGCAACGGATGCCGGGCGGGAAGGCGAACTTATCTTCCGCTACATCTATCACCATTTAAAATGTAAGAAGCCCTTTCGCCGCTTATGGATTTCCTCGCAAACGGATGCTGCAATTAAAGACGGATTTAAAAACTTAAAACCAGGCAGCGATTATGATACCTTGTTTAGCTCGGCACATTGCCGCTCTGTATCCGACTGGTTGGTAGGCATGAACGCCACTCAGGCGCTTAGTATTTCCGCTGGCAACCGTTCAGTACTGTCCTTAGGTCGGGTGCAAACTCCTACATTGGCTATGATTTGTGCCAGGTATCTGGAAATGAAGAACTTTGTCCCTCAAATTTATTACCAAGTAAGTATCCTTTTAACAAAGAATGGGCAAAGCTTCAAGGCTGTGTCTGCTCAGAACTTTAAGGAAAAAAGTCAGGCAGAAGAGGTTTTCAATAAAGTACAGGACGTTGCATCCGGTTTCCCAGCCGGTGGAAATATCATTAATGTTGAAGCCAAATCAAAAAAAGAACCACCTCCGCTATTGCATGATTTAAGTAGTTTACAGCAGGAGGCCAACAAAAAGAAAGGTTATACAGCCGACCAAACATTGGGTATTCTACAAAATTTGTATGAAAGCAAGCTGATTACCTATCCTCGTACGGGTAGCCGGTATATTGGTGATGATGTTTTCGCAACCGTGCCCGATTTAATCAGTAAGTTAAAAACGCATCCCGAATTTGGCAAGCATGCCGATTTTCTTGGAACAATTCCTTTGAACAAGAGGAGTGTAAATGCAAAGAAAGTAACAGATCACCACGCCATCTTAACAACAGGCGAAAACCCTGGATATTTGTCTGACGACAGGCAGGCGGTTTACGATATGGTGGCCGGCCGGATGCTCGAAGCTTTCCATAAAGAATGTTTAAAAGATCTTACGAAAATAACCATCGAATCAGGCTCAAAATTTACTGCCAGTGGTACGGTCATTCGTTCTGCGGGATGGCGTTCGGTATTTAACGAGGTGGATGATGAAAAGAAAGATGAGGATAACAACGCAACACTTCCAAAAGTTGAAATAGGGGAGGCTTTACCAATTGAAAATAAAGCATTGGTAGAAAAACAAACCAAACCCAAGCCCTTATATACCGAGGCTACTCTGTTAAAAGCCCTGGAGACAGCAGGAAAAGAAATAGAAGATGAGGAGTTACGGTATGCGATGAAGGAGAGTGGGTTAGGAACTCCGGCTACAAGGGCTGCAATTATAGAAACGCTAATCACCCGCGAATACGTAATTCGAGAAAAAAAGAATCTTGTACCCACATCAAAGGGATTAGGTGTGTATGAGGTGGTAAAAGATAAGAAGATAGCACAGGCCGAACTACCGGGAACCTGGGAAAAACGCCTCGAGGAGATCAGGTCTGGTGCTTCGGTGGATGATTTTAAAGAAGAAATTAAAGCCTATACGAAATCAATCACCAGCGAGCTTTTACAGGCGGGCAAAAGCTTGATGAACATTATTAATGTGCCGGCTAAAGAAAACTAAAAGAAAAGCTGCCCCGAAAAGCAGCTTTTTTGGTTTGGTGTTGTGCTAATACTTTAAAATATGCAGCACCTGCTTTCAGGAGAATTAGTGGCCACCGCTATCCATAAAAGTAAAAGCAGTCAAAGTTAAATAAATTTTAATAAATGAGTTTTACGCCAAATTTTGTTTCATCTATCCGAGGTTTACATAGTCAAAACATTTACCTTAAGCAAATCTCATTATGCCTGGCCTTTACTCTGTACTTGTCGCAAAGTTTGTTTGCTCAAATAAATGCCTCAACTTCTACAGGCCGAAAAGTATTGCTTTATCCAAATGGAACCTGGAAATATGCCGAGGCGAGCAAGTTGGAAAGTATTGTTCCGGCAACTATCGCAGAGCTTGAAATTCCGGCTGTTAAATCCAGAAATGAAGTTATCCGCCATTCAGGCTATTCCCTGTCGTATAATGAAAAGCATGAACAGGCAAACTGGATAGCATACGAGCTTACTGCCGTTGAAACAAAAGCAAAATTTTCCAGAACGGATAACTTCCAGCCAGATCCGCTAGTTTTAAGCGGCACCGCAACACAAAAGGATTATAAATCGTCAGGTTACGATAGGGGGCACCTTGCACCAGCAGCGGATATGGGCTGGTCAGAGCAAAGCATGGAAGAATCGTTCTATTTTAGCAACATGAGCCCACAGCTTCCAGGTTTTAACCGTGGTATTTGGAAACGATTGGAAGAGCAAGTGCGGGATTGGGCCATCGAAAATGAGGCAGTGTATGTAGTAACAGGGCCGGTATTAACGAAGGGCTTGCCAACAATAGGCTCTGATCATATATCGGTTCCACAATATTTTTATAAGGTATTATTGGATTACAAGCTTCCCACAGTAAAAGCCATTGGTTTTGTAATTCCAAACGAATCGAGCTCCAAGCCTTTGTATACCTACGCTGTATCAATTGATAGTGTCGAATCCCTTACTGGACTCGATTTTTTTCCTCAATTGCCAGATGATGAAGAAAATTTGATCGAATCTTCCAGCAATTTCCAGCAATGGCTATGGAAGGCAAATAAAGAGCAGAATTTCAAAACATCCACACTTGGTCCAAAAAAAACGGACAGTGTTATAAAAATAAAACCTTCAGGTAATTCAGGTAACAACAAACCAACGGCTACACAGTCATCACAATGCCGGGCAATGACTAAAGCCAATAGCAGATGTAAAAGGCTAAGTGCAAATGCCAGTGGTTTTTGCTGGCAGCATGGCGGCTAGTTTATTTAATTAAAGGATCTTTCTCTTTGGCAAAAAGTTCAAACACTTTCTTGTCAACCCAAGCTGGCAAAATTTTATTCATAAGCACAGCAAGTTTTCCCTGGGTGGTCATAATCAGCGTGCGTTTACGCTGTTCAACCCCGTCAACTATAATTTTGGCCACTTCCTCTGCAGACATCATTTTACCTTCGTCCATGCTTGTTTCGCCTTGCGATGACCCATCTTTAGCCAGAGCTGTATTCCGGATGTTTGACGCCGTGAATCCTGGCGCTGCAATCATTACATGCAAGCCAGTTTTCAGATTTTCCACTCTTAACGCTTCTAAAAAACCATTCATGGCAAACTTGGAAGCAGAGTAGCCAGTTCTGCCAGGTAACCCGCGATAGCCGGCAATAGAAGAAACTCCAACCACTGAGCCTTTGTTCTTTAGCAATTCGGGCATAGCGTATTTGGTGCAATAAACTGTTCCCCAAAAGTTTATGTCCATTAAATTACGCAGCACAACCAGGTCCAGGTCCTTAAATAAAGCCCGCATGCTAATGCCTGCATTATTTATCAGCACATCGATCCTACCAAACGTTAAAATTCCTTGTTTAATCAAGTCTTCGCAATCTTCCTCTTTCGAAACATCGCAAGCAACAGCAACGGCTTTAACGCCATAATCTTTTTCAATTTGTTGTGAGATTTCGCAAAGGGTAACAAATTGACGGGCACCTAAAACCAGGTTAGCTCCACGCCTAGCGAATTCTTCAGCACATGCTTTTCCAATGCCAGACGATGCGCCTGTAATTACAACAGTTTTGTTTTTAAAATCCATTACTTGATTGCTAAAACGCCAAAGGTAAACCTAGATTACTAAAGACGCAAAGGCATTCAGAATTTCTTGCAATTATTGAGGGGGGAAACAAGCAAGGAGTGGGAACCCACTCCTTTGCATTCACCTGATCTAAACAGTTAATCCCATTGGATACGGGCGTTCTACGCCACTTATAGAATAAAGGTTACTTTGAATATAAGCAGGATGGAAAAGGCAGAAAAATGTTGTAATTATGCCTTCATCAATTTTTATATGGTAGTAATTCGAAATTATAATGAGTTTGAAGCTTTTGCAGGGCAGGAGCTAGGGGTGTCTGCCTGGCACAAAATTACCCAGGAACAGATTAATAAATTTGCTGATGCAACTTTAGACCATCAATGGATCCATATTGATTCTGAAAAGGCTGCGGCCGATAGTCCTTTTAAATCCACCATTGCTCATGGTTATCTTACTTTGTCGTTGGTACCATATCTGTGGAAGCAGATAGCTGATGTACAGAATCTCAAGATGGAAATTAATTATGGAATAGAAAGTTTAAAATTTGGCCAGGCTGTAGTGGTAGATAGTCAAGTTAGGCTCAAAGTTAAATTAGCATCCATTGCCAACTTACGTGGCACCACAAAAGCAGTATTAGCCATAGAATTAGAAATAAACGGGCAAAGAAAGCCTGCTTACACAGGTGAAGCAGTATTTCTTTACCATTTTAAAGACTAATCTTTTACGGGGGAGGACCTAATTTAATTCGTCAGTCCCCTGCTTTTTTTCAATAAGCCGAGAAATTTAAAGTATTCTTTGTTGGCTTCTTGCCACAATGTTTCGGCATCGTTTAAAAGCTTGTCTTTAACAAAATCCTTTCCGTTTAAGGCTTTTTCAATTTTAAGGTTCAAGTAAACCGACTCGATATAAAGTAATTCTTTTCCAAGAGTTTTAAGATGTTGAATTGCGTCCATTATCCTCAATTTGTCCATAGGTAAAAAAGTAACAGTTGGGGTATTAAACTCCAATGAAGTATGGCTAGGTCAAGGCAAGCATAGTGCCAAATGTGAAAAAATGACTCAGTGGCGCGATGCCGGACTGCAAGTTGCGCACACTGTATAGTTAAAAGGGCTATTGTGTACGATTGTTTGAAGCGAAAATGGAAAAAGTTGGAATGTTAGGCGTCAGGCAGGTGCTTGTGGAATACAGGGATGTTGATACCTTGATAGGTTTAATATATCCCTATCAAGGCATTGAATGTTACACACATTAAACTAATTTTCTTTCACTCTCACTAATTGGCAAATCGTTAATACTAGCATAGCGCTTTTGCATGTAACCATTTTCATCAAATTCCCAGTTTTCATTGCCATAACTACGGTACCACTGGCCACTGTCGTCTCTCCACTCATACTCGAACCGTACTGCAATTTTATTGTCCAGAAAAGCCCACAACTCTTTTTTAAGCTTATAATCAAGCTCCTTATTCCACTTGCGTTCTAAAAAAAATTGAACTTCCTGGCGCCCATTAATAAATTCGGCCCTGTTTCGCCATTCAGTATCTTGGGTGTATGCCAAGCTCACACGTACAGGGTCTTTCGAGTTCCAGGCATCTTCTGCGGCCTGAACTTTCTGTTTAGCCGTTTCTAAATTAAACGGAGGTATCGGATATCTTTTTTCCATTACTACCATTTTTTATAAGGTAGAAATTTACCTTCCATCGTTATTTTAACCCTGTCGCCATTAGGATTAGGAACTCTATCAATATCCATCGTAAAATCAATCGCACTCATTATTCCATCTCCAAATTTCTCATTAATAATGGCTTTTAGAGTTGTAGCATAGGTCGATACCAATTCATAAAAGCGGTAGTGTGTAGGATCGGTTGGCGGGATTTCAGGGAGAGAGCCTCTTTCAGGAAATTGTTGCAAGGCGAGTTCAACGTCTTTACCCAATCCCAAAATTGCAGTCGCCGTAGCAGCTTCAGTCGCATCCATCGGCGCTTGTCCGTGTAACGCCAGTGTTGTCCAAACCAGGCTTCGGTTAACCTTATCGGCAATTTCCTGATAAGTAATTTTCTTCGCTGCAATGGTTTCTAAAATAAGTGCGGTGCAGTCTTTTCTGTTCATGTTCTTGTTAAATTTGATTTTGAATAATTTTGCAAATGTTTGAAGCTTTTGTTGTGAATTTAGGAAAATAAGAGAATGTTTTGTGTGTTATTGTTAGGTGAATTTGTCTTCTAGTGTGGATCTGTTATTTTTTTTACACATTTATAACCAGAATGGTAATTTTTACTGGCAGATTGAATTCGTGATTATGATTTGATAGGTTCTTACTAAATTTTTAAGGAAATTTTTTTTTTTCGAACTAATTTTTACATTTGAATACCCTGATTAAACCGTTATAACGCCCTCTTCAACAAATCGAGTTTTTAATAATAAGGGTATATAGCATACGTTGCAATTCCAGATTTTTGATTATTCGAATGAGGCCGGGGGACCGATGTTAAGTCTGTAAATAATAAACTATAAAGCGCTGAAAGGCATTTACTTAAATCTTATGGGAAAACTTGAAAAAATTATTGAGAGGTTTAAACAGCTGCACAACACAGATCCTTTAATTGTCCGTTCGCCGGGAAGGATTAATTTGATTGGTGAACACACGGACTACAATTCAGGGCCGGTATTGCCCGCAGCTATTGATAGAAACATCTATTTAGCGATAAGCAAGAGGGAAGATAGGGTTATTAATGTCTATGCAGCAGACTTTAGCGAACACCACTCAACTTCCATTGATATACTTGAACCAGCCTGGAAACTTTGGCCTAATTATATTTTAGGCGTAGTTAACGAATTTAAACTTGCCGGTAAATTGGACAAGGGTGTTAATATTGTATTTGGTGGAGACATCCCCTTAGCTGCTGGAGTATCTTCGTCGGCTGCAATTAACTGCGCAGCAACTTATGCGTTAAATCACTTATTTGAATGTGGCTATTCAAAACTCGAAATGGCTAAAATTGCTCAGCAGGCTGAGCATTCTTTTGTTGGTGTGCAGTGTGGTTTGATGGATCAGTTTGCCAGTTTATTTGGTAAGGAAGGGAACTTTATTAAGTTGGATTGTAATACCACAGAATACCAATATATACCATTCAATAACAACAATATTCAAATATTACTTTTCGATTCGGGCGTTAAACATTTTCTAGTATCTTCTGCTTACAATGAGCGGAGGCAGGAATGCAGAACAGGGCTTGACATTGTAAGGCAGCATGTGCCTAATATCAATTCTCTGGCAGAGGTTACAGAGGAAATGCTGGAATTATATGTTAAACCTATTAGTGCCATTGTTTATAACCGTTGCTTATATGTTGTACAGGAGATAAGCCGCTTAAACAAAGCCTGTAAAGATCTTGAAAACAATAATTTTGATGCACTTGGCCACAGGCTTTACGAAACACACTATGGTTTAAAGAGCCTTTATGAGGTGAGTTGCAAAGAATGTGATTTCCTGGTTGATATTACCAGAAGTATTTCAGGCGTTTTAGGATCACGTATGATGGGCGCAGGATTTGGTGGCTGTACGTTAAACTTGGTTTATGCAGACGTTGCTGATTCTGTTGTAAACTTTGTGAAGGCAGAATATAAGAAGGAGTTTGGTAAGGATTTGAAAGTTTATACTACATCCATTGCTGCCGGTACTTCAATTGTGCAATATGGAGCAGCCGAACATACATTAGATAAAAAACAACTTACAGCGGATTAATCGCAGTAAGTAATTAATAAAAAAAGCAGCGAAGCGTAAGATATCGCTGCTTTTTTTTATTGAGGAGTGGGTGGCTGTAATCGGATAAAAATACTGTGGTTTTTCTACAGAGGAATTTAGTTTTTGATGGCTTTAGATTGAAGGCAACCATTTAATAATAAGCGGCCAAAGTTGCCAAATGGACTAAAGCAAGTCATAGCCGCACTTCCGCCCGCTTTTGGCAAGCTACTGTTGGATGCCTTGCTGTTTGTTCGGAGGTATTGTGTCATTTTCCGCAGTGAAAACTAATGATGCGATGATGCTGATAATTAAAACAACAACAATCACCAGTAAAGCAATCACAATAGGCATTTTATAGAAATCAACGATCAACATCTTTAGTCCAACAAAGATTAATATCAAAGCAAGTCCCTTTGATAAATACCTAAACTTATCAATCATTCCTGCAAGTGCAAAGTACAGAGAGCGCAAGCCTAGTATGGCAAATACATTTGAAGTATAAACAAGAAACTCGTCTTGTGTAATAGCTAATATTGCAGGAATGCTGTCCACTGCAAAAATCAAGTCGGTGGTCTCAACTACTATCAGCACTAAAAATAAGGGAGTAGCAAATCGCTTCCCGTTTTGTTTTACAAAAAAACTTCCGTCATGCAATTCATTTGTAAACGGCATAATACGCCTGAAGAATTTTATCACCGGATTATTTTCCGGCTCAATTGTTTTATCCTTTTGGATAAACATTTTATATCCCGTGTAAATGAGTATCGCTCCGAATATGTAAATCGTCCAGTGAAATTTTTCCAGTATTGCCACTCCGGCAAAAATAAACGCAGCCCGCATTATCAAAGCCCCGATAATTCCCCAAAACAAAATCTTATGCTGATGAATAGGCGGAGTTTTGAAATAAGAAAAAATTAAAACGAACACAAAAATATTGTCTACGCTCAATGATTTTTCAATTACATAGCCAGTAAAAAATTCCAATGCTTTTGCCTGGCCTTGCCAATAGTAAATAAGTGCATTGAAGCACATTGCCAGCATTATCCAAACCCCTGACCAAATCAGAGCTTCTTTGATACTTATTAAGTGCGCCTTTCGATTAAATACACCCAAATCTAATGCAAGCATTAGCAGTACAAAAACATTAAAGCCAATCCAGAAATTCAAATCTGTCTGCATAATCGTATGTCGATTAATTTATTTTTTTACTAAAGAGTTTTATCAATCTTCTTCTGTCCATGTACACTATTTCAAAGTGCATTTATTCGTGTATCAAATTGTCATTAGTTATTTCAATGCCGAAATAGCCTTCATTGTTTTATCAAAACATTTTTGTGCGTTTAATGATGCACCGTTTAGTTTACGCTGCTGCAAATGATTAAGGTTTATATTCTCAGTTTTGTTAGTTTTGTCGCCAAATAAGAAGCAGATAAAGGTCGGTTACTGCCTTCAAAGCTTAGCAAGGACTTGTAAAAAATGCCCTTACCATATCAAAAAATCAAACAAATAAATGAACTACTTTTTAGTAAAATCAGAGCCATTCAAATACAGCTGGGATAAATTTAACGAAGATGGACGTACCTTTTGGGATGGAGTTAGAAATTATCAGGCCCGAAATAATATGAAGGAAATGAAAGAGGGCGACCTGGTACTTTTTTATCATAGTAATGAAGGTAAAGCAGTGGTTGGCGTGGCCAAAGTTGTCAGAGAGTTTTACCAGGACCCGACCACAGATGATACCAATTGGGTGGTTGTAGACTTGGCTCCGGTAGAGGCTTTAAAGCGGGCTGTTACTCTTGAAGAGATAAAAGCTGATGCAAGGTTGGCAGACATAGGGTTAGTGCGTCAGGGCCGACTATCGGTTATGAAGCTAAAAGCTGAAGAATTCGATAGGATTATCGAGTTGGGAAGTACGTTAAATTAATATTATTTGTGCATTTCGGGAAAATATATTATTTGAAAGCCCTTAATTTATAGGTTTATAATATGTATTTTTGTCGCAAAAAATGAATCAATTCTTTGAATTTATCACCCTCCCATTAAAATTTATGAGAATATCCTTACTAACAACCTTATTTCTTTCTGCCTTATTATCTTTTTTTATCAATCCTTCATCAGCTGAGGCGAAAAAAAAGATCTATAATGCAAAAGTTTATTCAACTGATGGAAAAGTTTATCGTGGTACCTTGAAATCTGCAACTGAAAAAGGTATATACCTTGCCGGTAAAAGAGACACCGCTAGTCAGTTTATTAATGTAAGCCAAATAAAAACAGTAAAAATTAAAGCTAAAAATGCCGGCTCGGCAGGTTTCTTTGTTGGAGCAGGTTTAGGACTGGCTGCCGGAGCAACAGGCGCGTATTTGGTTCATGAAAACGGAGCTGATAAAGGAACAAACATTGCTGCTACCGTTGGTGGAGTTTGGTTAACATTTATTACCGGTGCCATTGGTGCAAAAATTACTGGACATTATAAGGAGAAGATCTACTTAAGTGGCCGTAATGAAGATTACCAGCAGAACTTAGGTGTTATCAAAAAATACACTTTAGAAGAAATAAATAAATAGTTATTGTATACTATAAGCAAAAAAGCAAGCCCTGAAGGCTTGCTTTTTTGCTTATTAAATATTTTTTAAGTTATTAAGACTCAGGAAAGAAAAGCGCTTTAAGTTCTGTAGCGTCATCTGGCTTCATTTTTCCTGCAAGTATAAGCCTAAGTTGCCTTCTGCGAAGTGCTCCATCAAACAACTGCATTTCTTCTTCTGTTTCTGGTACTAATTCTGGTATCCGCATCACCTTGCCATTCTCATCTATGGAAACGAACGTATAAAACGCCTCGTTGCTTTTTGCCTTGGTTCCTGTAGAAATATTCTCGGTCCACACCACAACCCTAACCTCCAGCGAACTGTTAAAAGAACGAGTAACCTTTGCCTTAATCGTTACAACGTCGCCGAGTTTAATTGGCTGTTTAAAAGATACATTATCAACAGAAGCGGTGGCAGCAATACGGTTGCAATGTTTTTGAGCTGCAATAGATGCGGCAATGTCCATCCAGTGTAGCAGGCGGCCACCCATTAAGTTATGTAAAGCATTGGTATCGTTTGGCAATACCAATTCATTCATTATTGTTAAAGATTCTTCTGCAGTTTTGGCGATGATAGTCATTACAACAAAAATAGGCTAAATGTTATTCTTCGCAACAATTACCTGCTTTTAATTTAAAAAGAGGATAAATGCATGGGAAAAGGTAAAATGTTTCGATAAAAAAAGTTAAAACCTAAGGCTATCAACAGGGTATTATATTATATAAAAAATCACATATAATTATGGAACAAAAAAATTTTCTATCTGAATAATACGAATAGGCGATTTGGAAAAAAATTTCGGCAGATTTGAATGAAAGCGACCCTCTGGATTATCAGGTATTTATTGACTATAAGGGAAGGCAAATTTCATTAAATATAGACATTGATTTGGGAGGAGGGTTTGAAGGGGGCTATGCAGTTACATCGTTCAGCTCCTTAATGCACAAGCATGACGACTTTCGGTTTGCGATTCACCGGGAAGATTTTATTGACGAGATAGGAAAATTTTTTGGAATGCAGGATGTTGTCGTAGGGTATCCCGAATTCGATAAAAGGATAATAATAAAAACGAATAGCCCAGAGAAAGTTAAAGAAGTTTTTGAATCAGCACAGGTAAGAGAGTTGCTGCAATCTCTTGAACATTTTTCTTTCGGAATTGTACTTCATCATGTTGCTGATTCTGACTATAAAGAACCATTTTTGGAATTGGTAATAGAGGATGGAATAACTGATGTTGGGGTATTGCGAAAGATATACAATGCCTTTACTCACGTTCTTTCGATAGTAGATGGCATTTATAACAATAACAGAAAAGTCATTGAGGAATAGCTCAATGACTTTTTATATCTGTATAATATTTATTAGGTTAATGTTGTCCGTACTCTTTGTTTGGAATTATCAGCACCGGGCATTTCGCTTTGCGTACAACTTTTTCAGCCACGCTTCCAGAAATAAAATGGTCGAATCCTGTCCGTCCATGGGTACCTAGTATAATCATATCAGCATTCCATTCTTCTGCCGTACTTAAGATCTCATCCCGAGTATTGCCCACTTTGTTAAAAGTATAGATGGTGGTTTGTTCAATGTATTTGTCCGAAATCCGGTCTAAAAGTTTTTTTCCTGCATCCTCCTGAATTTGTATTAGTTCTGGCACAAGTACGGGAGGCTCATTCAAAATTGGGTCGGGAATGTATGGTGTAGCTACAGGAATATCATTTACATGCACCAGTGCAACATCCGCTCCTAATTTTTTTGCAAGTTCGAATCCATAATCGGCGGCATGTTCAGAATATTGGCTGTCTTCAACAGCAATTAAAATCTTACGTGCCTCACTTAAAGTTTTCATACCTTAACAACAATGCTTAAGTTTTTAAAGTTTTATAATAGTAAGTATTTTCAGTTCATTTGTATCGAAAAACATGAATCAGCACGGCGTATGTAACTTATCTCTGGTTCCGGTGAGGGCAGAGGCTTCGGATAAAAGCGAGATGACATCCCAATTGTTATTTGGGGAGTGTTTTACCATATTGGAAGAAACTGAAAAATGGGCGAAAATTTTAACGTCCTTTGATAATTACGAGGGTTGGATTGACCGCAAACAATTCCAGTACCTTAACGAAGAAGATTTTACCATTTTAACTGGCAATTTTAGGGCGCTTGGACCTGAGATATTTGAGCCGGTGTTAAGGGCCTTTTCTGATGAAATAATTAACATCACAGCGGGCAGCAGTATCCCATTTGGCTCGGATAAAGACTTTTATTTTGGCTCTGAGAAGTATGTGTTCTCTGCAATTCCCTCTTATGTGATAACAGATTTCCCAAGTGCCGTTATTGATGTTGCGAGGATATTTTTAAATGCGCCGTACTTATGGGGCGGAAGGTCTATATTCGGTATCGATTGCTCTGGATTTTCTCAAGTAGTTTTCAAAATGTTTGGTATCTATTTAAAAAGAGATGCCTGGCAACAAGCCGAACAGGGCCAGGCAGTAAATTTTTTGCAGGAAACACAAGCGGGCGACCTGGCCTTTTTTGACAATGCCGAAGGGCGAATAACTCATGTGGGAATAATGATGGGCAACCAGCAGATTATCCATGCTTCAGGCCGCGTACGAATTGATTCAATTGACGGCGAAGGTATTTACAACGCCGAACTGAAAAAGCATACCCATAAGCTAAGAATTATTAAAAGATTCATTTAAGACTTTCTCAGATATTTAGTTCATTGCCAATATGGCCCCGACTATTTGGATTGCATATTTTAACTTAATTTCGGATCGATGAAATACATGCTTTTAACATTTAGCTTTTTATTCCTTTCTTTAGGCTCTTTTGCTCAATATGGAAAGCTCGAGCGGATTGGCGAGTTTGACTCGTTATATGTATTGAGGACGCAGCCGGAAGTGCTCAAGCAGTTGAGAAATACGAAGCAAAAGATTAATATCAATAAGGCAGAATATATAGCTTCTATCGAAAGGCAACTGGAAATGGCTCGGGTAGGATATCAGACCAAGCGATTACCTGTAATTAACGTGCAATCATTTTTGAATGCGATAAAATATCTTGAAAATAATGGCGTAGATGTAAATTACTACGTTACGGAATACTTCTTCTATTATCCAAAGTCGGGAAGTCGGAATTAAGCGTCGAAATCAATATCCCAAACCATTACAACTTTATCATCGCTTGCAGATATAAGGTAGCCAGTTTCTTTATCCCATATTAGTTTATTGATTGAATGGCTATGGCATTCGATGCCCTTTTCTCTGCTGATGATTTTTCTTAATTTGAAAGTCTCAGAGTCCCATATCTTAATGCTTTTATCTTGACTGGCCGTGGCGAAGTAGGGCTGGAAAGGATGGAACTTGATGTCATAGATTGCAAACATGTGAGCTGGAATAGACTCTTTTAATGAAAAGTCGGCCGTATTCCAGATTTTCAATTGTGCATCACGTCCTCCTGAAAATAATGTTGTTCCGTCTGGAGAAAACTGTACAGAAGTAACAGGATGAGTATGGCTGTTGATTTCTTTGACCAGTGAATAATCCTCAGAATTATAAATTCTAACTATGTTATCTTTACAGGCGAACGCAATTAACTTTTCGTCCGGACTTACCGACACAGAGCGGACAGTTAGTGGAGACACATTGAATTTGTATAATAAATTGAAGTTTTCAAGCCCAACTACGGATACCGTTCCATCTTCAGAGGTGGCAAGAAGCTCCTTTTTGCGGCTGATTGAGGCCATGGAGAAAATCGGTTTGGTGTGATGGTTGAAGTAAGCAACAATCTTTTGTTCCAAAAAATTAAATAAGCTCACTTTGCCACTTCGCTCGCCAATAGCCAAAACCGGAGCAGATTCTGCCGCATGCAAGGCATACACAGAACTACTAACCGGAGTTAAAACTTTTATAAATTCCAACCTTTTAGAGCTCCATTCAACCACGCCCTTATCATTCCCTGCAGAGAAGAAAATCCCTGGCTTTTGCGAAGCTTCCAGCGCATAAACCGGATTCTGATGCCCATGTAAGGCGGCAATTCTTTTTACCTCGATCATTATTTAGCCAATTAGCTGTTGGGTATTTAGCAGTCAGGTATCAGGTATTAGCTTTTAGCTGCAGCTATTAGCTCCGGCGATTAGGCATCATTTAGTTGCTGATAGCTAATCGCTGATAGCTCACTTCTCTACTTATGCCTACTCTCCAAATTCTGAGCGATTGTCTCCAAACTGATATTCTTCTCTTTCAAAAGAACCAGTAGATGGAAAACCAGGTCAGAAGCCTCGTTTATTAAATCAGTTTCAGTTTCGTTAAGAGCTGCGATAACAGTTTCAACGCCTTCTTCACCAACCTTTTGGGCTATTTTGTTTAGGCCTTTGCTTCTCAATCTGTTAACATAAGAACCTTCCACCGGATTGTTGTAGCGGTCCTCAATAATTTCAGCTAGCTTAAAAATAAAGTTTTGATTGTATTCAGTTTTAAAGCAGCTGCGTGAACCCGTGTGACAAGTTGGCCCAACAGGGTCCGCTTTAATTAAAAGAGTGTCATTATCGCAATCTATATGGATGGACTTAACCCATAAAAAGTTGCCGCTTTCTTCGCCTTTGGTCCATAGGCGATTTTTGGTGCGGGAAAAGAATGTTACTTTATTCTCAGCTTTTGTTTTTTCAAAAGCCTCATCATTCATATAACCAAGCATCAGCACCTCCAAAGTTTTCTCATCCTGAATTACAACTGGCACTAATCCACCTGATTTTGCAAAATCTATAGTCATTATAACCTTACTTCAATTGAGTGTTTTTTTAATTCCTCTTTTAGGGAAGGGATAAGGATTTCCCCGTAATGGAATACTGAAGCCGCAAGAGCAGCATCAACATTCGTTTTTTCAAACACATCGATAAAATGCTGAACATTCCCGGCCCCGCCAGACGCGATTAAAGGTATTGATATAGTATTGTTAATTTTCTTTAACAAACTATTGTCAAAACCGGCTTTGGTACCATCGTGATCCATAGACGTTAGCAGGATTTCTCCGGCACCTCTTTCCTGGGCCTCTAAAATCCAATTTTCAGTCTCTAGTTCGGTAGCAATACGTCCGCCATTTAAATGCACCAGATTTTTACCGTTAACATTTTTGGTATCTACTGCTACAACAACGAACTGTTTACCGAAAGCCATTGCCAGTTCATTGATAAGCTTAGGGTTTCTTACCGCTGCAGAGTTGATCGATATCTTATCTGCCCCAGAATTTAAGAGAATGTCGGCATCGGCGATTTCGTTAATACCGCCACCAATGGTAAATGGAATATTAACCTGGCGGGCAACTGCTTTAACAAGCTCTACCATGGTTTTACGGCGTTCGTGAGTTGCCGTAATATCAAGGAAAACCAGTTCGTCTGCTCCCTGCTGAGAATATTGCCAGGCAAGTTCTACCGGGTCACCGGCATCTCGAAGGTCTACAAAGTTGACGCCTTTAACGGTTCTGCCTTCTTTTACATCAAGGCAAGGGATAATGCGTTTGGAGAGCCCCCCGCCCCCTGAAGGGGGAGTTTGCATGGCGGCTTGTATTGTTGTCAAAACTTGTTGTATGTTTTTAAATATCTGATCGTTTGTAAAACGTATAACTCGATAACCTAAAGATTCTAAATGTTTTGTCGTTCAATGTCGTTACTCAAAACATCGGGCTCCAAATGAATGGAACCATCAAGCTCAATAATTTATCGATATGTATGGCAGTAGAAGTCAGCAATGTAATTACTTATTGGATGCTGTCTTCTAAATTACATCCTAGCTGGTTCCCCTTTAAATACCCCCAAAGCAACATTTCGGCAGACATCATATTATCTCAACCTTTCAGCATTTTGAAAGATTAAATGACTGGCTTCCTGAAACATTCGTTGCTTTGCCATAAGGTGCTATACAATCACCATTTTCCCAAGGAATAAATCGGATAGGGGAACGAGTGGCTTTAGAACGAAATC
>CBIHNR010000012.1:0-55006 GCA_966211215.1 uncultured Pedobacter sp.
CTATGATTTTAAATCAAAGGAGGTACAGGCCCTTGCCCAGTCTATTGATATTTCAAATAACCTTTTTAAGTCTGCCCGGGCAGATTACATGGAAGTGCTAATGACCCAAAGGGATGCACTAGAATCAAGGTTTGATTTGATTGAAACCAAAATGCAACAGCTGAAAGCTACGGTTAATATTTACCGGGCATTGGGTGGTGGCTGGAATTAGGATTAATGCTGAGGTTGGTTGAATTGATACAAGAGGTTGATGAGGACACCAATGCTATTAAGTTAAGGAAATAGCATGCGAAAAATCCTGTAAAGTGTGTTACCCTCTCTGCCTTCGGCATCTCTCCCAAGGGGCATAGCCGTTAACTTAAGCGTATTGTTCATTGAAAAACAGAGGTTTGTCCTTATCACAAAGGCCGATTAGTACTGTCCTCCGCTGGTCCAAAGGACTCCTGCGGAGCGGAGGTGCCGATAGGCGGAGGTGGTTAATGCGCTTAACAATAACATATCGCATATTCCTCCCCCTACCCCCTCCAGAGGGGGACACTAAGCGCCTTATCCTTTATAGCGCTCTATTTCAACGAATTAACCAAAACAAACAACCTTAGGTTAACGGCTATGCCCAAGGGGAGAGAAAAGTCCGCCCCACACCCAGGTCCAAATGCTCTTTAGTAGCAAAATAAAAGAGCCGGCTAAAAACAGCCGGCTCTTTGCTTTAGGCAGCCCTCCACCTAAGGGAATTAGCCCCGACGTTGGACTTTGGGGAGGACTGCATTAGCTTTCATATTTTAGAGTTTTTGCTCCAATTCAAAGGCAATTTCCAATTTCTAGTCTAGTATCTTAACCTGGTATTCCATGTAAAAACCACCCTGCTTATGGCTGATTGTTATTGTAGAAACATATAAAACGCCATACTTTCCTTCCTGGGTTTTAAAGTAAATTATTTGCCCTCCTTTAAACTGAACCGGGCCTTTCTTGTCTGGGTTAGCTTTTTGTGCGGCTGCTAAAATCTGAGAACCAGTGGTGAATTTGTTAAACGCACCTTTATCATCTGCCGCTGCACTAAACAAGGTGCTTCTTTTGTTCCATGAGCTGGTATCATACCATGAAAAAACAGGTAAGCTGGCTGCATCGGCATCAGGAGAATAAATTATACCAAATAATGATAATTGGGTAGGCTTCTTCGGGTCAGCTGCTCTTAGGACAGTATCCACACCAGCATCAATAAATGAAGCTTTTGCTGCTCCCTGACTGTAGCTGAAGTTATCGCCAGTATAGAGTGAGAAATAGCATTTATTAACCTTTGGAGTGTCAGGAAAATAAGCATATCTCTCTGTAAGGAAGGTAAAATTGGTTTTAACATCAATAGTCACCTTTTTACCTCCGTCTCCCATGTAAACTAAATCTTTGTCAACCGGAAACACACGGTACGACGTTTTTCCTACCTTATTATTAGCTTTTAGCTTGATAACAGAGGAAAACTCCCTTCTTTGCGAAGCATCTTCAATGACGATCTTTTTGCCAGGGCTGGATTGGCCTGCTTCGAGTAACCACACCTCATACATATCCCTATTGGGAGATTTAATGGTAAAATCGATATACACACTGTCGCCATCAGCCACTTGCTTGTAACCTGTTATACTATATTCCGAATTCTGATGGAAAGTAACAGTTACATCATCAAACATATTAAAGACATTTTCGCCCTCTTTCTTACATGCAGAAAGCACAACTACCAAAAAAAGGGGAAATAAAATCTTAGAAATTCTACTTTTCATACAATTATGATTAACAGTTCAATTTTAAAGTGGGTCAAATGTTCCGCCCCAGCCCATGGTTTGCTCAAGTAATGGGGACGAATTCAGAAACTGGTTTGGAAGCCCCAGGAAATAATTCTTTTCCGGAAAAACAATCGCATTTGATGCATTTCCAATACCATTTGGGTTTCTGGTGAAAAAGTATTCGTAAGTACTTTTCAGGCCTGTATTCAAGGTATCTCTTCTCCTTTTATTATTTGCAGGATTGATCTCTTCCAGCTGTAGTTTCAGGTTGTAAGATTGGGCACCTTTTGTAATAGTTTTCGTTGTCTCAGTTGGAGCCACAAGGAAACCGGTAAGCTGGTGCATTTTTCTGGTTCTGCGAAGGTCAAATCCGCGTTTGCCTTCAAAAGCAAATTCAACCATACGTTCATTCTCTATCAGAGCCCTCATCTCCTCTTTGGATGTTGCCAGCGCCATGCCATAATCATTCGCACCTTGCAGAATACCTGCCCTTACCCTTATTTTCCGAACCATATCCTTTGCACCAGTCAAATCGCCTGTTTCATTCAAGCATTCGGCGTAGTTGAGAATAACCTCAGCAAATCGCAGTTCAATCCAATCGTATCCATTACCTCCCCTATCGTTTGAAGGCTTTACAGATGCTGCCGCTAAATTAGGGTCGGTAAAACGTTTACAATAAAAAGGCTTGCTGCTGCCTTCAATTTCACTATTATAATTCCATTGTTTTCTGCCTTCAATTCCGTTCAGCTTCCAGTCACTGCCATTATATGCAATGGTGGCATAGAACCGTGGGTCCCTTCCTTTCCAGTATAATACGGGGTCGTATGTTGCACTTTGGGAAATAGGGGTTCCGTCGGCCATTAGGTATGCATCTAAAAGGCGGGTTGTAGCTACGTAGCTATCATGAGGGCCACCTCCGGTTAATCCGCCAGGGCGGGACCTTTCTTCTACAGACTGGAATCTCTTTTCCAAATCCTTAGAATAGCCTCTGATCATAATAGCTTCGGTATTTCCCTCTCCTTCGACTCTAAAAATGGCTGAATAATCATTCATTAAAGCCTTACCTGAAACCAAGCATAGATTGTATGCCTCCTGCGATGCTTTTAATGCGGTATTCCACTTAGCTCCATCGTACGGATGTGCTGGGTCATTTTGCGGGTTAAACAAGGGGCTTGCCGCATATAAAAGCACTCTGGCCTTGTAACATGCTGCTGCCAATTTGGTAAGCTTTCCATATTCGGTGCCGGCATCCCAAAGCACTCCATCAAGGTTCAACATGGCACGGTCAAGGTCGGCAACAATGGCATCAATGCATTCTGAAGCTTTCTTTCTTCCACCCAGACTTAAATTTTCCGGGTCTTGCGCTTCCAGGACTAAAGGAACGCCACCATATATCCGAACCAGGTCAAAGTAGGCAATGGCCCTTAACATATACAGTTGTCCCAGGAACTTCTTTTTAGCCTCTGCTGATAATGTACTTTCTTCAATCTTTTTTATAGCAAGATTACATCTGCCAATGTCAAAATACTTGTTATCTCCTTTGTTAGTACCCTGATACTTGGATCCAATGAACTTATAATCTTCTGTCCTTAATTCCGCAGAGATGTTGAAGGCCTTTTTCAGGGTTCCATCTGTAACAGAAAAGATGCTTTCGTCGCTCAAATACATGATGTTGAAGGCAGAAGTTGTAAACGGAAACTCAGGCATTACAACATTATATATACCATTAAGGTAAAGTTGGGTGGCTCCTTCATTTTCCCATAATTGTTCGTCCATTGCCATTCGGTCTGGCAAAAGAAATTGCTCTTTGTTGCAGGAAGAAAAGCCAAGCGTAGCAAGGGAGACAGCCAAAACAGCCTTTCCCAATTTATGTTTAATTAATAATTTCATTTACAATAAGTTAAATTAGAAACCTACATTTAGGCCAAGCGATATTGTGCGCAGCGTTGGGTAATCGTACAGGTTGCCGCTGTACGGGTCCTTGTAAGGTAAAGGATTAATAATGGTCCATAAATTATTGCCGGTAGCCATCAATCGAACGCTGGAAAACCCTATTTTATCCAAAACCTTTTTAGGCACCGAATAGCTTAAGGTCATGTTATTGATCCTTAACATTGTGCCGTCAACCGCCCAGAAGGTAGAATTTTCCTTTGCTCCAGGATCATCAGCTCTTGGGAACTTTCCGTTCGGATTTTCAGGTGACCATCTGTTCAGAAAGAACCGGCCGACGTTGTTGGTTAAGCTTACTTCGTCCTGAGCCCTGGAATCGTAATACACTTTGCCACCTATGTTGGCAACCATATTGGTGCTTAAGGCTAAAGATTTGTATTTAAAGCCCAGATTGATACCAAAAACGTAAGGGCTAGGCCTGTTAAACATTGGCATCCTATCGAATTCATCAATTTTTCCATCTTCATTTGTATCTTCGAAATGAAGCCATCCAACCTGAGGAATTTGCCCGTTAATAGTGTAATTAGGATATTGCTTTAGTAAGGCATCTACATCTGCCTGGGTCTTCAAAATTCCTTTTGAGATCCATCCGTAATTGCCACCGTCCCATTTGTTTTGCAATAAGCCGAACATATCCACAAAATCTTCGGAGGCTGTATTATAAAACAGGTGATACTTGTTATAGAAGGTTTGAGTAACCATCGCATTACCAATTCCGAAGTTTACTCCTGTATTAAATTTCAGTTCTTTTCCTATTTTTCCGCTATAGCTCAGAGTCATTTCTGTACCCCAGGTATAGCGCTCAAAATGGTTAATTACAGGAGCTATAAATCCTGCGTACATCGGGAAGTTCTGGTCGTTGTTTTTATCAAACTGGTCGTAGTTAAATCTTCTGAAGACGTCGATTTGAAAATTGATTTTATCGTTAAAGAAACCTGCATCTATACCTGCGTTCAGGCTTCGGGCTTTCTCCCAGGAGATATTAGGGTTAGGGATTGTACCAGGGTTGAAAGTTGGTTGCGAACTGTTATTATAAAGGTATCCTGTATTTACCAGGTCAACCTTATAGATTTCTTTCCAAAGCCTGTTTACCCTGTCGTCGCCGGTAACACCGTAGCTAGCTCTCAGCTTTAAATTGTTGATAAAGCCGATATTATTGCTGAAAAATTTCTCCCTGGCAATATTCCATCCCAAGGCTACGTTTCCGAACTTACCCCAAATGTTTTTCAAGGCAAAGTTGGACGATGCATCCATACGGCCCACAAGGTCGACCATGTACTTCCCATCGTAGCTGTAACTAACTCTGCTGAAAAATGACTGCTTCAGCCCGTCAGACTTCGGCCTGCCCTTAAATGTAACCTGAGTTTGGTCAAACGACCAGTATTCTGGAACACCGGCAACCGTTTGGCCGTTCCAGTAGATATCCAGGCCTTCGCTATATGTTTTTGATTTTTCGCCTCCAACCATTGCACTTATGTTGTGCTTATTAATGGACTTTGTATAGTCAACCTGAAATGAACCCTGCCACCTGGAACCTCTGCTCATCCCCGGAGCTAAGCGTGCATCTTTCTGGGCCTTACCATCGCGAATAGCTATTACCGAGTCGCCTAAAAACTGGCCAAGAGAACCTGTGCGCACAAACTCATATTGCTTATAACCAGGTTCGTAGGTCTCGCTTGAAGAATTGGAACCAGACTGTCCTATCCGAAGGCTTGCTTTTAAGCCATTGATGAACTTAGGCGCATAAGAAAGGTTAGCATTAATAGAGTAGTCGGTACTTCCGCTTTTACTAAGGTATCCCGAATTTACTATTCCCAGCGGATTTTTAATACTACCATAATGCACCGGTTTTCCATCTATTTGAATAGGAACCCACATGGGTGTTCTAACCAGGTTTTGATAAAAGGTATTATCTGTGGCACTTAAGCCATTTTTACTTACCTCTTCTTTGTAGTTAACATTAAAGCCAATGTCTACAGAAAATGCTTCGGCTATTGTAGACTTCATACCGCTTCGGAAACCATATTTATCCTCCTTCATGTCAGCATAATTGGCGTTCTGATTCTGGTAGTTTCCTCCAATGAAATAGGTAACATTCTCAGATCCCCCACTCATAGTTACATTATGCCTTTGTGTAAGGGCTGGTTTCCACAGCTCATCTCTCCAGCTTTTAAAATCCAGATTCTTTAAATACTCCAGATCTGCTGCAGAAAAATATTTATCGTCGGCCTGGTCTCCTTTGAAATCCAGGTTCTCATTCAGTAGCACTGCCTGCTCATAAGCATTAAGCATGTCGGGCGTACGAGCGGCATCCGACACACCTACGTAGCCGCTATAAGAAAATCTTGGCTTGCCAGTTGTTCCTCGTTTAGTAGTTACCAGCACTACCCCTTTTGCACCGGTAGCACCATAAATAGCTGCAGAAGCATCTTTTAAGATTGTGATATTTTCAATCATGGATGGATCAAGCGCATTAAACTGTTCCAGGCCAGTTTGTAATCCATCTATGATATAGAGTGGTTCGTCTGTAGCTCCGTTGTTGCCCGACTGGGTAGATACATAAGAATTCCTGATATTCAAAGAGATACCAGCTCCCGGACGCCCACCGTCGGCACTTACGCTAACCCCCGCAATTCTGTTTCTCAGAGCAGCAGCAATATTAGGTGCCGGAATATCCTCAAGCTCTTTACCCGAAATTGTAGCCACAGCTCCAAGAATTTCATTCTTCTTCTTGGTACCATACCCCACAACAACTACTTCATCCATAATTGCCCTGTCTTCTGCCAGAGATATATTTATTGTTGTTCTGCCAGCAATTTTTACTTCTTGCGATTTATAGCCCAGGAATGAAAACACCAATGTTCCCTGCTTTGTATCCACCATAATTGAATACTGGCCCTTAACATCGGTAACTGAAGATTTTTGCTGCCCTTTAACTTTAACACTTACACCAGGCAGGGCAAGGCCGTCCCGGGCATCTATAACCTTTCCTACCACTTTTTCTTCCTGCGCATTTACCGTGATAGAAAAGACCATAGCCAGGATTGAAAAGGCTATTTTTTTTAAATTATCTGATTGCATAATTGATTAGTAATTAAGGCTACCGCCTTTCTTGTTAACTCAAACATTTTTAAAATTCCTTAGGCACCGGACTGGCAATTTCCCGGAATCAAAAGGAAGGGCTTGCATTCCAATACTCATGTAAATGAAGAGGAACGATAGCCTAATAGCTGAAGCCAAGCGCCACGAAAATGGGCTCGCAAATCCGATGTAAATCTTTTCATACTTATCTAGTTATTTAATTGGTCCTGGCTTGCGATGTGCAAACTGATTAGAAAATACTTTGGGTTGACTTCCTGCAGACTCGGCAACTGTTTGTTATTTTCTTTCCACAAACTTATTTTCCCAGTACCAAAGGGAGGTTCAATTATTATCGGAAATGCTCCAAAAACTATCAAAAAGCAGGTTTTATGGAGGTAAAACTATCTTTTGCATTTCCCCCAAACCTCCTATCTTAGGCAGCAGGTTAAACCAAATCACAATCCAATGGATTTAAAACAAAAGCTGCCCGTAACTTACCTGTTGTTCACTTCCCGAGGCAGATTTTCACGTTCTACATTCTGGACCGCTTTCACCTTTGGACTCTGTTCGTTCTATGTATTGTCGAATCTTTTCATTTGGCTGGGGGGATCATTGCTTGCTTTCCTCTTATATCCTGTGCTTTTCTGGGTTCTGATGTGCGTATTTACAAAACGCCTTCATGATACCGGCAGATCTGGCAAACAACTTTTGTGGTTGTCGCTACCGGTATTAGGGCCACTTTATATATTCTATCTTACAGGTTTCAAAAAAGGAAATATCTCACAAAATAGATTCGGTTCAGTTCCTGGTTCGAAGGTTGACTATGCACGAAATGATAACGGGCAGGAAATCCCGCATCTTAAAACTTCTGAACGCGTGATTGACGACGTGACTAAGCTGAACCCTGTTTTGGTGAAGCAAGTTGTTCGTCCGCAAACTATACAAGAATTGTGTGAAATAGTGAAAACGACAACGGGAGCTATTAGCGTGGGAGGGGGCCGTTTTAGTATGGGCGGCCAGACTGCGAGTACACAAAGCACCCACATTGATATGCGGGATTTAAATAAAGTGTTAGATTTTCAGCCGGAGGAGAAATCCATTAAAGTAGAAGCAGGAATTCGCTGGTGTGATATTCAAAGCCTTATCGATCCGCACAACCTTAGTGTAAAGATTATGCAGACTTATGCCAACTTCACAGTTGGGGGAGCCTTGAGCGTAAATGCACATGGACGATATATGGGACTTGGACCAGTGGTTTTATCGGTGAGAGCTATTCAAGTGGCCCTTGCAGATGGAACCCTTATCACAGCAAGTAAAGAAGAAAATTCAGAAATCTTCTACGCAGCCATTGGGGGCTACAATGCTATTGGAATTATTGCGAGCGCAACTCTTGATTTGGCTGAAAATAAGCCTGTAAAACGGCTGCATCATAAACTTCAGCAATGGGAATATACGAACTATTTTCAAACAAATGTGCGGAATAACTTGCAGGCGGCATTTCAGAACGGAGATATCTATCCTCCGGATTACAAGCGCATGCGTGCGGTTACATGGATAGAAACTGATGAAAAACCAACCGTGAGAACACGGCTGATGCCACTGAAGGACTCTTATCCAATTGAGCGGTATTTTGTATGGGCATTTACCTCCACTCCCCTAGGCAAGTGGAGGCGGGAATATTTGATTGACCCAATATTATATCTGAGAAAAAAAATTCATTGGCGCAATTATGAAGCTGGCTATGACGTTGCGGAACTGGAGCCTAAATCGAGAAAGGACAGCACTTACGTTTTACTGGAATACTTCGTACCTATTAATGCATTCCAGACGTTTGCAGATAACATGGCGGAAATTTTTATCCGTTACAACGTAAATGTGCTGAATGTATCCGTTCGTCATGCGCTCGCCGATCCCGGTACTTATCTGGCATGGGCGAGGGAAGAAGTTTTTGCCTTCGTGGTATACTATAAACAAGGAACGAGTCCGGCCGATAAAAATAAAGTAGCGGTTTGGACAAGGGAGCTTGCTGATGCTGTTATCGCGGTTAATGGCTCCTATTACTTGCCATATCAAATTCACCCTACTGCAGAACAGTTTCATAAGGCGTATCCAAGTGCTGTAAGGCTTTTTGAACTAAAACAAAAACTAGATATTGAATATAAATTCAGGAACTGCCTTTGGGATACTTATTACAAACCACAATTGAAAAATCATGATTGCTAATATTTCAGAATTTAAAGCGGTTTTCTCGGATACTGAGATGAGCGATAACATTTACCGCTTCCTACAGGTAATATTTCATTTATATCCCGAGGATAAATTTCATTATCTGATAAAGAGCAAAACGCAGCAATTAAATACAGATGAGGAAATTTACAACCAAATTCAGGCCGAACTGCCTAAAATAAAAACCTTCCTTTCTGAATTTACCTATGCTTTACCTGCGCTTAAGAAGCAGAAAGAAGAGATTGCTCGTCAGACTTTATTGTTACTTGGAGACAAGAAAACGATTAATGGTTATATGGAGATTGGTTCAACCGGGAGGTATATTTCGGAACTTCGAAAACATGTTCAGGTGACGGGACCTATCTTTTTGTTAAATGATATTGCTCCTTCTAATTCTCCAGCTGATATTATGGAAAGAGGACAACTGAAAAAGTTAGGAAATTTCATTGATATTCAAAATTATATCACTCTAAATAAAAGTATAGTGCCAGATGGAAGTTTGGATGTAATAACCTGCTATATCGGACTCCATCACTGTCCCGAAGAAAAACTAGATCCCTTTATCGCTTCTTTATACGCAGGATTGCGTCGGGGCGGAAGTTTTATTATTCGAGATCACGATGTTCGAAGCGCTGAAATGACAATTTTTGTTTCACTTGTCCATACAGTTTTTAACCTCGGACTGAACGAAAGCTGGGAATTCGAGAAGAATGACTTTAAGAACTTTAAGTCGGTGGAAGAGTGGAGCCGAATTATTTCCAGAGCTGGTTTCAAAGATGCAGGACAGCGAATCCTGCAGGACAAAGATCCATCTGATAATACCTTAATGCTTTTCACGAAATAATATGTTACGGCTACGCATACTAACTATTGTTTACCTGGCATTGGCAATTGTTGTTTACCGGCTGAAGCATCCAACTCCTTCAACTATTGCGGCAGGCGAAGGCCAGCTGGTGCCAAGGGAATGGTTAAAAGAAAGTGCAGCTCATGGTACTCTCCTGAGAGACGTTCGTCCAGCCGATCAGACATTTCTTACTTATCCTGAATGGTTTCTTGTTTTCTCGCCCGCTGAACAGGCTGAATATTTTAAGAAAAGAACATCCACTACTTTTCCTTATTTCTCACATATACAACAGCTTTGGCAGGGATACGGTATCATGTATGATCAGATTAAAAACCAGTTTAAGTTTAATACAGGCTATCATGTAATGATCTGGGTAATTGGAGTGAGCACAAGCGTTGAATACGGATTAAAAGCGTTTTATGAAACGGTCATTGGCGGCTTTACAAATCCAGATCCGGATGACGCATTAACAGCAGAAGATCGGTTCAATGCCACTTACACCAAAAATTATGTAACCTTTATTGAGAAGCTTCCGTGGTATGAATTTGACTTTTTATCTCAATTAAACAAACTCTGGTCAGAGATTCCAGTTTCAGGTGGCCATACATTTCGAACGTTGGAGAGACGATATTATTTAACAACAGAGTTGCTAGTTAAAGCCGGATACGGCTGGCTTATTAAACAAGGCACCAAATCGGCATACGATGAAGCGCTGCTAACAACTGCAGTCGTTTTAGACAAGCCTTTCAATAAATCCGCTGAACCTCGTGACGTAAAATTAGAAAAGCTTACAGATGACGGGGTACTTTATTTCTATCCGCGATATGCCGCATTCAAGGACATAGCATTGGAAACAGCCGAGAAAAAGATGAATTTCAAACGGATAGCTGGCAATAATGGAGCAATACTGATAAGTGTACTAGCTGATAAACAATTATCGCTTCCGAATGACAAGTGTAAGGTTTTATTTACTCAGCCTATTGCTACCCAAGCTAATGCCAAAAGAATAGCTTTGACAACCACTATTCCTGAACTAAGTAGAGTTTTGCTTTTGCTAAAGAATGCAGGAGTACAGCTGGAACATGTGTATGATTATTAAATTTTCGAGCACTGCATGTTTGCATTCACCGGGAAATACTCCACCAGGATAAGTAATCCCAGTATTGAAAGTTCGAAATATCGGAGCATGTAAACTGGCTGTGAAAAGGAAAAAATCCGGCCCACTACTTCAAGTAGTCGTTCGGATTCACTAATTCATAAAATGGGGCTTTAGAGATAAATTCCTTTAAGAAAGAAATATGGCTGCCTCCCATTATTACCAGAATCCTGTCACTTGGCTTTATCGGAACTTTATTAAGGTTTGAGTAAATGCGTAGGTTTCTTTTATAATAGTCAGCAGCAACGTCAGCCCCTTCGAAACCTGCTTTCGTAGCAACAAAAGGAAAAATTCCTGCATTTAAATTATATAACTCATTTAAGGATTCCGGAGTATTAAATTGTCGCAATAGGCGATCAAGGCAACTTCTCCCTTATCTTTGTTTCTCCTTTAGCTAAATAGTCCTGAAAATCTGTATCAATTTCGGCTTGTTTTTCGGGAGGCCTCTCTACGCAAATTATAGTAGGAGAAAACTTCATCAGCCTTCGGTTTAGTTCCTCTATTCCTTTTCCCGTTTCGGATCATTAGGATTAAAGGATAGCGATCTTAAATCGCCTGTAGGTTTCATATGGAAAGTTGAAAGTAGCAGAACTTTAGGCTTAAGTGTTTGAGCTGATATATTCTGCAATCCTGCAATGAATAATGAAAGCAATGATAAAAGAGGTAATTTCATTTCGGTAGTTTGGCTAGAAAGCGTCCTCCCAATTTAAAAAATATTTTACTTCTCGCCAATGGGCTATTCCACCATTCCCTTCTAGCCTTCGCCCAAGAAGACATCTCTGCTTTTTTAACTTGTAGTCCCCTCAATCCAAGGCTTCCAAAATCAAACGCTATTAGAAGTTTCAAAGAAATGGAAAAGCCTTCCCAAGGCAAAGGATTTCGGTTGCTTTTTTAGGCATTACAAATCCTGATACAACCTGATTTCTGATTGCATCTATCTTTTGCCTTTACCTCCAGCTTAATATCGGTTTAGAAAATGGATATTGAAACCCCTCTATATACTCAGAAATTTTTTTGCATTTAAATTAAAAAAATCAAAAACACAAATGTTCTACTTGTTTTTTAATCTCCCTTTATCCTTTGAATAGGGACAATATTTTCTTAGAGCTTGTAAAAACAAGTACAACAAGTAATCCGGCAACCGTTCCAATCATCAATTCATTTATTATTGTGGGGATTGAGGGCGAGAGATGGTGTAAAAAGTCAATATTATGAACAAAGATGCCACCCGCTACTAATAGTAACGCGATAGTTCCAACAACAGCTAAAATCCTGATAATAACAGGCAGGGATTTAACTAGCAGAGAACCTATCACCGCTAGAAAACCTTTATTATTTGAGTGTTTGATTAACTTAAAACCGGTGTCGTCCATTCTTACAATAAGCGCAACGATGCCATAAACCCCAATTGTTGCCAGTATAGCCACAGCTGCAACTGTTGCAATCTGTGTTGTTAAGGTTTTTTCTGCCACGCTTCCTAAGGCGATAATTACAATCTCGATGGAAAGAATGAAGTCTGTGGCTATTGCAGATTTAATCTTTGCCTCCTCGGCAGCACTATCGTCTTGCTTTACCTCCTCAATTACCTCATGCCCCGTTTTTGAACGATGAAAAACGAATTCGATTATTTTTTCTACGCCCTCATATGCCAGGTAAAGCCCGCCCAGAATTAAAACAATTTTAATAGCTGCGGGGAAAAATGCATTGAGTAGTAAAGCAATAGGAACAATAATCAGCTTATTGATTAAAGAGCCTTTAGTTATAGCCCATAACACGGGTAACTCCCTTGATGAAAGAAATCCGGTTGCTTTTTCTGCATTTACAGCTAAATCGTCGCCCAAAATGCCAGCTGTTTTACGTGTTGCCACTTTCGTTGCAACTGCTACGTCATCCATCAAAGCTGCTATATCATCCAAAATCGCAAAAAAACCTGAGGCCATGTATCAGAAATAGTAAAGGTTAAGAAATGTAATTCAAATCACAATTCAGCTATGGATGTGTGTTTTAGGACTCTTCTATCGGGCCTATTTTCTCCATACCGTAATTTGGGCCAATAATAGGCAAAGGAATCGAAAATTGAAGGATCGGACTGATAAAAGCTGACATCAAGCTAAGCCCAATATAAATCAGCAGCCTTATTGTCCCGCCAAAATGAGCTTGTTGATTAGTAGGTATTAAACAGCATTTTTACCATTTTTTCAACCATTTTGACCAATTTTTCCCTTATTCTCCCGCTCCGCATTTGCTAGTTTTGAACAAATAACCAATTGTAAGTTAATTGTTTTTCTATCGTATTAACTTACTCATCCGAAAAAGAAATTTAGGATTAGTAAGCCCCAGATTGAATTGAGCCCTCGACGAGGGAATACGAGATATTGATTAACCAACAAAACTGTGCCAACCAGTTAGCTAATTATTAACCCAATTATATACCTAATTAAAAACAATTTATGCGTAAAAAATTACTACTCCTAAAGGGGATTTTTTTAGCCTTTTGGCTTTTTTGCAGCACAATCGCCCATGCTCAGCTACCCGCCTTCCCAGGTGCAGAAGGGGCTGGCATGTACAGCACTGGTGGAAGGGGAACACCAAGTTCATTCACCACGGTTTTTGAGGTAACCAATTTGAGCGACGATGGACAGCCCGGCAGCCTCCGCTATGCTTTAACGGCTCCGGCAACTTACCGGACAGTTGTTTTTCGGGTCTCGGGCACTATTCATCTTAACTCAGGACTAAGCATTAAGGCCAATACCACTATTGCCGGCCAAACTGCCCCTGGCGATGGCATTTGCGTAGCCGACCATCAGGTATCTATCGGTGGTGATAATGTTATTATTCGTTATATGCGTTTTCGCGTAGGCGACCGGTACCAAAAGTTAGTAGATGCGAATGGCAACCCGGTTAATGGCAGCGGCGGATCAGATGCTTTGAGCGGTACCGGCCCCAGCAATATTATAATTGATCACGTAACCGCCAGCTGGAGCAACGATGAAGCGCTAACCATTTACCGTGGCGACAATCTTACCATTCAATGGAGCATGATTTCTGAGCCACTTAATTATTCTTACCACTTCGAAACCGGCGATACCGACTACGAGCGGCATGGGTACGGCGGAATCTGGGGGGCTAAGCGAGGCACCATGCACCACAACCTGTTTGCCCATTGCCGCAACCGTAATCCTCGCTTTGCAGGTATTTCCACCTATACTCCCAATACCGTTGGTGTGGAAAACGTGGATTTTCGCAATAATGTTATTTACAACTGGGGCATCAATACGGTGTATGGTGGAGATGGCGGTAACTACAATGTAATGAACAACTATTACAAATACGGGCCGAATACCAGCAGCGGTGTAAAATACCGGATATGTAATCCCGGCAATACGCCTTATGGAAAATGGCACGTAAGCGGAAACTATGTAGACGGCTCGTCCACCAATACAGCCGACAACTGGCTGGGTGTGGCACCTGCGGGTGGATCTGCAGACCAACCCTTGGTAAAGGCAATCTCTCCATTGGAACTGGGTTATCCTTTAAGCCCCCAGTCTGCTATTGATGCCTATGAAGCCGTACTGCAGGGAGCAGGTTGCTCCTTACCCAACAGGGATACTCTGGATCAGAGAATTGTGAATAATGTACGAAACCGGACCGGACAGATCATTGATGTACAGGGCGGTTTTCCGCATGGTACGGCCTACGAACTGACGGTAAACGCTTGGCCGGCCTTAAATTCTACTGTTGCCCCTGCTGATACTGACCACGATGGTATGCCCGACACCTGGGAAGCTGCAAATGGCTTAAACCCTAATAATGCCAGCGACAGAAACGGTATTGCATCTAATGGGTATACTCACCTGGAAAATTATTTGAACAGCCTTTCAAATCTCACTGCTACTACCAATCCTGTGATTTATGCTAATCCTTCCTTCGGTTTGTTCGAACAGGTGGTTGGCATGCCTTCTGCGGCGCAAACGTTTTCGGTATCTGGGTCCAATCTTACCGAAGATATTTCCATTACGGCTCCCGCCGATTTTGAGATTTCTAATGGAGGTACAATTTGGAGCAATTCGCTAACACTGCCGGCTTCTTCCGGAACAGTAGCTGCTACTACAATCAGCGTTCGGTTGAATGCCTCTGTTGCAGGTACTCACAACGGCAGCTTGGTGCTAAGCAGCGCCGGAGCTAATACCGTTAAAACAGCATTGAGCGGAACAGCATCCCCAGCCACCTATGTGCCTGCCAGGCAAAAACAGATACTAGGAGCTTTTCCGGTGATGGAAGGTGGCTTTGAAAACCAGGCCGCAGGGGCTGTTTCAACCACTGCCCCTGCAGCTGGAAATAATCTTGTACAGGCAGTATGGACTACTTCCGGCTCGGCAAATATTTTAAATAATGGTACAGCAAGAACGGGGAGCAATTACTTTACCTATACCAGCACGAGTACCAGCACAAAGAACGTTTATTCGCCTACGGCAAACACTCCATTAAAAAATAACACCAAGTACATTGTTCAATTTTATTACCGGGCACCGGCACCGGCCACTGGCAATCAAGTGAGCGGGTATTTGGCAACGGCCGATAATACAGCTTTTGTGCAGGCCTACTCTACTGCCGCATGGACGGCCAGCGGGAGTATTTGGGCAAAGTACACCAATTCCTACTCGGTGAATCTGGTATCTGCCACTATGAGCTTTGGTGGCTTTCGGTTTAATGGAGGAGGTTCTGCCATTGCCAAGCCCTTCGATGTAGATGATTTTGTCATATACCCCGCAGACAACCAGACTAGCCCTACACCGGATGTAACAGCCCCGTCATCGGCTACTGCCCCTTCCGTAACAGCCGACTCGGCTAGTATCAATGTTAGCTGGGCCGCTCCTGAAACGGGTGTTGACGCTGGCGGGTATATCGTAGTTCGAAGTACTTCGGCTACAGCGCCAGTACCCAATGTTAATGGAATTTATTCCTATGGCAGCGTTATGGGAGCAGGTAATCCCATAATTTATGTGGGTACTGACACTTCCTTTACCGACAATGGTACGGCAGCTGTGATCAGTCCCGGCATCACTTATTACTATTATGTTTTTACTGTTGATAAGGCCTTCAATTATTCGCCGGCTATAAGTGCATCAGCTACCATTACCGCTGCTTCACCGGCAATTTCTGTCTCGGGCACAATCAATCCATTTAATCAGAATGTAGGTGTACCGTCTGACTCACAGGTGTTTTCTGTACAGGGCAATAACCTCACGAGTAATGTAAATATTACGGCTACCAATGGTTTCGAAGTATCGGAAAATAATACTGTCTGGGGTCCCACTGTAAGTTTGGCACCTGTAAACTCTAATGTTAATGCAACAGCCTATGTACGTTTGAATGCTACCTTGGCTGGCTCATATAGCGCCAGTATTACAGTTGCAAGTACGGGTGCTGCAAGCGCCATCCTCCCTGTAAGTGGAACTACTACAACAATTATGTCGCCGCCAGCGGGCTATGATATTGTGGTGGCTGCAGACGGAAGTGGCGATTATACAAGTATTCAGGCGGCCATCAATGCTGCACCTGGCGGCCGAACCATTCCCTACCGCATATTTATTAAAAAAGGCAGGTATTGGGGTAAACTTGTTATTCCTTCCAACAAACCTTTCCTTCAGTTAATTGGTGAAGATGTTGCCAATACCAAAATCATCTATGGAGATGGAGGAGGAGGCACCGTGGTGGTCCTTATCCAGGCCAACGATGTTATGTTAATAAATCTTACCCTTGAAAATTCTCAGGGCGCCATTTCTGATGGGCCGCAATCTCTCGCGGTAAGATCGGATGGCGACAGGATTGTGTTTAAAAATTGCCGTTTCATCAGTGGCCAGGATACGGTGATGGTTAATGGTGCAGGTAAGCGTGTTTACTTCAAAACCTGTTATATCGATGGCAATGTGGACTTTATTTATGGTTCGGCCATTACCGCCCTCGACTCCTGCGTTATTTATGGCAGGGACCGTTTAGACAACCAGGCTGGTGGTGTAATCACAGCAGACAATTGCCCTAAAGGGCAGCCTTATGGACTCGTCTTCCGGGATTGTATCCTGCCCGCCAATAGGGGTATTACCAATTATTCTTTGGGAAGGCCATGGCATAATTCATCCCGCGAGACCGCTACAGGCACTAACGCCCACAATAACTCTGTGTTCCTGAATACCATCATGACTTCTTCGATCTTTCCTACGGGTTGGAGTGTTTGGGATGCTGGAACTAATACATCGGTTATTACTTATGCCGAATACAAAAGCAAAAAATTTGACGGCAGCCTGGTAGACGTAAGCAAGCGCCTATCATGGACAAAGCAACTGACTGATGCACAAGCTGCAGCTTATTATGTCAATTCTAATCTTTATGGCAACTGGGATCCTTATGCTGTTTGGCCCGAATTGGCAGGCAATACCGTTAAGCCCATTGCTCTATCCAACTTCAGGGGGATACGCAACAACGCAGCATCAACCATTTCCTTTAACATATGCTGGCCTATTGCAGGGGTAAGTTACGAACTGCATAGAAGTACAGATAGCTTAATCTATTCGAAGGCCAAAGAATTTACTGCAAGCAATGATACCACTGTAGCATATGCTTTCACCGATTCACTGCCACCTATAGGCTCCAGGTATTTCTATAAAATTGTAGCCAGCAAAGCAGGTTATGCCAGCTATACAACCGACAATGTGGTAACCATCGACCCTTCTATTCCACTAAATGGCGATTTCCGCAGCAGGGCTTCAGGTGGCTGGACCAATAATACCACAGCTGTTTGTACTATCGCAAGTGGAAAGGTGAACGCCGTGACTATCACTTCCAGCCTTGGTGGTTATACAGTTGCACCTGCCGTAATTTTTGGGGCAGCGCCTTCAGGCGGTACTACAGCAAGCGGTACAGCGGTTGTAACGAATGGCGTGGTAACGGGTGTTACTATCAGCAACCCAGGTTCGGGTTATACATCAGCTCCTTCTGTAACATTTTCTATCACAGGCGTAAGTGCTAATTCCGTTTGGGAAAAGTACAATGCATCCAGCAAAGCATGGGAAACTGTGGCCTTGAGTACAGGGGCTTCCGGCAATGTAACCATTGCCTCAGGCCATACAGTTTCGGTGAATGCCCTGGTTAGTGCCAACAATATCACTATTGAAAACGGTGGTGTGCTACAGGCCGATAATCAAAGCCGGAACCTGCGAATAAAAGGAGACATTAACAATGCCGGTGTATTTGGAAGTACAAATGCTACTTATAATAAACTGGCTTTGGAGTTAGACGGCACCAACGGCGTTTATAGCCTGAATGGCAATGGCATCTATTCCTTTGGCACCGTACGCACTTTAACGGCTGTTCAAAAAATCACCCTGAATATTAATTCCAACTTAACGCTCATTAACGGTTTACAAGCCTGGTACGGCTCCAACAACAGTACATGGGATTATGGCACTAATGATGTAGCCATCAACATTAATCCAGGCGTGACAGTGACAGCAGGCTTTTTACATAGCTCCAGTCCGGCTGACTTCATTGTTAAAACAGTAGGTAAATACACCTATAACATCAATGGTACATTGGATATGAGCAACAGCACCACCACTTCTGCCTTAATTCCACACAAGACGATTGGGCAACCCATCATCTTAAACGTAAATGGAATACTGAAATTAGGAAAACAGTTTTATACAAACCAAAGCCCTGTTGCGGGTTCTGTTTCATTGAACATTGGAGATAGCGGTATGGTTGATGCAAGCAAAACGTCCACATTTGCTATAACGCCGAACTATTTCATAATCAGCGGAACGGGCAGCTTAAAAAGGCCGGTTGGTAACTCAGCTGTTGTTTTCCCAATCGGAACATCGATAACCACTTATAATCCAGTAACGTTAACTAATACAGGCACAGCCGATAATTTCTCTGTAGGGCTCAAAAATACCTTTGATTACCCGGTTGCAGATAGCAGTAAAGTAGTGAATAAGCAGTGGGTCATTACTGAGGATGTTCTAGGCGGAAGTAATCTGCTAACAAAGCTTGGCTGGACAACTACCGACCAGGCTAGTGGATTTGATTCTGCACAACCAACTGCGGTAATGCAGTATAACGGTAGTAGCTGGGTAAACACTCCTGCAGCTATTGCTGGAAATGGAACAGTTGCTGACCCATATACCATCTCAACATCAGGGATTACTACCTTGTCGGCATTTGGTGTAAGCAATTATGCAAAAGCAACAGCAAGTATAAAGTTAGAAGAAGGTAGCTTTAGCTATGATGGTAATCCGCATCCGGTGTCAGGCTTTGCCTACGGTACCGGAGGGATTGAGGATAAGTTGAGCCCGGCTTTGGCCATCGTTTATAAGGATACAAGCGGTAATATTTTAAACGGTGCTCCGGTAAATGCTGGTGCTTACCATGTAGTGGCCTCGTATGGCGGTAACGCTTATTACAATTCCTCTAGCGATACAGCAATAGTTACCATCAATCCTAAAACATTAACTATTACGGCAAGCAGCCAGACAAAGGAATGTGGCACTTCTTTAAACCTTGGCTCCGCAGCCTTTAATGTAGAAGGATTAGCAGCCGCCGATACTGTAAGTAGTGTTTCTTTGTCAAGTGATGGCGCTGCTGGAAATGCGGGCAAAGGAAGCTATCCTATAATTGCTGCCAATGCACAAGGCACAGGACTTTCTAACTACATTATCAATTATGTAAATGGTAACCTGGCAATAAGCGATGTAACTAAGCCGGTGCCTGATGTTGCCGAACTGCCTGAGATTACTGCTGAGTGTTCGGTAACTATTACCACAATTCCCACTGCAACGGATGGTTGTGTAGGTACATTGACCGCTACCACTAACGATCCACTAAGCTATAGTAATCAAGGAACTTATACCATTACCTGGACTTACGATGATGGCAATGGCAATATCACTACTCAAAACCAAAGCGTAGTGGTTAAGGATGTTAGCGCACCTGTGATTATTTACCGTCCTGAAGTGCCGGCACAGTGTTATAGCACCAGTGGAAACTACACCATTCCTGCACTGCTCGCCACAGACAATTGCGGAACCCCAAATATCGCCTACTCCATTAGCGGCGCTACAAACAGAAGCGGAATCGGCGCAAATGCCAGCGGTAGTTTTAATATTGGCAGCAGCACTGTTCATTGGGTGATTAATGATGGCCATGGTAATCAGGCTACCACTGAGACAACCGTGGTAATCAACAGTCCACTTACTTTAAGTATTCCTGATGTTTACGCCATAAATCCCGAAGTAGATGCCAAGAATACTCTTTATTTAGGTTATGGGCCTTCTTCTTTAACGGTTAATGTTTTGCCATCGGGAGGTACTGCACCGTACACCTACTTGTGGAATAATGTAGAAGGTTCGTCTTCTCTATCAGTAAGTTCAGCGGGAGAGTATACTGTCAAAGTTATCGACGCCCTGGGCTGTTCCAGTTCAGCTTCTGTAACAATTAACGAAATAGACGTACGTTGTGGAAATAACAATGACAAGGTGATGATCTGCCATAATGGTAAGGTAATTTGTGTTGCCTCATCTTCCGTGCAGGAGCATTTAAACCACGGCGACAAATTGGGTTCTTGTAACTCTGGAATGTCAATAATACCTGCAAGTTTGGAATTAGAGGAGCCTGCACCATACAAGGTGGAGCTTTATCCAAATCCGGTAGCAGATATTCTGAATATTAAGTTGAGTAAGCTTGAAGCAGGCGCCAAAGTGCGGGTGTTCAGTTTAGGTGGTGAGGAAGTGCTTTCACAAGGCTTAATGGAAACTTCTCAAACTGTTTCTGTTTCTAAATTACAGCCGGGTATGTATGTGATTACTATTGAGAATGGTAGTCAGTTTACACGGGAAAAATTTATTAAGGAATAGGGTGTGTAATAGGGTTATGCAGAAAGGGAGGGCATTCATTTGGATGCCCTTTCTAGTTTAATGCGGTTAAATAAAAGGTGGAAAATCTGTCGATCCTCGCCTTTTCTAGAATAGCAATTTGGTAATTTTTCGGAAAGTGCTTTTAATATTGTAACATGCCTTATATTTGATTTTTGATGCCAATTTATGTCTGAACAAGAAGAGTTTAAAGGGATGAGTTTTGAAGTGAGCGACGGTTTGAATCCTGTGACGGAACAATCACCGGTCAGCGAACTGAACCCTTCAGATCCTGGAGATGACGTACTTAAAAGATTTCGTTATCAAATTACATATGCTGGAATATTGGCTATGTCTATTGTAAAACCGGCAAAAGAAATAGTGGAAATATACTGTGAACACCACGAGGATATTTTGGCGAAGCACAAGGATGGCTTTTTTTCTGGCATTCAGGTTAAAACTAGAGATATAAACTTACATCCATTCAATATTCTCGATGACTCAATAAAAAAAACCTTTAAAAGATTTGTTCTTCTAAACAAAAGATTTCCAGGAAAATTTAAAGCCTTTTCAATTGTTAGCAATCATGGCTTTGATAAAACAAAGCCGGCAATCTGCATTAATAACTTAATTCAGAATATCAAAGCGGGTGTCGATGTATTAGTGGCTCGATCTAAAACCAAGGTTTTCATAACATGGCTGGCATCGGAATGTGATTGTACAACAGATTTTGTGATAGAAACAATCAAAAAGGCAAGAACCTATACTTTTTGTGCCCTTGACGATATTAAAATGAAATTAATTAATGAATTGAAAGCCTGTGGAATTTTAAAGGGAGTTACTGAAAGTAAGATTGTTGATTTAGCAGATCTTATTGTTGCCCGCGTTTTCAGTGCATCTTCATTAGATGTGGTAAATAAAGACGAAATATCCTACAACTATGTCTTAGGCATTTATGATGAAGACGCTCAAACAAAAGAAATTATTGAGTCAAAGTGCATTCGAAAAGATGATCTCAAAAACTGGCTTGAAAATGAAAAAATACAACCAGTGAAGCTATTATTGAAGGATAGGATGAAAATCGCTAGCGCACCTGAAGGGTATAGAAAATTGGAATTGAAGATGGATGCAGGCGGGGTTGACTCAGAAAATATAGAGCTTGTCCGCGACTTTAAATTTGCGTTTGAACAGCATACAACCGCCTGGCTGTACAAAGAAGATATTGAGCAAGCTGAAGGAAAGTATAACCAGATCCTTAGGATAACCCATAATTTATGTAAGGAGGTTTATGATGAAGAAAGTATTAGTTCTTCAGATGATAAAGGCAATGATATGCTTATTAAAGTAAGAAAGCTGTTGAAAGCAAGAAAAAGCGAAGATTCATCATTGTTCTTTGACTGCACATATGAGCACTTAATAGGATCGGTTGGTGTTCTCACTGAAAATTGTAAAGTTTGGTGGAGCCGAAAATTCGAAATTCCAGAATGAGAGATTTGTTTAATATTCTTTCGAGCTTAGAAAAAGATGAACATATTCATCTCGGACGACTACTGTTATTAATTTATATTTTCAGTGGAGAGAAACGTTTGGGAGAAGTGGAGGGGCTAACTAAGCTAGCCAAACTTGATTTTTTGTTGCGTTACCCGACCTATCTCGAAAAAGCTCTTCTCGAATCTAAAAAGCCCATGGTCAAAGCGGTACCAGAAGGGTTCGAAAGGAGAAGCGTTGAAGCCAAAATGGTAAGATTCAAGTATGGTCCTTGGGATTTCAGGTATCGACGATTTATAAACACTCTTATCGGAAGGAATTTAGTGTACATCAGAAAAGCAGGGCGCTCTTACTATCTCGGAATAACAGAGAATGGGGTTAGGGTGGCAACACAGCTATCTGAAAGCTTAGAACTTCAAGACTTAGTCGAAAGAGCAAAAATTATAAAAACACATTTCAACATCTCAGGCACCAATCTAATGAAGTTCATTTATAGGACATTTCCAGAAATTAGTTCCTTACAATACGGAAAGGAAATTCTATGATGCAAATTAACTTTTATTCTCTATCCCTACAATGTCGAAAGAGTAAAGAGGTCATTGACCTAAATTTTCAGGTACTTTTTTTTCACGGTCGTGTAAGCTCTGGAAAATCATCAATTGCTCGTCTGATTAATTTTTGCTTAGGAGGAAATATTGAACGAACTATAGCAATTCAGAAAGAGGTAACCAGTGTTGCTTTGGATCTAGCCATAGGGAGATATAAAGTGCTGCTGGAAAGAAATACCAATGCAAATAGCGTCGTAACCGCAACGTGGGTTGATGAAGAAGGCCACTCGTTCACCCTCAACGTGCCGGTGAACGCTGGTCCGGAACCGGTGTGGAGCGACAAAATTTATAGCCTGAGTGACCTTATTTTTTATCTCTTGGATGTTAATGTCATTCGAATTCCCGCAAACAAAATAAAGGAAAACTCAAGTTTAGTCAGATTAAGCCTGAAAAATTTCATGTGGTATTGTTATCTCGACCAAAATAAAATGGATAACTCCTTTTTTAGACATGAGGATTCTACGAAAGCCAGAAATAGTAAAGAGGTCTTAAAATATATATTACAATATTCAACTCAAAAATTACTCGAATTACAAGAGAAGCTTTATGAAACTAAAAAGAGTCGCTTTGCTAAGCGGCACAATGCTGAAGGGCTGAGGAATTTCTTGAAGAAGTTTAATTTTTCTACCGTTGAAGAAATAGAGTTTTACAGCGAGGCCACTCGCAAAAAGCTTGAAAGAAGTAAAGAAGATCGAGAAAGACAGGAGCATGAATACCGTGAACGCACTCATTTTGTTGATCAAATCAGAGAACGCATTAGAAATCTGATTGGGGAATTAGCAGAAAGAGAGCAGGGAATAATTGACCTGGAAAGAAGATTGGAACAGCAAGAAACATTAAAATCAGAACTTGTTTCCTCGAAATTCAAACTTGCAAAAAGTCAAGCCATCGCAACCGTCTTTCAAGGAGTAAAGTTTACGAATTGCCCTGATTGCGGCACCTCTTTAACACCCAGAGTGGTAGCTCCAGATACCTGTGGCCTTTGCTTATCTCCTTTGGGAGCTGAACAACCTGAAATAGTGGAACAAGCAGAAGTAATTCAGCTCGATTTAACTGACCGAATCAGGGAAATAGAAGCTTCAATTGATCTTCACAAAAAATCACTCAGCAAAACCAAAAAAGAATTTGCAGCGAAGCAGCAATTAAGGAGAGAATTAGATCAGCAACTTGAACATGACTTACGTCAATATGAGTCTGTTTTCTTATCGAACGTTCGTGCAATCGATCAAAAAGTTGCAACTTTTAAAGAACGACTTAAAAGCATTGACAGCTTAAAAAAGATGCCTGAGGAAATCAATCGTCTAGAAGACGAGGTTGTCGAACTAGCAAAACTTGAGAAATCTTTCAAAAGACAGATTGAAAACGAGCGAGCGAATTTCGTTCGAGGGGAAGCTCTGATTGAAGAATTGGAAGCAACGTTTTTAAATATACTGAATGAGGTAGGGATGCCAGGAGTTTCAGATAAAGATGAGGTAAGTATTAATAGGAAAAATTGGGATATAACGATTCTTCCAGCCGGTGAAGAATATTTGAGATGGAACTTCTACAACGCAGGCAGTGGCGGAAAGAAAACGCTATTTAATAGCTGTTTTTTATTAGCGTTACATGTGGTGGCATCCAAGAATGACCTTCCCCTTCCTTCGTTCATAGTCATAGATTCTCCTATGAAAAATATTGACAAAGAGGTGAATCAGGATATATTTAAAAGATTTTATGATTACGTTTATCAACTGGCAGGCACAGTACTAGATAAGACTCAGATTATCATTATTGATAATAATTATATCCCACCGAGCCCTGATTCCAAAATCAGTTTTAAAGATAGAAATATGATTGCTGGAGATCCAAATAATCCACCATTAATTCCATATTATGCTGGTCCGTAGACATAATCCTATCGGAGCTCAGGAGCCTTCATAAGCTCCGATAGACCGTGCTGGTGCGGGCGTATCGCTCTTACCTATACGTTCAAATTTATCTTTAATTTTGCACGAGCTACAAGTCCACGCTAGCTAGGAGAAAGATTTTTTAAGGATTATTTAGCTGGAAAATTTAGTTGAGCCAGAAGGGACTCCTTTTACATAGCCACCATCCGCAAAGAATTTGGGGTTATAGCGATATAGCGATTTGTTAAAATGAAGTAGTCAAAACTCAATCTGACAGTTAAAAAAGCGAGCCGTTGTTTTGGTTTTTTGGGGAACGTAGCGACAAAAACAAGTTGAACTGCCTTACTTATTGGAAAATACCTTCGACTTCCTTCAGGTCCTCCATTGCGCTGATTGCAAAACTTACTGCACCTATATAAAAAAAAAGCACCATCACTGCATATAATGAATATGGATTATTAAGAATAACCTTTGGTATGATGATTTTCCATTCTCGATCATAAAATAGAAAGTCATGATCATTTTCCATTGTTTCCAGATACTTAATTGCTACATACTGATACAATGCACCGATTAAAATAGAAACGAGCCAAAAAAACCAGCTTGCTACTATAAATCCATTTATGGGAAAGGAATTATTGTTCCCAGCCTTTTCAATAAAGGTCACCGAAAGTACCAGGGCTCCTGTTGAAAGTTGTATGTATGTTTTAGCATTATCAATAAATAAGGAGACTATTCGATGCTCATTGAGTATTTTCTTTTCTGCTTCTTTAAGATCCGGTATGATTTTTCTATCAGCAATCCGGGCTTTTTTTTGTTCACACATATTAATCTCTATAAATTTAGTTGTATTTACCAAGTTTCGCTCGAAAGAAGTTTAACATATAAGTCTTGTTCAGATGTCAGAACCTTTAGTTGTTCTTGAAGTTTTTTATTCGTTAACTCAGCCTCAGCAATAATAGAACTTAACTCATTTTCGAGTTTAATTACGGGGGAAATAAAAAAAGGGTTATAAAAAAATGAAAGTAATATTGTTGCTATGACGACAATAAATTATCGGAGGAGAAAAAATAATGGGAAAATTGGTACAATGGAAGTTGGTTAGCTTATTTCCTAGCCGAGTCTCTCAAATAGGACTCGGCGTAGTATCGGTCTGTCTGGAAAATTGAAAATCAACACCAATTTATAAATTTCCGTCAAGTCGCCTTAATGAATACTGAGAGGAACCGCCACAGGTAATCTTTAAACTTAATCTTCAGACTTATAAGATCTTTCTATATTTAAATCGAATTCTTAAACACTAAACTTTATATGAGATCTATATCCTTATTATCAAAACACGTCCTTGGTGTATTACTAATTGCATCAGCAACAATTTCCTGTAAGAAAGACGGCACTCCTACTCCTGAAAAAAGCACTACTACTCCTGTAAACACTTCCGGTTTTGGAAACATTTCTTATTTCGCCAAAGCTTCCGGTGCAGGCATCAAAACCTCTGCCATGCCCGACAGCAACACATTAAATACAGTAGCTGTTAACTGGTCTTCGGCCTCTGTTTATGTTGAAAAAATATCATTCACCGGTAAGACTAGTAACCTGCTTGATACCACGATAACGGTAGAAAAAAATCTGGACATTTTTAGTGCGAATGCCCTGGCTGGCGTTATTAAATTGCCTGCAGGTTCGTACAAGGATGTGAAGGTTAAAATGTACTGTAAAAAGTCTGCGAAATCCGAACTGGCCTTCAACCTTAAAGGAACTTTTACCAATACCAAAGGAGGAATAGACAGTGTAATGGTAGCAAGCTCCTATCCGTTTGAAGCGAACCTTGCAGTTACAGATATTCTAATTAATACTTCCGATAAATATAAAGCGACCTTCAACTTCGACCTCAACAAGACATTCACCGGAATTTCCAATGCCTTGCTGGAAACCGCCAAGAGCACTACCAGGCCAGACAATAAAAAGATCTATGTTATATGGAAAGGCGGATCTGCCGAAGAGCCGTTTTACAACCAGGTTATTCAGAACTGGCAAACTGTAGCAAGTGTAGTGGTGAGCAAAGAAGAAGAGTAGCCGAAGTTCAGCAGGAATTTAGTTCAGCCTATGTAATTAAACATTGATGTAAACCTTCTCAGATCTTAAAAGGCCGCGAGACTATATTTCGTTGGCCTTTGCTATAAAGGAGCTGCTTTTTCAATCAGCTCCTTTTTTATAATTATTGTTTTATCTCCGGAACATTTATCATCAAAGTGCTTTACTGGGCACGTCCAGATCAACCCGCTAGAATGTCCATTTCACCACCTTTTCATCTGCTACTTAGATGGTAATTTTACTCTGCAATCCATATAAAAGGACCTCACCGAAATAAAATCAACCTTGTTTTGAGCACAGAGGCCATATGGATTATCATTTAGAACAATACTATTTTTAAACCAGGTAATACAATGGAAAATCAAGATTTCACTACCACCATCATGGTGGAACAAAAACCAGCAGACGTTTTCAACACTCTGTTAAACGTGCGGGCATGGTGGTCAGGCTTATACGACGAATCATTTGAAGGAAGCTCAGAAAAACTGGGCGATGAATTTAGCTTTCTTGCAGGCGGTGGGGTTCATTATACCAAACAAAAACTGGTAGAACTTGTACCCAACAAAAAAGTAACCTGGCTTGTAACGGAGGCCAATCTTAGTTTTGTAGATAAGACAGATGAATGGAATGGAACCAAAATTAGTTTTGAGATCTCTCAGGAACTCGAAAAAACAAAAATCGTCTTCACTCACATAGGCCTGGTGCCGGAATTTGAATGCTATGATTCCTGCGCACCGGCATGGACGCAGTATGTTCGGGAAAGATTAACGGATGTCTTAGCCAAAGCAAATGAAGAAAAACAGTATCAAAATAATTAGACAGTTCGTTTCGATTGTCTTGTGATGCTATTTACGCTCTAGTCTAACACATAAATAACCAGCATCAATAACCTCAAAAAAACAAAGTAAAATGACAACAACAGATTTCAGTACAACTATTCTAGTAGATCAGACACCAGAAGAAGTATTCAAGGCCGTAAACAATGTACGCGGCTGGTGGTCTGAGAATGTTGAGGGTACCACTGATAAGCTCAATGAACAATTTCTTTACTACTACAAAGATGTTCATATCAGCAAAATGAAAATCGTAGAATTTGTCCCTTACGAAAAAGTGGCCTGGCTTGTATTAGAAAACCATTTTAATTTTACCACGGATAAAACTGAGTGGAATGGTAATAAGATTGTTTTCGAAATTTCTAAAAAGGAAAACCAAACAGAACTTCGTTTTACTCAAATTGGATTAGTACCCGACTATGAATGTTATAATGTTTGTCATGATGCTTGGACAAGCTATATTCAAGGGAGTTTAAAGGACTTAATTACGACTGGCAAAGGAAAGCCAAACGCGAAAGAGGGTGGACTCAACGCAGAATTAATTGAAAAATGGAAACTTCCGATAAGATAATATCAGTCCCTATCACCATGGTTCGTATCTTTTTGAAACAGGGAAGCTTTCTTTCTCTTAGCTCATGGGTCCAAAATGGCTCCGGGACGAATCCTTTGTATTTTCACAGGCTGTAATACGGCAATTGATCTTAGCTCTTCTGTTTTAAATCTAAATATTGTTTACTAAATTTGAATGTTTACTAAAAGTAAACACATTAATATTATAAACATGCATTTGTCCGTAGTCCTTGAGAAAGGCTTTAATATGCTACCCCCAGTGTTTCGGGATGCCTATAAAAGCGCACATATAAATTTAAACTATGCCATAGGGGAAAGAGATATTCTTACCTTTCGTATTAATGGTGTAAACCTAAAATTCAATATTTATTATGCGCATCAGATTGGGCACTTACAACTTCACTATATCAAAAGGGAGGCGAATGACGCCTTGAAGAAGGAGAAGTTGCCGACCTTGGTAATCAGCCCAGTCATCTATCCACGTATCGCCGAGAAGCTGGTGGATATGAACGTTAACTACTTAGATGCAGTTGGAAATGTTTATATCAACGAAAAAACAATCTACATTTTAAATACAAAGAAAAAATCAGAAGCAACCAGCAAGCCGAGCAAGAGTCGCCTATTCGGAGAAGCAGGTTTGAAGCTTCTTTTTGCTTTATTGCAAGATCCTGATGCAATCAATATTCCCTACCGCGACCTAGCCCAACTGACTGGCATTTCCCCAGCATCGATAACCATCCTTTATAAGGAAATGATGCAAAACGAATATTTGCTGGAAAATATCGACGATAGTAAACGGCTTTTACGAAAACGTGAACTCTTGCAACGATGGGTTAACGGATATAATGAGACGCTTCGCCCGAAGTTGCTAATTGGCCGCTATAAATCTGTCGACAAGGATTTCGTACGAAACTATCGCAATCAGCAAATACAGGACTGGAATGGGAATTGGAGTGGAGAGGCAGCTGCCGGAATCTACACTAATTACCTGGTACCAGGGGAGTTGAGTATGTTTGTACCTGCTGAAGAAGGAAAATGGAAAAAGGAATTACGACTTGTACCAACCGAACAGGATCCAGACATTGTTGTCTATAAATATTTTTGGAATCCCAACCATCCCTTGTTTCAGATCACACCGAACCTGGCACCGCCACTTTTGGTTTATGCTGAACTAGCTTCAAGCAGCGACAGCAGGAATCTGGAAACAGCTCAAAAGATCTACGATGATTTCTTACAATTTATCGAACAATAAGCTACCATCGCACCTGCGGGAGATCATTCAGGCATTGCAAGACATTCTGGGCCGTCAAGCATATGATTTCCTACTAATTGGAGCAAGTGCACGTGATATAGTTCTTGACTCTATTTACGAATTGGGCGTCAGTCGTATGACTGAAGATGTGGATTTTGCGGTATACGTACCCGAATGGGGGAGCTATGAAGAAGTCCTTCAAAAATTAACCTCCTCCAGTATTTTTCAGTCTACAAAAGTTCCTCATAAGCTATTATTTAAAAATCGGTATGAAGTTGACATAGTTCCTTTTGGAGAAATTCAAAATAAAGAAGGTCATTATACATGGCCTCCTGACCATCTTCAAGCGATGAACGTTGCTGGCTTAATGGAAGTTAGCAAACATAGCATTGAGGTAAAAATTGAAGAAACCGGATTTCGTGTTGCCTCAATTCCAGGTATCTGCATCATGAAAATATTGGCATGGAGCGATCGTGGCTACCGGGACAATCGTGATGGAAGAGACCTGGGATTCATTTTAAGCAACTATATAGAACTGAAATACGAAGATCTTTACACGTTGCACGTAGATCTCATGGACGACAAGGACTTTGACCGGGTGGTAATTTCTGCACGAATTGTAGGACGTGAAATGTCTGATCTGCTTAAATCCAATCTTATTGCTCTGAAACAAATAAAGAACGTCCTGAACAAAGAAACCGAAGACAAGGACTTCTCTAAATTAGCCCTGTCCATTAAAAATGGAGGATCGCTTCTGTATTCAACTGCCTATAAAAGTCTGGAGGCCATGATCCAGGGATTAGAAGATGAACGCAATCCGACTTAGAAAATATAACTTTAATAGTTTTATACAATGCTTAAATAATAATGATTGTAGAAATCTGAACTGTCTACATTGCAGTTAGGCAATGCTAGTTGCACGTACAACTAGCATTGTGAATATTAAGTACTTTACGCTAACTTTAATTTACGAATTTGCTGCTCTTCGTTCATCAAACCAGATCTCTCAATAGTCCCAAAACCTTTTCCTGCACCTCATTCACAATTTTCCAATCCTTGGGAATATAGATATCCGTAGTTCGATATCCCTCATCAACATGATTAAAGCGAGCGCTACGTCATCTTTACTCAAACAACAGGAATTACGAGCCAGGCTTGCAAAAGAATGACGGACCCAGTAAAAGGTAATATCCGGTACACCAGCTAAATCTCTTAAATCCTTCAATCCTTTACTTAACGCAGTATCCAAACCTTCGTGGTTGGTATATTTAGAAGGAAGGACGCCGAGATACTTTTCAATTAATGGTTTGGCTTCCTCTGCAATTTTGATACTGATAAAAGCACGATCTTTCCGCCGACCTTTTTGGTCATGCAACATCGTTGTAACATAATTTGTCTCTGGATGCCTGAAAATTAACAAAAAATGCTGTTGAACCTGACAAAGTGCGACCGCGATATGCCAGTGCCGCGGAGCTTCAAAAACCGCGTTTAGAAACCAATAAGGCCGTTTTCCCTTGGGAGAACGGCCTTATTTGAAGTGCGCCCACCTGGGCTCGAACCAGGGACCAAAAGATTATGAGTCTTCTACTCTAACCGACTGAGCTATAGGCGCAGTAAAAACGCCAAACCTGGCGTTTTGCGAGTGCAAATCTAGGCATTACATTGAATTTGCAAACAGCAAAATGCCAACTTCTTTCAAAACCTCAGAGAATGAAGCAAATAAAATCTTCAATTTTTTTCTAAAAAAGAAAAATAATCCGAACCCTCCTGTAAGCAAAAAAGTATAAGCCCTTAAATTTCAAACCTTTCACAATAAACTAACCAGCATAAGATTAAAAACAGGATAAACTAATCAAAACGAGGGCAGATTTAGGGGATGAGACAATTAATTACTTTCTTTTGGGCAATATGCATGCCTTTCTTGCTAAATGCACAAACTACAAACGAGTTTCCTACCGATTCAGCAGCTACAAGCACCGAAATTCAGCCGGTAGTAAAGCACAGTGAAAAGAAAATAACAACTAGCCTTAAAAAATACAGTCCTTACATCGGCCCGGCAGCAATGTTTAGTTTCGGCCTACTGGCTAATAAAAACGCTCAGTTGCAAAATCTAAATCGTCAAATAAGGGACGAAGTACTGGAAAACAACAACAGGTTCCATTCTACCCCCGAAGATTACCTTCAATATATGCCTGTTCAGGCAGTTTTCGCTTTAAACATGGTGGGCCTTAAAAGCCAGAACAACTTTGTAGACAGAGCATTTTTGTATGCACTTTCAAATACAATAATGAGCCAGTCGGTAGACAAATTAAAAACAATATCGCGCAAATTACGGCCAGACGGTAGCGATCACAGGTCCTTCCCTAGCGGGCATACAGCTACAGCATTTTCGGCAGCCGAGTTTATGCGCCTGGAATATAAAGACGTATCGCCTGTTTATGGCATCGCAGCCTACGCCGTAGCAGCTACAACCGGTGCATTACGCATTTATCACAACAACCATTGGTTTAGTGATGTTGTAGCCGGTGCAGGAATTGGCATTCTCTCCACAGACCTTTCTTATTTTATCTATCCCAGGGTTAAGAAGTTTGTTGCAAACACACTAAAAATTAAAACAAATAACCTTCACGTAGGGCCAACCTATCAATCAAAAACATTTGGACTTGCGTTGGTTTATAATCCGAAATAACAAATAGGCTAAAGATGTTTTTGATATGCTATACCTTTGCAGGATGCAGCATATCAAAAACATCATTTTTGATTACGGGAACGTAATTTTCGATATCGACTTCCAGAAAACACAACATTCATTTACCGAACTGGGCATTAAAAATGTAGAACGTTTTTTTGCTCACACAGGCCACGATCCAATTTTCAATGAATTTGAAACAGGCAGCATATCATCGGCTGAGTTTAGGGATGGAATAAGGCGAATTACTGGCCAGCCTAACCTTACAGATACCCAAATTGATAATGCCTGGAATACTTTGTTAATTGGCATCCCTCCTATTAATCATGACATACTATTAAAGGCTAAAGAGAAATATCGCACATTTTTGCTAAGCAATATCAATGAAATCCACATGGATTACATTAACCAATATTTAAAGCAGGAATTTGGTATAGAAACCAATGACGTTTTTTTTGAAAAGGTTTATTACTCTCACCTTGTCCGCTTAAGAAAACCCAATCGCGAAATTTTTGAATTCGTCGCCCGGGACAGTAATTTACTTCCCGAAGAAACTTTATACATAGATGACAGCCCGCAACATTTAAAAACAGCACAGGAAATGGGTTTTAACACCTATCTGATGACTAAAAATGACTCCCTCGAAAAGTTTATGTACCGCGAAGGGTACCTTTAAGTTTCAGTTATAAAATTCCAGTTTAGGCGGGTACTCTTTAAACAAAAGCTAAAAAGCTATTGTTATTGAGGCATGGAAGACTATCAAACAGTATCTGAAGCATTAGCCGGTTTGAAAAACCGAGGCTTCAACTTGGACTTTAATCTTGCCAACGGCGTACTACACAACAGCACTGAAAATATAAACCTACAGCCTGAAGATTTTAGCATTTCTGAACTATACAGATTTGAAGGAATGTCAGATCCTGCAGACAACTCGGTTGTATATGGTATACAATCAGACAAATACCACGTAAAAGGTGTATTTGTGAATGCCTATGGAACCTATTCAGACGATGTTTCGGAGGAATTACTAAAAAAATTGAACACGCCAGGCTAACCTTAACCAGGTTTGGAGTTTGTTACAATTAAGGGTGCAAACTCCAAACTTTATAAAGGCAAAATCCTTAAATGCCCCTTCGTTTTTTTTCCCGAATAATTAAAGCAAGTTCTCTCCCCATCTGCCCTGTTATCGCCTTATTCTCATCTGCCCTTCTGAAAAGATATGGCAACACTAACTTCACCGGGCCATACGGTACATACTTCACCACATTATAACCTGTGTACGATAAATTATAACTTAAATTATCGCTCATACCTAATAACTGAGCAAAATAAATATGCGGATGGCTCTCCTCAAGCTTATACTTTCGCATTAACTCCGTGAGCACGAGGCAGCTCTCTTCATTATGAGTAGCGCAAATTATGGCTATACTATTAATATTTTCGATAGAAAATGCCAGTGCATCATTAAATGCCTGGTCAGTGCCCTCTTTATCATTATGGATAGGAGATTCATATCCTAATCTGGAAGCTCGCTCTCGTTCCTTATCCATGTATGCACCGCGAACCAGCTTGGCGCCAAGAAAAAAACCATCCCTTTCGGCAATGCTCAAATCGAACTGCAAGGATTCAAATTTATCTTTCCGGTATAATTGGTAGGTATTATAAACAATTGCTTTATCCCGATTATACATCCGCATCATATCTATAGCCAGTTTATCGCAGGCATTTTGTATCCAGGATTCCTCCGCATCAAACATTACCGGCACATCATGGTCATAAGCCGTTTTGCAAATGTGATTTATTCGCCCCTTAACTTTAAACAATTCGGCTTGCTCCGCATTACTTAATTGCAGTCCGCTACTAATCTTTTCCAATAGCTTAAAACGTGCTACCCCGCTTGGCTTAAACACAGCAAAAGGAATCCTTTTATCATCTTTAGCCCGCATAATTGTCCGCACAATTTCATCAGCAGTTTCAATATAACTACTGTCTCCAACCGCACCTTCAACAGAATAATCCAAAATTGTACCCACATATCCTTTGGCAAGTGCTTCGATGGTGGGTTCGCATTCCTCAATGGTTTCTCCTCCGCAAAACTGCTTAAATAATGTCTTTTTAATTAAAGGCACCACCGGCAAGCCCAACTTCAAAGCAGACTCTGTAATACTTGGCCCTACCTTAGCCAGAAAATTGTTGCTAATTAGCTTAAACAACCAGTACGACCGCTTTAATTCCTCATCGCTTTTCTGCCTGAAAGCAATTTCAGTATTATCAAAAGTTAGCAAGGCCGTATTAGAGCTGAAATCATCCATCATCGCCATAAAGCAAACTTAGCAAAATTCTTCTTTTCAAGATTTGAGCAACGAAGTTCCCCGGCCCATTAGCTATCGGCAATCAGGTATGAGCGATCAGCGATCAGCACATCGCTCTCTCCAGTCACCAATCGTTAGCGTCCAATCCCCAATCTTTTCTTAAGTTTGCGTCCATGATTGAATTTCAACTCGAAGGCGAATTTATTCCACTTATACAACTGCTGAAGGCAACTAATCTGGTACAAACCGGCGGCGAGGCTCAAATAGTAGTAAGCGAAGGGCTTGTAAAGTATAACGGCAATGTAGATACCCGTAAGCGCCTAAAGGTGAGAAAAGGTGACATAGTAGAGTTTGAAAACAACAAAATCCTGGTAAAATAATTATGCTTCCAATACAAAGTAACGGTTATTCCGTTTTCTTCGATACCGATCTTAGAGAGCTTAAAAACATTGTACAAGGCTCCAACTACACAAAGGTTTTCTTTTTAACAGATACCAATACCTCAGAACATTGCCTTCCGGTGGTAAACAAGTTTTTCCCTGAGCTGGAAGAATACGATATCATAGAGGTAGACCCAGGCGAAGAAAATAAAAATATCGACTACTGTATTGGAGTATGGCAAAATCTGCTTGATTTTGGTGCAGATAGAAACAGCTTACTGATCAATCTTGGCGGTGGCGTAATTACCGATATGGGTGGTTTTGCTGCTTCAACGTTTAAAAGAGGTATCGATTTTATTCAAATTCCTACTACTTTACTTTCACAGGTGGATGCCTCGGTGGGCGGAAAAACTGGTATTGACCTCGGAAGCTTAAAAAATATCGTAGGTACTTTTGCACAGCCTAAAGCGGTTTTCATATCTACAGAATTCCTAAAATCGCTAGATAAACGCCAGCTGGTTTCCGGCTTTGCTGAAATTGTAAAACACGGTTTTATCGCCGATAGGGAGTATCTGAACAAACTGAAGGGCATATCGCCAGAGAATGTTCCATCTGAAATTGTGTACCATTCTGTTGAGATCAAAAATCACGTGGTAACCACCGACCCATTCGAAAAGGGATTACGCAAAACCTTAAACTTCGGACATACCATTGGGCATGCTGTGGAAAGCTATTCGCTTCAAAACGACAAAAATCCATTATTGCATGGCGAAGCAATAGCAGTTGGAATGATTTGCGAAGGATACTTATCCAATAAATACAATACTTTAAGCGATGAGGGCTTAAAGGAACTGATTGAAATCATTCGTTCAATTTTTCCTGATTATAAATTTTCCTCTGACACCTATCCGGCTATCATGGAATTCATGAAAAACGATAAAAAGAACACTTCCGGCAAAATTGGCTTTGCCCTGCTAAAACAGCTTGGCGAATGCGATTACAATAATTACATTGATGAAGATAAGATTATTGAGAGTTTAAACTTCTATAATGAATTGATTAAATAGGGATGGGCAATTAAGCTAGTAATACAGGATATCAGAATTACAATGACTCTGGTATCTTGTATGATGGCTAAAAAATATCTATTAAATTCATACTAAAGAATTCCTGACTGTTTTAACTTTTCAACGACAAGATCAACATTCACCGAGTCGTGTTCACTTTTTAAATAAAATTACGTCAGATAAACAGTTTCTTAAATTATTGCCACAAATGTTATAACCCTGGCACCCCCTGACTTACCTTTATTTGTTCCTGATATAGACAATCGGATTTTAAAAATATTATTCCCAAGATCCGTTCCAATAAATGGATTCTTTTCCAAATCATCAATTAGCTTTGCTATATCTGATTTAATGCCACGGTGCTTTTTAGCGATCTTTTTTACTTCCCTGCCAAAATCAGGCAAGTACTTAACCTTATAGCTCATCTAATAAATTCCTGGCATCAGGTAGTTCAATCTTTCCCTCTCGATGTAAGTCAATTTGCTGAAAAGACTTTTTCAAACGGCCATACATCGCCTGTTCACGTTTATTCAGCGGGAGTCCCTCATCCCCCCCTGTAGACTTGTTTACATCCCGGTCAATTCGATACTCCACATTCAACATGTCAAGAATTGCCTTAATAGCCTTTTCAGTCTTTTTATTGTCGATATTTATGGTCAAAGTAGTCATTTTTAAGTCCCGGAAAGCGGTTCTATCAAAGTTAACAAACAAAATGAAAAAAGCTGTTCCTATTTTCTCTTTTACACTAGCCCCCTCGATCTTCACATTTTTCATTTTCTATTTGCCAATTAAAAATCAAACGCTTACTTTTGGAGCATCAAGAAAAAAATGACAAATAACACTACATATTGGTTCGGTTACTTTTACTACTATCAGTAAGAGCCGGGACGAATATGTTTTGACTAAAAGAACTCATATATAAAGTCCCGGCCCAAACAGCCGGGATTTTTTTTTAGCTCATGGAGAAGAAAAGAGTAGCAATACAAGGGATTAAAGCATCGTTTCACGAAGAAGCAGCTTTGAAGTTTTTTGGCGATAACATCGAAACAATCGAGTGCAACTCGTTTAAACAAACTTGCGAGGTACTTAAAAACAAAGAAGCTGATTTTGTGGTGATGGCCATTGAAAACTCAATAGCCGGAAGCCTGCTTCCTAATTATACTCTCCTTCGCGATTACCACTTTACCATTGTAGGCGAAGTTTACCTCCACATCCAGCTAAATTTACTGGCCTTGCCGGGCGTAAAGTTCAACCAAATTAAAAGGGTTGAATCGCACCCCATAGCTATCCGCCAGTGCGATGATTTCTTTAGTGAGTTTCCGCACCTCAATGTAGTTGAAAGCACGGATACTGCGGCTTGCGCAAAAAAAATACGCGATGAACAATTAACAGATACAGCTGCAATTGCTAACAAACTGGCTGCCCAGCTTTACGGATTAGACATCATGGAACGCCGTATAGAAACTAATAAAAAGAACTATACCCGCTTCTTGATCTTAACAGACAATAAAGACACTGTTATAGAAAACGCAAACAAAGCATCGTTTTCCTTCCAGGTATCTGATGAAGTTGGCTCTCTTTCTAAAGTGCTTACAATTTTTGCCGAGCATCATATCAACTTGAGTAAAATTCAGTCGATGCCGGTTTTAGGTAAACGCAACCAGTATAATTTTTATGTAGATATCGAATGGGATTCTCATAAAAACTACGAAGATGCCGTTCGCAAGGTGCTTCGCCATACGGTTAATTTTACCATCATGGGCGAGTACTTAAAAAATGACACTGTGTAAGAGCTATTAGCAGTCAGCTATCAGCTAAAAGCTAACTGCTAACACCTAATAAAATTTGAACTTTTAACAATATATAATAACATCGTATGAAACTGAATTTGAATATAGAGCCATTAAGCGCATGGTTAAAGCCGGTACACCAGCCACTAGTAATTGCTGGGCCTTGCAGCGCTGAAACAGAAGAGCAGTTATTATCAACGGCTCACCTTCTTGCTAAAACAGGTAAAATCTCTGTTCTTCGTGCAGGTATCTGGAAACCACGTACCCGTCCGGGAGAATTTGAAGGTATTGGCAGCATCGGTTTAGAGTGGTTAAAAAAAGCCAAAGCTGAAACTGGCCTTCCTGTAACTGTTGAGGTTGCTAACGCAAAACACGTTGAAGAAGCTTTAAAAGCTGGTGTTGATATCCTTTGGGTTGGTGCACGTTCAACTGTAAACCCTTTTACTGTGCAGGAAATTGCTGATGCTTTAAAAGGCGTTGACATCCCTGTAATGGTTAAAAACCCGGTGAACCCTGACCTTCAATTATGGGTTGGCGCATTAGAGCGTTTCAACGGTGCTGGTATCACTAAATTAGCTGCTATCTCTCGTGGTTTTTCTTCTTTCGAGAAATCAGCTTTCCGTAATGAACCAATGTGGGAAATCACTATTCAATTGAAAACATTAATCCCTCATTTACCGGTAATTTGCGATCCTAGCCACATTTGCGGTAACCGTGAATTGATCCCTTACATTTCTCAAAAAGCATTAGACTTAGAAATCGACGGATTAATGATCGAATCTCATATCGACCCATCTGTTGCATGGACTGATGCCAAACAACAAGTTACTCCTGCTGCTCTATCTGATATTATTGACAACTTAACTGTTCGTCACCCGGAAGCTACAAACCCGGCAATCTCTGATAAACTAGCAGAACTACGTAATCAGATTGATAAAATTGACGATCAGTTAATTCAAAAATTAGCAGAAAGGTTGAAAATTGTTGAAAAGATTGGCGAGTACAAGAGAGACAATAACATTACAATTCTTCAGCTTAATCGTTGGGAAGAAATCATACAAAAACGTGCAAGCTTCGGAAAAGCATTAAACTTAGATGAAGAATTCACTACTAAATTTTTAGAATTGATTCACGATGAGTCAATTAAAAAACAGACTGCTATCATGAATGCTAAACAAATAGCTCAATAATGGCAGAGGAAGCATTAATCCTTTCAAAGCCCTCTAAAGAAACTTTTTGTACCACTCAGCTGACTGGTTCAAAGAGTGAAAGCAACAGGGCTTTGATATTAAATGCATCCAGCAAAGGAAAGGTTGAGGTTAAAAACCTTTCCTCTGCTGATGATACGGTAACGCTGGACGGGATACTGAGAAGTTTAGAGTCAGGAGATAAGAGTCAAGAGTCAGGAGTTAATGGCCTAGAGTCAACACTCCAAACTGCAAACTCCACACTCCCAACCGTCAACATCGGCCCTGCGGGAACAGCCATGCGTTTCCTTACAGCATATTTTGCCACCACTGGACAGGAAGTTGTTCTAACTGGTACCGAGAGGATGAAACAACGTCCTATCGGGATTTTGGTAGATGCTCTTGCGCAGCTTGGTGCTGAAATAGAATATGTAGAAAAAGAGGGTTATCCTCCCTTAAAATTTCAGCCATTCTTTGAGCAAAAAAGCAATAAGGTAAGCATTAAAGGGAACATCAGTTCTCAATTTATTACCGCTTTATTATTAGTTGCCCCTTCCCTTCCGCAAGGATTAGAGTTAACTATTGTTGGCGAACTAACTTCTCGGCCTTATGTGGAAATGACTTTAGCAATGCTTGCTGAAGCTGGTATAAGCCATAACTGGAATGGCCCTGTTATTTCTATTCCGGCTCAGGAATTTAAAGCATCAACTATCACAGTAGAGCCAGATTGGAGCGCTGCTTCTTACTGGTATGCTATTGCAGCACTATCTGAGGAAAGTTCGATCAAACTTCCTTACCTGAAACAGAACAGCTTACAGGGTGATAGCCGCATCAGCAGCATTATGGAAAGTTTTGGAATTACAACTAAATTCACCGCTGAAGGGTTAGAGCTTACAAAAACTACTAAAGAAATTAAAGGTGATTTCTTTGACCTTAAAGATTGCCCTGATTTAGCGCAAACCGTAGTGGTTGTAAGCGCTGCTTTAGGACATAACGCAACTTTTACAGGCTTAGAAACCTTAAAAATCAAGGAAACCGACCGCGTTGCAGCTTTGCAAAACGAGCTGGCTAAAATCGGCGTAAAGCTAAACGAGGAAAATGAGCACTATCATTTAGATTGCTCAGGACTGCATTTCCCTGATAAAATAACCATAAAAACTTACGAAGACCATAGAATGGCAATGGCTTTTGCCCCTTTGGCCTTAAAAATTAATCAGCTTGAAATTGAGGAACCTGCTGTGGTAGGTAAATCTTACCCCGCATTCTGGGAAGACCTTAAAAAGGCTGGATTTCAGACTGAGGTCTGAGGTTTGAGGTCTGAAGTTTGATGCCTGAAAATATCGGGCGTCAGGCTTCTGACATCAGACATCCTACCTCTCACTCACATCTCAAAAAATGGCAGGTAACTCATTCGGACAATTGTTCCGCATTACAACTTTCGGAGAATCACACGGTGCAGCTATCGGAGTAATAATTGACGGCTGTCCTCCAAATGTTGACATCGACATGGAGTTTATTCAGAGCGAACTGGATAAACGCAAACCAGGCCAGTCGAAAATCACTACACAACGTAAGGAGAGCGATACTGCTCAAATACTTTCAGGAATTTTTGAAGGAAAAAGCACCGGAACTCCTATTGCCCTGGTAATTCCTAACGAAGACCAGAAATCAAAAGATTACGACCATAATAAAGATATTTTCCGCCCTTCTCATGCCGATTTTACCTACCAGTCTAAATACGGCATCAGAGATCACCGCGGCGGCGGGCGTTCTTCTGCAAGGGAAACAGCTGCCCGTGTAGCAGCCGGTGCTATTGCAAAGTTATTCCTGAAGCAAAAAGGCGTTGAAATTTTCGCTCACGTTTCTTCTGTGGGTACAATTGATGCCCCAAATGTAGAATTAAGCTCGTTAAGCGATCTACTGGAAATCCGTGAAAGCAATATCGCCCGTTGTGCAGATCCTGCTACGGCGAATGAAATGATAGAATTTATTGATTCTATTCGCAAAGCTGGAGATACTGTAGGCGGCAAGGTTTCTTGTATTATCCGTAATTGCCCAATTGGCTTGGGAGAGCCTGTATTTGATAAACTTCATGCAGATTTAGGAAAGGCGATGCTGAGTATCAATGCTGTACACGGTTTTGAATATGGATCAGGCTTTGCTGGCTCTGAAATGCGGGGAACAGAACACAATGATATTTTCAAGCCTGCAAGCGAGGGCAAAGGCGTTAGTACCTTAACTAACTTCTCCGGAGGTATTCAGGGTGGCATTTCAAATGGAATGGATATCACATTTAAAGTAGCTTTCAAACCCGTTGCAACAATAATGCATAACCAAAACACGGTTGACAAAGAAGGCAATGCCGCCGAAATTAAAGGTAAAGGCCGCCATGACCCTTGCGTTGTTCCACGTGCTGTTGCAATTGTTGAGGCAATGGCAGCACTTACAATTGCCGATCATTATTTAAGGCAGAATGCTTATTTATAAAATATACAGACTGTTTTAAAAATAAAAAACTCCGGTTCTTCTCAGAAAACCGGAGTTTTTTATTTCTTGATCTTTGGCAAGCCTAATTCACTACCAGCTTTTGAAGGAACTGCCCATCTACACTGATTAAATAAAGCCCGGCTTCTGGTTTATTATTAAATGATATGGCTATACTATTATTGCTAACATCAACATTCTTATCAAATAAAACTTGCCCTGAAATGGTTGATATCTTTACAGGCAGGGCCGCTTTCTCAGTAGGAAACTTAATATTTAAGGTACCACCAACTAAAGGATTAGGATAAACATAGTTGCTATATTTAGCTAAACTTGCATTTAATGCTTCCAAGCCAAGTTCTGTTCTGCCACCATTTTTATCCACTTGTATCAATCGGTAATAGTTTATTCCTGCGGCTACATTCCCGTGGTTAATACTATAATATTGATTCCCGTTATTTCCCTTTGACTGTATTTTAGCTACCTGCTTGTAACTAATGCCGTTGATGCTATGCTCAACCAAAAAATGATCGTTATTAATTTCTGAAGATGTGGCCCATTTCAACAGTGCCGTACTTGATGCCGTAAGATCAGCTGAATAAGAAACAAGCGCTACCGGTAAGGTAACAGGGGGGTCTGTAACCACAACGCTTACATTCCTTGTCGCACTCACTCCGCAACCGTTTATTGTACAAACTGTCATGTTTCCAGATTCTGCGTTATTAGCAAAATCAACCAGCACAGAGTTCGAACCATTGCCATAAATAGTTACTCCAGGAACTATTTCACCGTTGGAGTTTTTGAAAGCCCAATCGTATGACGAAACCCCGGCAACTGCAGGCACAGAATACGATACATCCGTTTGCCCCTTATAAACACTATTGCTCTTCTGAGTGAAATCTTGCGGCTGAGCAGTTGAAGAATTTACTTTTAAAAGTGCAGTTGAAGTTGTTTGAACTCCTCCACAAGAGGAAGTTACGATACAACGGTAAATGTATCCATCAAACTCAGGTTTGATATAAGATACTGTTAAGGTTTTTGAATTAATACCAGTATGTATAGGCGTTGTAGGCGGGCTCACAAAACCAAAACCAGCGTCCACCTGCCATTGATAAGTCAAATCGCTTCCGGTTGCTTCAATTGTAAACGAAACAGTTCTCTGGCTTTCTGGCAGACTTGAGCAGGTATATGCGGTTTGTGGCTGACTATTAATAGAAATCAATGGTTTTACAGTTAATGAAGCCGGATTGCTTGTTACGGCACCAGCACAAACGCCATCAATAACAACTCTATACTTGAACCCATTATAATTTGCTCCCGCTGACTTAACGGTTAAAGTTTGTGAATTGAAGCCAGTATAAAGCATCGAATTAGTTATATCTGTAAAACCAGATCCGTCATTTTTATCTTCCTGCCATTGATAAGTTAACTGCGAACCAGTTGACCCGATCTGAAATATAGCATCAGAATTCTGGCAAACACTTGTCGATGAAGGATTCGAACTAATATTTGGAGGAGTTAAAACAGTTAATTCTGCTTCTGTAGATACCAATTCACCACAATCACTATTTACAATACATTTAAATTTATAACCGTTCAGCATTGTACTCACTGTATTTACCTTTAATACCGGTTTATCAATGTCGGAGAAAGTTGCGTTCGATTTTAAATCCAGAAAACCAAAACCCACATCAACCTGCCATTTATAGGTTAGTCCGGTGCCAGACGCGCCAACTTCAAAAGTGGTACTATTGCCAGAACAAATAGACGCTGACGATGGATTTAAAGTAATTTGGCAGTCAATGGAAGTATGCGACTTTGCCTGCAGATTAGGCAAAGAGGTGACGAGCACCAGACATACCAATGCCAGGTAATTTGAGAGAGAGTTCATGAGAGCGTTATTTAAGGTAAATTAATATGTAAAATTTTTTCGCAAGATACGTGTAATTATTCGGAAACCTATGGAGAAATCCGCTCTGCATTAAATTTATAGCAATAAAGCCTTCAAAAACACAAAAACATCGCAATAGCAAGCTTTATGGACAACAATTTAAGGCACTAGCCCTTTTATTTATTTTACTTAATGATCCGTTACTTCTCCCTATAAATAAATAGAAAAAGCGAAAGCGTGGCTATGGCACCGAAGATATGCCATAAAAAATGTGTCCCTGTTGATATGATCTTCCAGCTATCGGCGACCCTGAAAAAAAGCGCAATCCCGAATGTCGAAAAAGCCAGCAGTATTAACCTCCACTCCCTCCAGTGATTCCGCGCCAAAACTATACCTAAGGGAAATAAAAGCATCGCACCCATTATCCCGTAATTTAAATTTTGAGCAAAATCCGGATGCTTTGATTGTGTCGAGTTCAAGATTATATATTCTGTGCCCACTAGCAGAGCGACTAAAATCCAACCCAAATACCAGTTTTTTGCCGCAAGGTTCCAAAAGTAAACACTACCCAAAACACAAAGTATCGCTATCGGCAACCAGTCCATCCAAATAAAAATAGCGCTTAGCCTTAGGCCATGATAAACAGTGCCGCCAATACTTCCTATTAGTAAAACCCAGGAAGCAAAACTTAAAAACAGGTGTTGATGATTGAAATATTTTAACCGTACAAGCCAAAACACTGCTAAAGCCACAAATAGCAGGCTGGTAGCAGCATTTAAAGGTTCCGGAAAGGTATTATTGAGGTTTGTTTCGGTGTATAATTCCCCCCCGTCAGGAGCAAAAACCTGAACTAACATGGTACATTTTTGCTATGCAACAGGAGACATCTCAAATTGTTCTAAGACGTTTCTTTCCTTTAGGATTACATTTTACTAAATAAAGCGATTTGTCATCCCGAATTTATTTCGGGAACCCACTTGCATTGAAACGAATGTATGATGGGGTGCTGAAATGAATTAGGCATGACGAGGTGGGTTGGTAACGCTCCCTTACATAGTTCAAAGGTTTATGTCTTACCCAGGTCATACGGTAGCACTATTTAAAGCATCGAGTAAATCCTTAGAAACCTTATTAAAATAGCGTTTATTGTTAAAACCCATCACCCACTGGATACCCTTGCTGGTGTTGGTTAAAAACACTTCGTCCGCAACATTTAATATGTCGGGATTGATCTGAGCCTCTACCACAGGCACCCCACTCATTTCCGCAACCTGCATTACCACAGTCCGCATAATTCCTTCTATACAGCCCTCACTTAAAGCTGGTGTATAAAGTTTCTTATCGTATACCACAAACACATTGGAACTCATTGCTTCGCATAAAAAGCCATTCTGATTTAAGATAAAAACCTCATCAAGTGAGTGCAGTTTGCGGTAAAGCCCTGCCATAACAAAAGGCAGCGAGTTACAAGTCTTTATATTCGAAAGATAATTTACAGGCTTAGTGATCTCCTCAAAAACATCCACAATCAAGCCCTTCGCATTGCTTAAATAGTAAGGTTCGTTGTCTTCTGTCATTTCGATAGCGTAGCCAGATTCATTACCGGCCGGACTATATAAGCCTTCCGCATCGCGAAAGACCGTTAAACGCAGCCTTGCATTTTGTCCGTAATTATTTCGCCTGAGGAGCTCGGAGGCTTTTTCCCGTAAAAAATATTCATTAAACCTTACTGAGCCATCCAGCTTTAGGGCCCTCATTCCCCTCTGAAGCCTGTCTGCATGTAAACCGGCAAACTTAAGCTCGCCATTCATCAACCTCATAGACTCGAACAGGCCGTCGCCATATTTAAATCCACGATTTGTAACGGGTAACATTGGTTGGTTTGCTGGCACTATTTCGCCATTATAGTTGATGAAATTCATAAATTCTAAAAAATAGATAGTTCTTCTATACTTAACCTTTTTTAATCTGCTTTGGTTGCAGCAATATAATTACGCCACTTAGTTAAGGCGCCTTCAAAATCGGAAGGTAAAGCCGATTCAAAATGAATATATTCTTTAGTGGTTGGGTGAATAAAACCTAACGACTGGGCATGTAAAGCCTGTCGAGGCATTATCTCAAAACAGTTGTCTACAAATTGCTTGTACTTGCTAAAAACAGTCCCCTTTAAAATCTTATCGCCCCCATAGGTAGCGTCATTAAATAATGGATGCCCAATGTGCTGCATATGCGCACGTATCTGGTGAGTTCGCCCTGTCTCCAGCTCACACTCAATCAAGGTAACGTACCCCAGCCGCTCCAGCACCTTATAATGAGTAACAGACCATTTACCCTTACTCTCGTCATCATAAATATCCATGATTTTACGGTCACGGACGCTTCGGCCAATATAACCGGTTACGGTGCCATCCTCAGCAATATCGCCCCAGGCCAATGCAATGTATTTACGAGTTATGCTGTGATCGAAAAATTGCTTGGCAAGATGAGCCATTGAACGCTCGTTCTTACTAATTAGCAACAATCCCGAGGTATCCTTATCTATACGATGCACCAGCCCCGGCCGGCCATCATTGCCCGGCAGTTGAGGCAATTGTTGAAAATGATATACCAGGGCATTTACAAGCGTTCCTGTATAATTATTATACCCGGGATGCACTACCATACCAGCTGACTTGTTCACCAATAACACATCATCATCTTCATAAACAATTTCCAGCGGAATATTTTCGGGATAAACTTCTGTATCTCTAGGAGGATGAGGCAGTACTACCGAGATTACATCCAGCGGCTTTACTTTATAGCTTGACTTTACCGGCTTCTCATTTACAAGTACGCTTCCGGCTTCTATAGCATTTTGAATCCTGTTTCGCGAAGCATTTTCAACACGGTGCATTAAAAATTTATCTATCCTTAACAGCGATTGCCCCTTGTCTACTATTAGTTTTAAATGCTCATATAAATCCTGTTCTTCCTGCTCCTGAAAAACTGCGTCTTGTAACATAGGGCAAAATTAAGCTTTCAGATTGATTCGCAGGACAATAATTAGGAGAATTCAAAGTTTCTTAATTATGCTATTTTTGCACATCTTTAATAAACATAAACAACGTTATATGAGGATTTCTACTAAAATCAGAACATCTTTACTAATTATCGGAAGTATCGCTTTTTCCAATGCAACCTTTGCACAGGATGAAGTAGGAGAATTATTAAAAGCAGCTCCTGCAGATGCAACCGCTCTTACAAAAGCATATTTAGAACCAGTTTTTAAGGGATTTGGCATTGGCTTAAACTCTGGCTGGACAAACACCGCCAGTGTAAAAAAGCTAGGAAGGTTCGAACTAAGGATCTCTGCAACTGGTGCTTTTGTTCCCTCCAGCGACAAATCCTTCGATGTCAACAAAATAGGATTGACAAAAATAAGGCCGACTGACCCCAATAATGTGATAGCGCCCACCGCTGCTGGAGCAAAAAAGTCTGGTCCTGAGGTGGAAATTATCGGCGACAATGGCGAACAGGCCACGAAATTTACCTTGCCTAAAGGGCTTAACGTGCCACTTATTCCAGGGCCTCAATTACAGGCTTCTATTGGCTTAATCAAAGGAATTGAATTAACTGCCAGATACATGCCTGAAATTAAACCGGGGGGTGATTTTGGAACCTTGAGTATGCTTGGCGGAGGAATTAAATTTCAACCCCTGCGCCTGGTGTCTAAAACAGCTTCTAAATTATTGCCCTTTGACCTGGCAGTGGGCCTAGGATATAACCAGTTTAAATACTCTTATGATTTAGACGTAAAGCCTGACAATAATTGGGTACCAAATCCACTCGCTCCTTCTGCTGTTGCAGCTTCTACCAATTCAGACACCTGGAAAGGTCAAAAAGTTGATGCCACCTTTTCTGGTATAAATGCGGAGGTAATTGTTTCTAAAAAATTACTATTCTTTACTCCATTCGCATCTCTTGGTTACATGACATCCAATACAGATGCTGGCGTAAGGGGAAATTTCGCGGTGGTGACAGGAAAAACTGGCACTAAAGCACATTACGAAATCGTCGCCAACCCTGTAAACATTGACGAAAAGTACATCGATAGTTTCAGGGCATCTGCAGGTTTCCAGTTGAACCTTGCATTTTTACGTTTCTATGCATCTTACAACCTTGCAGCGTATAACTATGTAAACGCTGGTATTGGTTTCGGAATTGGTAAGTAATCGCCTTTAACAATATTAAATCAGAGCCTCCGCTAAGGAGGCTTTTCTATTTTACCTCATGCTTGATTTCCCGATTTACAGCCCCCTTGAAGAAGTCCATTCTACTTTATTTCAGGAAAGGCAAGTACGCCTGTTTATTAAAAGAGACGATCTGATACACCCTTTTATATCCGGAAATAAATGGCGGAAACTTAAATACAATCTCATTAAAGCCCGGCAGCAAAACAAAACTCACCTCGTAACTTTTGGAGGTGTATGGTCAAACCATTTGCTGGCAACAGCCTCTGCTTGTGCAAAATTTGGCTTTAAAAGTACGGCATTTGTTAGGGGTGAAGACGTAAACAATGAGCTTCTTTTTCTTTGCCGCATGTTTGGCATGGAACTACGGTTTACAGACAGGGAAAGCTATCGCAATAAAAAACAACTGTTTGATACTTTTTTCGGAAGTGATTCAACTAGCTTCTTCCTTGATGAAGGAGGAGCCGGTGCTGAAGCAACCCAAGGCTGTGCCGAACTTATAGACGAATTGCCAGAGAACTTCCAGCACATTTTCTGCGCCGCTGGAACCGGCACCACCGCAGCAGGCATAATCAATGGATTAAACAATCACAAGTTGGCTACAAAGATGCACGTGATTCCTGTTTTAAAAGGAGCTGATTATCTTAAATCAGAAATTCAACAACTACTCGGTTTTCCTATCGAATTTGAATTTCATACCGCTTATCATTTCGGAGGCTATGCTAAAACTCAGCCTGAGTTGCTGCGTTTTGTTCGCGAATTTAGCACCTCGACCGGCATTTTGCTAGACCCTATTTACACCGGAAAAATGATGTATGCTGTATTTGACATGCTTAAGAATGGACACTTTTCACCCGGGGACAAGATATTAACTATTCATACAGGCGGCTTATTTGGTTTGCTGGGCATGAAAGAAAAATTTGGCAGGCTTTCACTTTAGCCAATCACCAGTTCCTGCTTCTACTATTTAGTGGGGGACCGCTTACCTAAAGAAATTAAATCTTTATGCTGAAGAACTTGTTGTTTAGGTTAATCAGCCTTTGAAGGGAATTTCTATTTTTGAACTAAAACATTTTACATGTATAATTTATCGGTTTCAGCGCAAGACGTACATAAAGTTCTGGGAAAACATATTCTCGCAGATGGCTACGACCTAACTTACGACATTGAGAAAAGCCATGGCGTTTATATGTACGACTCAAAATATAACAGGGAACTGCTCGATTTCTTTACCTGTTTTGCCTCAGTCCCACTTGGCTACAATCATCCTGACATGCTGAACGATGAAGAATTCAAAAAAAACCTATTGCTTGCGGCCTTGGCAAACCCCTCAAATTCTGATATTTACACCCAACAATACGCCGAATTTGTCGACACTTTTTCTCAAATTGGCATTCCCGATTATCTACCCCACGCCTTTTTTATTGCTGGTGGCGGCTTAGCCATAGAAAATGCCATTAAAGTTGCGATGGATTGGAAAGTGCAAAAAAACTTCAGAAAAGGATACCCGGAGGAACGTGGTTTTAAAGTAATACACTTTGAAAATGCCTTTCACGGCCGCACAGGCTATACCATGAGCCTTACCAACACGCACCCCGATAAAACCAAATGGTATGCGAAGTTCGACTGGCCAAGGATTACGACGCCGACAATCCATTTCCCTTTAACAGAAAACAAACTTGGTGATTTAATAAAAAGAGAAGAACTCGCACTAAGTCAAATCAAAAAAGCTTTCGCTGATAATAAGGATGATATTTGTGCCATCATTATAGAACCGGTACAAGCCGAGGGCGGCGATAACCATGTGAGAAAGGAATTTCTGGAACAGGTGAAAGACTTAGCCGATGAAAACGAGTGCTTTCTTATATACGACGAGGTTCAAACAGGCGTAGGACTGACAGGTAAATTCTGGTGCCATGAGCATTTCGGTGAAAAAGCCCGTCCAGACATAATTGCATTCGGTAAGAAGATGCAGGTCTGCGGCGTTTTGGTAGGCAACAAAGTCGATGATATTGAAACTAATGTGTTCAAAGTGCCATCTCGTTTAAACTCAACCTGGGGTGGCAACCTGGTCGATATGGTAAGGATATCGCAAATATTGAAAATTATTAAAAAAGATAATTTGCTTGAAAATGCGGTTCAAAGTGGACGACACCTCCAGGAAAAATTAAACGCACTTACACAGAAGTTCGATATAATGTCGAATGTTAGGGGGTATGGGCTTCTCACTGCATTTGACTTCCCCGACAAAGTGATCCGAGACAAATTTATCAGTAAAGGACTGGAACGAAATGTAATGTTTATTGGATGTGGAAACAGTTCGATCCGCTTTAGGCCTGCTCTGATAATGCAAAAAGCTGATATTGATAAAGGAATTGAAATAATGGAAAAAATACTTCCAGAATTATAAAAAAAGATAAAACCTTGAGCTCATGCAAATACCAAGGTTTTTCTCTTTAACTAAGCCTATCTTAAATTAAACAGGTCATTAACTCCTAATAACTTCTTAGAAGTAAAACCTTCGGCGTACCTGGCGCCAATATGTTTGCCCAATTCCCTGGCCCTTCCTTCTATAATATGAACGAACTCTGGAGTTGAGATATAAGTTTGCTGCTCTTCCGAATTATAATTTGGACTAAAAAACTGGGACCCAAAGGCCTGTATCGAAGCCATTTTAGTCTCCCAATGTTCAGTTATATCAATTATAATATCAGGCTGAATGTACGCGTCCTGGATAAATTGGAGTAACAACCTTGGGCGCCAGGCATCTTGCGAAACCTGGTTTAGCTCTGTTTTAATCTTAGGCAGGCCCGATAAAAAAACAGCCTCATTTATTAGTTGCCCGGCTTTGCCATGGTCGGGGTGGCGGTCATATAAAGCATTCGCCAATATTATTTCTGGTTGATACTGCCTTATTTTCTGAATGATTTGAAGTTGGTGTACCTCATCGTTTCTAAAAAAACCATCCTTCATACATAGGTTCTCGCGAACATCGAGGTTGAGGATTTTAGCAGCAGTAGCGGCCTCTTCATCACGAATTTCAGCTGTGCCTCTGGTACCCAGCTCTCCTCTGGTTAAATCTACAACACCCACCTTTCTTCCCTCTGCTTTATATTTTGCTATTGTGCCAGAACAACTCAATTCCGCATCATCCGGGTGTGCGGCAAATACAAGAATGTCTAATTTCATAAAAATAAAAAAGGGCTACATCTTAATGCAGCCAAACATAGGCAATGAAACCAGCCTAATTGTCATGAAATCTAAATAATTGGAAAACGCGACGATCTACAATCTTGCAGAACTGCTGTAATAACCTGCAGACTGGATGATGTTTTCAATGTCTCTTTCCTGGGCCGGATCGTACTTTTGTTTCAGGTTATGCCCTACAACACGCGCAATTGACTGATAAAAGAAAGCAGTGAAGCCACCTTTCAAATCTTTAACAAGTTCATATGTACTATTTCCGGTTTCACGGTCAATTAACTTTATCAAAATCTCTCCCTGGGTAATAGTCATATTTTTTACCTCACGGTTAAACATATCCTTTATCTCTTTCTCGCATTCCTTAACCAACCTGCGTTGGTCTTTTCGATTGGTAGTAAGTGCTAACTGGGCATGCAGCCTTGCATATCTTTCACGGGCAAACATGGCATAAGGAAGAACTTTTAAAACATTGTAACGCAACCTGTTAAACTGCATTCTGGCTTCTGGAGTAGCAAAATTCCTGCGGGCATAAATGCTTACATCTGCCAAAGGCGCCCAGGGAATCATGTCACCATACTCATCACGGGTTAATGCCACTCTAATGGTATCGTTTTTGCCTTTCACTTTTGGGTCAAATTTGTCCTGCGCATGTAATGATATGCCTAAAAACAAAGAGAATATAGCTAAGAGAAAGATTTTTTTCATAATTTAGAAAGTGTAAAAATACACCTTATATTTCACCAAAATATTTGTTTATTTAATTGCAAAGAAATTATTGAAGCAAACCTTGTTTTACATGTCGGTTTGCGTTGATAATTCGTTTATAATTAATATCCAATATACGAAATAGTAACCCTAAAAGATATAAGAAATTATAAGTTTCGGATCTTTTGACAGAAACTTAAGAATTGAATATGAAGGAATTAGTGATTGACCTGGAAGCGGAAAAAAAGGAGATACTTAAGCGTTACCGTGCCCTTCTGAAAGCGAGTAAAGCCACTCTTCAAAAAGGCGATAAACGCCTTATAAGGCAAGCTTTTGACATGTCTTTGGAAAGTCACAAAGATATGCGCCGCAAATCCGGAGAGCCATATATATATCATCCAATTGCAGTTGCCCAAATTGCTGCCGAAGAAATCGGCTTGGGTACCACGTCCATTGTATGTGCACTTTTACATGATGTGGTAGAAGATACAGCCATTACCCTTGATGATATCGAGCATGAGTTTGGAAAAAAAGTTGCCCGGATTATCGATGGGTTAACAAAAATTTCGGGAGTTTTCGATTATAACAGCTCGTTACAAGCTGAAAACTTCCGTAAAATGCTATTAACGCTGGCGGATGACGTAAGGGTGATTTTGATCAAACTGGCCGACCGTCTGCATAATATGCGGACAATGGAGTTCATGCCCCGGGATAAACAGTTAAAAATTTCAAGTGAAACTGTTTATTTATATGCCCCTTTGGCGCATCGCCTCGGCTTATACGCGATGAAGTCAGAATTGGAAGACCTCTCCATGAAGTATATGGAGTCTGAAACTTACAAGTTTATCGCCAGAAAACTAAACGAGAAAAAAGCTGAACGCGAATTATATATAAAAACCTTCGTTGAGCCGATAAAGGAAATTCTGCGCGAGCAAGGCTTGCATGCTGAAGTTTATGGTAGGCCCAAATCCATTCACTCCATCTGGAACAAGATGAGGAAGAAAGGCGTACCGTTCGAAGAAGTTTATGACCTTTTTGCTATTCGGATTATCCTCGACAGTAAAATAGAGAATGAAAAGGCAGATTGCTGGAAAGCCTACTCAATAGTTACAGACCTTTACCGCCCAAACCCCGACCGGTTGCGCGATTGGGTTTCGTCGCCTAAAGCGAATGGCTATGAATCTTTACACACTACCGTAATGGGCCCAAAGGGGCAATGGGTTGAAGTTCAAATTCGTACTCAACGTATGAATGAAATTGCAGAGAAGGGTTTTGCAGCACACTGGAAGTACAAAGAATCGTCAACCGACAGTGGTTTAGACCAATGGATACACAAGGTTAGGGAAATGCTTAAAAATCCTGAGTCCAACGCGTTAGACTTCCTGGATGATTTCAAAATGAATCTTTTCTCTGATGAGATTTTCATTTTTACCCCTAAGGGCGCCTTAATGCAGCTTCCAACAGACGCTACTGCACTTGATTTTGCTTTCGAAATCCACTCTGACCTGGGTGCAAGGTGTATTGGAGCTAAAGTGAACCACAAATTGGTTCCCTTGTCGCATAAGCTTCAAAACGGCGACCAGGTAGAGATTATCACTTCCAGCAAACAATCACCGAAGGAAGACTGGCTTAATTTCGTAGTTACTGCAAAGGCGAAGGCTAAAATTAAATCAAGCTTAAAAGAGGAAAAGCGACGCGTTGCAGAAGAGGGTAAGGAAATACTTGAGCGAAAATTGAAGTCGCTGAAGATCACTTACAATACTGAAAACATTAACAAAATTGCATTCCATTTTAAATATCAAAACACGCTCGACCTTTTTTACAACGTAGCCATTGGCAATATCGACCTTAAAGACTTAAAAGACTTTCAGGCAGCGGATAAAATGCCCGAAGTACGTAGCCCAGAGCGCATTGAGGCAACTCAGCTGGAAGGCATTATTAACAAGGTTAAAGCCAAGGATAGCGATACCCTGTTAATTGGTGAGGAAATGCAAAAGATAGATTATAAGCTGTCTGCGTGTTGCAACCCTATTCCTGGCGATGATGTATTCGGGTTTATTACCATTAATGATGGCATCAAGATCCACCGTACCAACTGCCCTAATGCAACTAAATTAATGGCAAATTATGGGTACCGTGTAGTTAAAGCCAAATGGACTTCGCAAAAAGAACTGGCTTTCTTAACTGGCTTAAGAATTACTGGGATTGACGAGGTCGGTTTGATTAATAAACTTACAACTGTTATATCGAACGACTTTAAAGTAAATATGCGCTCGATTACAGTAGATAGTAACGAAGGCATTTTCGAAGGCTCTATAATGGTGTATGTGAACGATACCCAACACCTGGAAAATCTGATCAAACGACTGAGGCAAATTAAAGGAGTAACGGCTGTTACCCGCTTTGATTCTGAGCCTCAAAGTATCGTAAAAGCCTCTTAGGCTTATAAAGTAAATAAATAACATATAAAACTGTACCTTATTGTGGCACAGTTTTATATTGTTTCATCTGTATAACGCCAAATTTATCTTAGTTTGATTAATTCTTATTTTTTTGGATAACTTTGGCAGCTGTTAGCAAGCTTATGCCCACACAAGAAACGATAGCAATGGTTAAAAAGATTTTTGAGGCTTACCTTGAAAATAAAAACCTGAGGAAAACACCCGAACGTTTTGCTATACTCGAAGAAATTTACTCAAGAACAGACCATTTCGATGTAGAATCTCTATACATCCACATGAAGAATAAAAAGTACCGGGTAAGCAGAGCAACTGTATATAACACTCTTGAACTTTTAGTTTCATGCGACCTTGTAACCAAGCACCAGTTTGGTAAAAACATGGCACAGTTCGAAAAATCATACGGATATAAGCAACACGACCATATTATCTGTATCGACTGCGGCAAAGTTGTTGAATTCTGCGACCCAAGGGTTGGGCAAATTCAAAGTATGATGGGTGACTTATTAAAGTTCGAAATTAAACACCATTCCCTAAACCTTTATGGTAACTGTACCAAATTAAAAGCAGGACACTGCGAATCATATTTAAAAAATTAATATTCCCAAAAATTATAATGGCTGTTGATGTACTCTTAGGGCTCCAGTGGGGCGATGAAGGTAAAGGAAAAATTGTTGATGTTTTAAGTCCGAAATACGATTTAATCGCCAGGTTCCAGGGTGGCCCAAATGCTGGCCACACACTTGAATTTGATAACCAGAAATACGTTTTAAACACAATTCCTTCAGGTATCTTTAACGAAAAGACAATGAACCTGATTGGTAATGGTGTGGTAATCGACCCTATTATTCTAAAACGCGAACTAGACAACCTAAAGAAAAGCGGCTTCGACCCTGTTGCTGATGGCAAATTGGTTATTGGCCGCAAAGCACACCTTATACTTC
>CBIHNR010000013.1:0-54531 GCA_966211215.1 uncultured Pedobacter sp.
AAAGCGTGTTAGTTTTGCTCCGTATTATAACATTATTTCAAATCTGTATCTTGTCTCGACGATTGGAGAGATCTTAAAGCGTAATGCAAACAAACTAACTAAGATTCCTCCTGCCGTCGGAATGACTAAGCGTGTTAGTTTTGCTCCGTATTATAACATTATTTCAAATCTGTATCTTGTCATCTCGACGCAAGGAGAGACCCTAAAGCGTTATCCTAACAAGCTAACTAAGATTCCTCCTGTCGTCGGAATGACAAAGCGTGTTAGTTTTGCTCCGTATTATAACATTATTTCAAATCTGTATCTTGTCATCTCGACGCAAGGAGAGACCCTAAAGCGTTATCCTAACAAGCTAACTAAGATTCCTCCTGTCGTCGGAATGACAAAGCGTGTTAGTTTTGCTCCGTATTATAACATTATTTCAAATCTGTATCTTGTCTCGACGATTGGAGAGATCTTAAAGCGTAATGCAAACAAACTAACTAAGATTCCTCCTGCCGTCGGAATGACTAAGTTGGCCAGTCTAGCTCTTTTACTATTGAGCGTACAATCCCAAGCCCAAATCCTCAAAAAGCCCATTCCTGATAAACTCGTAGTACTCACATTTGATGATGCCGTTTTAAGCCACTACACCAACGTTGCGCCACTGCTGAAAAAATACAAGTTCGGCGGCACGTTTTTCATTACAGAGTTCTTAAAGCCAGCATTCAGTGATAAAAGCCTCTATATGAGCTGGGAACAAATAGGGAAGTTGAATAAAATGGGTTTCGAAATTGCCAATCATACTCAAAAGCATACCCATGTTAACAAAATGAGTAAGGAGCAATTCATTGAAGAACTAAACTACATAGAAAGTAAAGCCCGTGGGGTAAAAGTCAAAAAGCCGATGGTAAGTTTTGCCTATCCCGGTTATGATATTCATCCTTCAGCAATTACTACGCTTAAAGAAAAAGGCTACCAATTTGCCCGGATCGGCGGTGGAAAAGCGTACGATCCTTTGAAAAATCACCCTTATTTAATTCCGAGTTTCAGCACATCCGGCAATAACAGTAAAGAAGTTTATAATGCTTTTGCCCAGGCAAAAGACGGAAAAATTGTGGTGCTTACCGTTCATGGCGTGCCCGATGAGGCGCACCCCTGGGTAACAACCCCGCTAAATCTTTTTGAAGAATACCTCAAATTTCTATATGAGAACCATTATAAAGTGATCGCTTTGCGCGATCTCAATAAATATATAAACACACAAAATGCACTAGAAACCATTCAGCCTGATTTTAGTAAGGCGAAATAAAACCAACACACTATGAACACAAAAGGAATTTTAATGGCAGCTTGCTTGGGGGCAATAACTGCAATGACTGTAAAAGCGCAGCAAAGGCTTGCAACCGGGTCGCAAAAAACAATGCCTAACGAATGGATTGATGCGAAGACCGGGCACAAGGTCGTCAAGCTATCGCGATTAGCCGGACATAACTCAAGCTTTTACTTTCATAATAACCCTTTTGTGGGAAACAAAATGGTGTTTTTTAATTCGAAAGATAGCCTCACACGTTCTGTTTGCACGGTTGATTTAAGCTCTTTGCAAACTGAAGAAATAACCAAAGCATCCCGCATAAGCGGAGAAATTGTAAACAACACAACCGGCGACGTTTACTATCAGGCTAAGGACAGCGTTTTTGTAGTAAACATCAACACGAAGCAAACTCGGTTGGTATATGTTTTCCCAGCAGATTTTAAAGCTACAGTTTCCACTCTAAATGCGGATGGAACTATTCTGGCAGGGCGCTACAGTGATGGAGCTCAGGAGAAAGAAATCCTAAGGCAGTATCCGCAGAAAAGCCAGTTCTTTAACCGTATTTACGATGCTAAAATTCTGAATACGCTTTTCACCATTAATATCAAAACAGGCGAGCTAAAGAAAATCCATCAACAGAGAACCTGGCTCGGACATGTACAATTTTCGCCAACTGACCCTAATTTACTTATGTTTTGCCAGGAAGGCCCATGGCATAAAGTAGACCGTATCTGGACAATCAATCTTGCCAATAATGCGGTAAAAAAGATGCATACCCACACTATGGATATGGAAATTGCTGGGCATGAGTTCTTCTCGCCAGATGGTAAAACTATATGGTTCGACCATCAACTGCCCCGTGGTGAAAAATTCTTTTTAACTGGCGTGGATGTAAAGAGCGGCGCAGAGAGAAAATATCAGCTAACACGCAACGAATGGTCTATTCACTTTAACGTTTCGCCAGACCAAAAGCTATTTGCCGGAGATGGCGGCGATGCCGGGCAGGTTGCCAAAGCGCCCGATGGCAGATGGATTTACCTTTTCCGCCCGGGTGTGGACAAGTTCAGTTCGGAAAAACTGGTGGATATGACACACCACTACTATAAACTCGAGCCCAACGTGCATTTCTCTCCCGATGGCAAATGGATCATTTTCAGAGCCAATTTTGAAGAAACAACTCAGGTTTACGCAGCAGAGATAGAAAAAGCTAAATAGATGATTTGCAAGAATACAATTGCCGTTGTTTCAACCAACGGAACCTTTCAGAGTCATTTAGGGGCTTCAGTTACAGGATGCTCTTTCCTGCAAAAAATAAAATTAATTTAGCTCTCTCTAAATACTATAAAATGCCTTTTTTAAGAACTATAATATTGTTTTTCAGCTGTTTGATCTCCATCCAGCTTTTAGCGCAATCAAATAGAGCTATTTCTGTTTCAGCAACAAGTAGCGGAACTGCCTTTCCCCTGGTATCAAGAGGAATTCCCACTTTCATCTACGTTGATGCTGCAGATGCCCCGGTTGTAAAAACAGCAACCAGAGCCTTGGCAAACGACATAAAGCTGGTTACAGACATTAAGCCTTTATTTACCGAAAAGCTAAATCCCCACTCTGTTATTATCGGCACCTTGGGTAAAAATAGGCAGGTAGATCAATTGGTGAAAGCAAAAAAACTGTCAGTTACCGGGTTGAAAGGAAAATGGGAGAGTTTCAGCATTAGCATAGTAGAAAAGCCCTTTCCCAATGTCAAAAAAGCCCTGGTTATTGTCGGAAGCGATCCACGAGGTACAGCATTTGGAGTTTTCGAGCTATCGCGGTTAATCGGGGTACATCCATTTTATTGGTGGGCAGACATCCATCCTGCGAAGCAAAAAGAAATCTACCTTTCGGGAAATCTTACATCAAAAACGCCTTCTGTAAAATATCGCGGCATCTTTTTAAATGATGAAGATTGGGGGTTACAGCCCTGGGCCGCAAAAACGTTTGAGCCCGAAACCGGCGACATCGGCCCTAAAACCTACGCCAAAATTTTCGAACTCCTGCTTCGACTTAAGGCTAACCTCATTTGGCCAGCCATGCATCCAAGCACCAAAGCATTTTACAGCATTGCCGGTAATAAAAAAGTAGCAGAAGAATATGCAATTGTAGTAGGCTCATCTCATGCCGAGCCTATGCTTAGAAACAATGTGGGCGAATGGGATCATAAAACAATGGGCGATTTTAACTATCTCACAAATAAGGATAAAGTTTATAAATATTGGGAAGATAGGATAAAGGAGAGCAGCACCAACGATGCAATTTATACACTGGGAATGCGGGGCGTGCATGATAGTGGTATTGAAGGCGTAAAGTCCACGAAGGAAGCAATTCCGTTGGTAGAGCGCATTATTGCCGATCAGCGCGGCTTACTCGCCAAATATGTTAAAAAGGATGTCAAATCGATTCCGCAGGCCTTCACCGCTTACAAAGAGGTGCTGGACATTTACGACGCCGGCTTGAAAATCCCGGAGGATGTTACCCTGGTTTGGCCGGATGACAATTACGGCTATATTCAGCGCCTGAATAACGAAGCCGAGGCTAAGCGCCCTGGTGCTTCCGGCGTTTATTACCATGCCTCATACTGGGGACGCCCGCACGATTATCTCTGGTTAAGTTCTACCCATCCGGCTTTGATACGTGAGGAGATGGTAAAAGCTTATGAAAACAACTCCAATAAAATATGGGTGCTAAACGTGGGCGATATTAAGCCTCTGGAATACAACATGCATATGTTTCTGGATATGGCTTATTCGGCGGAGCCTTTTAAAAAGATGGGCTATGCAAATGAGCACCTATCTAGTTGGGTGCAAACCATCTTCGGACAAAGCAAAGCGCCTCAAATTGCCAGCATTTTAGCCAAATATTATTCTTTAGCTTTTGAGCGCCGTCCAGAGTTTATGGGCTGGAGCCAGACCGAGCCGACAACAAAAACCTCGTATTCAGGCTATAACCATTTCTATTATGGCGATGAAGCGCAACGCCGAATTGATGCCTACAACGAGTTAGAAAAGGAAGTGAAAGCCCTTAAGCCCCAAGTAGGAAGTTTGAATGATGATGCCTTTTATCAGTTAGTGTATTACCCCATTGTTGGTGCGTCTGCTATAAATAAAAAATTTCTTTATCGGGATAAAAGCTACTGGTATGCGCAGCAAAACCGAGCCAGCGCACAAGATTACGCCCGTTGGTCGAAACAGGCTTATGATGATATTGTGAAGGAAACTGCCTATTACAATAATGAGCTGGCTGGTGGCAAATGGAAAAACATGATGTCTATGGAGCCAAGAAACCTGCCTGTTTATAAAGAACCAGCTTTGGCCTCAACGGAAATTGATAAATCCCAAAAATGGGGGCTTGCTCCCGAAGGATGGGAGAAAAGAGATACAGCCACGCTAGCCAGAAAAGAAGATTTTATACTACCAGCATTTAATCGCTCAAACCCTAAAAAATACTTCATAGATGTTTTCCTATCGGATGATTTAACGGTAGAATGGAAAGCCAATCCAAAGGATAAATGGCTCACAGTATCCGAGGAAACAGGCACATTAAAACCAGAAAGCGGGAAAAAAGAGGCGCGAATTTGGGTTAGTGTGGATTGGGATAAATTGGCAGATCAAAATGAAGCCGAATCCCGAATTGTTTTTAGTGGTGAAGGCCGAAGATATGAAGTTGCTGTAAAGGCTGTTTCACCATCATCAGATCCAGAAGATAAAAGCTTTGTAGAAGACAATGGCTACGTATCCATCTTCGCCGCAAATTTTAGCCGGAAGGAGAATAAATCGCCAGAGGATTGGCAATTAATGGAAGGCTTGGGCTATGCAGGAAATACCCTGGTATCCACTCTCGATCAAAATTTCATTGTTCCCGATCTTGAAAAGCTAAAAACAGAGGCATCTTCTTTAGAGTATGATTTCTACTCGCTCACGGAAGCCAGTCCGGTGATTCATGTTTTTACGCTTCCAACCCATCCCCTAAATAATAAATATCAAATGCGCTACGGTGTATCAATCGATGATGGCCCTATAACTATCGCCAATTTCAAAACAGCTGGGCGTAGTGCGGAATGGAAGCAAAATGTGTTGAGCAACTCGGCGGTAAAAAAAATCAAGATGGATAGCCTTGCACCAGGTAAGCATACGCTGAAGATCTACGCCATAGATCCGGATGTTATTTTGGATAGAATACTGATTGATTTGGGTGGATTAAAAAAAGCTTACAGCCTGATTCCTGAAACCCGAAATACTACAAAATGAAGATAAAAACACTACAATTAGCTTTTGTGATGGCTTTGTGCGCTTGGTTAGCTTTACCAGCAGCCCTTGCACAAAAGAAAAAGGGCGTGTTGGCAGATAAGCCCTTGTTCCGCGATCCGGTTTACGATGGGGCTGCCGACCCAATTATAATTTGGAATAAAGCAGAGAAGAAATGGTTTATGTTTTACACCAACCGCCGGGCAAATGCCGAAGGCCTGGAAGGCGTAGCCTACGTACATGGAACGCGCATTGGCATTGCAGAATCTACCGATGGCGCAACCTGGAAATATCGCGATACAGCGAATATTAATTACCGTCCAACAGCAGATTATACACATTGGGCACCAGATGTATTTGAGGCCAATGGCTTGTACCACATGTTATTAACCTATGTGCCTGGTGTGTTTACAGACTGGGGGCATACGCGTGACATTTTGCATTTAACCAGCAAAGACCTTTTAAATTGGGATTATAAATCAACGTTGAAACTAGCTTCGGATAAGGTTATTGATGCAAGCGTTTTTCAGTTGCCTGATGGAACCTGGCGCATGTGGTACAATAATGAACGCGATAAAAAATCCATTTACTATGCTGATAGTAAAGACCTTGAAAACTGGGAGCTAAAAGGTAAAGCCGTTGGCGATAGAGGAGGCGAAGGCCCGAAAGTGTTTAAATGGAAAGGTAAATACTGGATGCTGGTAGATAACTGGGCAGGAATGAGCTTGTACTATTCAGATGATTTAACGAAATGGGTTAAGCAGCCCGAGCGTATCCTGGAACTTCCGGGCAAGGGAACTGACGACCAGGCTATAGGCGGCCATGCCGATGTGGTGGTAAGCGGTGACAGGGCTTACGTTTACTATTTTACGCATCCCGGAAGGGTAAGCAAGCCTTTCAAAAATGGTTTTGAAACCCGCCGAAGTTTGATTCAAGTTGTCGAACTGGAATACAAAAATGGATTTATTACTGCCGACAGGGATAAGCCGGTCTATGTACAATTACAAAAGCAACCAACCAACTCAAGAAAATAAAATGAAATTAAAAAGGGGGATTTATGCATTAGGGCTGTCGATAATGGCCACAGCCGCTGCCATGGCCCAAACAAAAAAAGAAATTCAATACCTCTCTGGAACTGACGTTAAGAACACCAAAACCTGGGATTTTTGGGCAACAGGCGGCCGCAACAGCGGGTTCTGGACTTCTATACAGGTGCCCTCGCATTGGGAACAGCAAGGGTTTGGCGCCTACAACTATGGCCGCGACTATGTTACCTATGGTAAAAACTTCCGGTTTGAAGAAGAAAAAGGCTTGTACAAACACCAGTTCGATGTACCTGCTAATTGGCAGGGAAAAGATATCTACATCGTGTTTGAAGGCTCGATGACAGATACCGAGGTGAAAATAAATGGCAAATCAGCAGGGTCAATTCATCAGGGTTCTTTCTATCGGTTTAAATACAATATTGGCGATAAGCTGAAATTCGGGCAAAAGAACTTACTGGAAGTTACGGTAAGTAAAATGTCGGCAGACAATTCGGTAAACAATGCAGAGCGTTTGGCTGATTACTGGATTTTCGGTGGGATTTTCCGCCCGGTTTATTTGGAAGCGCTGCCTAAAGAAAATATCGATTGGACAGCCATCGATGCCAAAGCCAATGGCTCGTTTAGCATGAATGTGCACTTAAATAATGATGTGGCAGGCAGGGATATTTTTGCCGAGATTATTGATGCAAAGGGATCGGTAGTGGGTACTGCAAGTGCTAAAACTTCGGGTACAGACTCTGTAGTTAACCTGAAGGCAACGGTAAAAAAGCCAATGCTGTGGTCGGCGGAAACGCCTAATCTTTACAGCGTGAATGTCTACATCAAAAATGCAGGCAACACCATTTATCAAACATCTGATAAATTCGGTTTCCGCACCATTGAAGTTAGAAAACAGGATGGTATTTACCTGAACGGGGTGAAGATCAAGATGAAAGGTGTTAACCGCCATGTGTTTTGGCCTGAGTATGGGCGGGCTACTTTCCCCGAGGCTGATTTGATTGATGTGAAGCTGATCAAGGAGATGAACATGAATGCCGTGCGTTGTTCGCATTATCCTCCTGATAAAAACTTTCTCCGCCTTTGCGACTCCATCGGTATTTATGTGCTGGATGAATTGGCAGGCTGGCAAAAGGCGTACAGCACCAAAGCTGGTGAGCCACTGGTAAAAGAAATGGTTACCCGCGATGCCAATCACCCTTCCATTATTTTCTGGAGCAATGGAAATGAGGGCGGGCATAATTTTGATCTGGATGATGACTACGGCAAATACGACCTTTCTAAACGTACGGTTATCCATGCTCACCATAAGCCAGGAAATGCTATTAACGGCATAGATTGTAATCACTACGAAGATTATTACAGTACGCAAAAGATTTTAGCCGACACCAATATTTATATGGTAACAGAGTTTCTGCATGCGCAGGATGACGGCGGTGCTGCTTCTGGCTTGTCTGATATGTGGGATTTGCACTGGAACTCTAAAAAAGGTGCAGGTGGCTTCATCTGGGACTTAGCCGACGAAGGTATTATGCGCACTGACCAAAACAAAATGCTGGATGTGAACGGCGTAAATGCCCCGGATGGCATTGTAGGCCCGCACCGTGAGCATGAGGGAAGCGTGAAAGCTATCCGCGAAATCTATTCACCGGTTAAGATTACTTTAAAGGAATTGCCTGCTAATTTCAAAGGAGAAATTCCTGTTGAAAACCGCTTCCATTTTACCAACCTTAATCAATGCACTTTCCAATGGGAACTGGTTAATTTCAATAAAAACGGTGGTTATACGGTTGCCAGAAAAGCTGCGGTAACTGCACCAAATGTTGCTCCGGTGGGCAAGGGAATGTTAAAACTCATTCTTCCAGCAGATTGGAGAACTAACGACGCTTTAGCCCTTACAGCCTTCGACCCATATAAAAACGAACTATACAGATGGGTTTGGAAGGCTAAAACAAACAGTCAGCTACTTGAAGGAGTGATGCTAGCCGCTGCGAAAGAAGGGGTTAATGTAACCGATACGGATTCCCTGGTAACTTTAAAGGCAAGTGGAATTTCGGTTTCATTTAATAAGAAAACCGGAAAACTGGCGGGGCTAGCCAATGACTACAGCGCTAAAATTTCGTTTAACAATGGCCCGGTGCTGGTTAGTGGAAATGCTGAATTTACCGGACTAAAGCATTTTAAAGAGGGTGATAACTATGTGGTACAATCATCTTACTCAGGAGATTTAAAGGCCGTTCGCTGGAAAATGCAACCAAATGGATGGCTGGAAATGAGCTATGAATATAGTTTAAACGGCAGTTACCCGTTCGCTGGTATCAGCTTTAATTATCCTGAAAACTTTGTACTGGGTGCTAAATGGCTAGGCAAAGGCCCTTCGAGGGTATGGAAAAACCGCTTGCAAGGAGTTACTCTTGATGTTTACCAAAACCGTAATAACAACACCCATACGGGAAGTGCGCCATGGATCTACCCTGAATTTAAAGGTTATTTTTCTGAAATCGTTTGGATGGAATTTAATACCGTTGAAGGTAAGTTTACGGTAGCTTCCCCGGATAATGATTTGTTTGTAAGGTTATTTGATTTCTATTCGCTAAGCGGAGTTAAGCCACATCCGGATCTTCCTGTTGGCGATATTTCTTTCTTAGACAGAATCCCTCCAACCGGTACGAAGCTAGGTTTAAACATCAGCCCCAATGCGCGGGTACTTGGCCCTAACAGCGAGTTAAACACAATTAATGCTCCAATTAAGCGCACTCTGTATTTCTATTTCGGTTTGCCAAAAACATCCGAAAACAAGCAGTTTGCTATGCCGAAGGAGAATATTTTAACGGATTAGGAAAGGCATACTGAATATCAACTTGAAACTCCCTTAGGATACATTCTTAATGGGAGTTTCTTTTTTAACCTTAGTTTCTTGATATGATAAATATTTTATTAATTGTAATATATTGGGGCAATAGAGAATATGATAGATAGCAGTCAGGTTTATAGAACTATTCAAGATGTTTCCGACAATGGTATTAAATATTTTTTTATAAGTAAGGGAAATAAAGATATAATCAAAGTAATTCAGTATTCTTATGTTGCAGACTTAAAGCAGTTTAACGGTGTCCAATTATTTAATCTCGGTTTTGGAGACTACAATCTCGAAAATGATCAAATAACTGATGATACTAACACAAATAATGGAGATGCATACTGTGTTTTAAATACAGTTCTCAGTACAATTCCTAAGTTTTTTCAAACTTTTGGAGATGTGATGATGATTGTTAGAGGAAGTGACAGCAGGGGGGATTTTATTAAATGGTGTAGGGAAAATTGCCGTAAAAATTGCAATGGGGGCCAATGCAAAAACTATAATAAAAGAATAAAGGTTTACCGTAACTTCGTTGATAAGAACTTTAATGAATTAACTAAAGAGTATAACTTTTACGGTGGTTTAAAAGATGATGCAAATAAAACTGTTATAGAAGTATATAAACCAGGTAAAGAGTATGATTCTGTGTTGGTTAGTAAAAATAGTATATTTGAAATATGAAAGCTAAAGAACCCAAAAAACAGAATATGGTAAAGGTGCCGGAGTCTGCATTGTTATCTTTAGTGGCAGCAAAACTAAAGAATCGGAATTTGTTCCCAGAAAAGGTCGAGGACACCAAAAAATATATTAAAGATTTAAAAGTTATACGTGATTAAACAAATGATAAAAGGGATGGTAAATCCCTTTTATCATTTGTAATTCTCCTGAAACGGTGTTTTACAACAAAACTTCGCTCGGGATTTGCAATCCCTTCCTAAAATTTCATTTCATAACCTTCATCTTCCTAGGATCATCGGCAGGATTTACATAAGTAATTCCCCAGGGGCCGATGCTGTTTAGTTGAAGCGTTGTTTCTCCTTGAGTTTTTACAAAGTGGTTGACCTTGGCAGGCAATAAAGAATAACCACCCGCATTTACTGGGGATAGTTTGCTTTCATCAAATTTATCTCCAAGCCCCATTAATAATGTGCCTGACAAAACTGTAACATGCTCATCTGCCGGATGCCAGTGCGCAGGTATAATGTAATTATCAGGTAGCGTAGCTCTCATAGTAAACAACCCAGGCTTTTTAGGGTCTCCGGATATAACTACGAATTTGGCACCGGCGGGAATTGCATCCGGGCCATCCATCCATTTGAGGTCAGCTGAGTTCACCATAACATGCGTGGTGGCTTTTTTAGGCATCTTCATTCGATGATCCTGAGCCATTGCTGGCCTGCATAATAATGCCAGTACAAACGTTACTAATAACGCTTGCCTGTTTAATGAAACTTTAAAATTTTTCATAGCAGGTTTTGTTTTTGGTAAAAAATTGGTAGGTACCAGCTTAACAATCGCAGGTTTTATTAGTTTAAAAATGGTTTGGCCAAAATCCTACATTTTTGCTTGACTCCCGCAGACAAGAAATTTAGTCACATATCCATAAAAATGCTGTTTTTAGGGTTTTACGTTACCTGATTTCGGGTTTTTTAATCAATAGTTTAAGTTTTAAGGTGAGGTATTATTATACTATTTCAACCTATTTTAAGTACGGGATAGTATTAAAAATTTCAAATTGTAAAGCTTCGTGCCAGATGAGAAAAGCACTTTCCAGTTTCTAAATACATTGGTTTTAGGCTCTAGTAATGTTTAATTTTAGATGAGTGAAAGTATGCCCGGCACTACCGTTGTGGCTTATGTTCTCAAACGTCCTCCTTTACTACCTAACATCATCATATGAAAAAAAAATTTAAAAAGAACGTCATGAATAAGCGTATGTTAAGCTTGCTTGCTTGCCTTTTTCTAGTTTTTACCTCGTATGGGCAGGTAATTCCAGTAATAGAAATACGCATTAATAACACAGCAAGCGCTAAAGACGACTATGTAGGTACCTCCTACATCCCATGCAATATCAGGCTGACTAATGGAGCCAGCTTTTCAAGCGATATTGCTCTTACATTGAGAAACATCCCCTCGGCGCCAGCCGGGCAGGTCTTATTTTCTGCTACGGGCTCCGGCTCCGGAACGAATACCTTAAACCTTACCGTAAGCAGAACCAACAGTGCAACTAATTTCTTTATCAGAGCCTCATCTGTTTTCAGCGTGCGCGATAAGGATGCTATAATTGAGGTGATTGACAACCGTTCGTCAAGTAACCCATCTGTACTAACTCGAAAAGGGCTCATGGTAGTTTCAACAAGTCCGTTACCATCTAGCTTGCCAGTTATTGAGATGCAGGTAAACAATTCTATCTCAACTCTCGACGATTACGTAACCTGGTCGCCAACGTCTTGCAGAATACGTTTGGTAAACTATACCAGTTTTTCAAGTCCGGTTGCAGTCACTTTGCGAAATATGACGGGTGCAACAGGCCTTGTTAACTTTGCAAGCAATAGCCTGGCTTATAATTCTACGGCAACCAATACAACGCTTAATCTTTCACTACCCAATACCGGTACCTGGGTTAACTTTTACGTAGCCGGCAGGTACGGAAATCCAAGTATCCGCGATAAAGATGCGATTATCGAAGTGATAAAGGCCGGTACTCAAACAACGATAGTAAGCGATACCCTTGAGGCCGGTACTCCACAAACTACAACAACGGTAGTGCATGATACGGTGATTACCGTGCGAGACACGCTTATAACCTCGCCTACTACCAAAACTACTGTGGCCTTGTCAGACTCTGTTACCCGTACTACCATTAGAGGAACAATACTTAGGGTTAGAGATACAGTTATTACAGCTACAACCCACACTACTGTAACTCCCGGCACAGAGCCGGTAATTACCCAAACATCTGTTACTACTAACGATGGCGCCATTCTTACCCGAGAGCCCCTAATGGTTAGGGTGCGAAAAAATGCTAATACTATCAGCGTAGAAGAGCGAGGGAGATTCTTGAATGCCTTATCTACCCTTAATAACACTTTTAACGATTATGCAGTACTGAATGATATACACATGGAAGCTGCCAACCCCGAAGCGCATAACGGCCCCGGATTTTTGGCATGGCACCGCGCTTTTATGTTAACGTTTGAAAGAAAATTGCAAGCCGTAGACCCCGCCGTTGCTTTACCTTACTGGCGTTTTGATGTGGCTGCTCCGAACCTTCTTTCAAGAGACTTTTTAGGGGCACGGCCAACTTCGACGTCAACGGCATTTGTAGGGCTCAATTCTACCAATCCGCTTGTGGCATGGAATGTAGTGGGAGGCCCCGGAATAAGGCGTACCACCTCATTCGGCAACAACCAGAATCCGCCCGAAACGAAATCAAGCTGGATTGACGAAACCGCTACATTAGCTCTGGGAACAACATACTCAGCTTTCAGGGCGATGGAATCCAGTCCGCATAACCATGTACATAACCAAACTGGCGATCTGGTTGGCGATTGGATTAAAACCGTGGGCTCATCTGTAAAAGATCCGATTTTCTTTTTCATCCATGGAAATGTAGACCGCCTATGGGCTAGATGGCAATGGATTAATAACAGGTTCGAATCCAATAATAGTTCGAGTTATTCGCCTCAGGGCTCATTCCCTAATAGTGGAACTATCCACATTGGGCATTACCTTAATGATACCATGTGGCCCTGGAACGGAGTTACCGGAACTTATACCGGAACAGGCACAGTCCTGATAAATAACCGTCCTACTACAGCTCCAGGCGGCCCTGTTCCCGACGCTTTGTCAATGAGCTCGCCTGTTAATATACCAAGGCCTCTAAACGTAATTGATTATAGAAATAACCGAATGATATCAACAGTGAATAGTGGAATGGGCTATTGCTATGACGATGTGCCGTTTCAATAATAGAGCTATTAGCCTGTTAGCGATTAGCTGTTAGCTCAAAGCTTACGGGCTAATCGCTCAAAGCTAACAGCTCAAACTCTTAATTCTCTACACTTATGAAGACACTACTATATATAATAGCGTTACAGTTTGTCTGCACCGTCTGTGTTGGGCAGAATGTAGCCAAAGATCAACTGGTCCGGGAAATCGAAGCCTTTAAGGCGGATACCTATAAGGCTATAACCCAGTTTTTAAATCCTCAGCTCGACCTGCAGTCCAGAATAAATGCGGCAATAAAATATCCGTTCATATACGATGCACAGCAGGTTCAAAAGGCTAAGGCAATAGTTTTAAATAACAGTGAGAGTGCCCAACTGAGGGCTGTTGCGCTTAGCAAAATTTTTGTGTATGTACCCGATGATGAAACCCTTGGAAATAGCCTCATTCAATGGATTCAAGATACACAAACACCAAAGGAACTTAGAAATGAAACACTAAATGCTCTTAGCAATTTAACATTCTCGGGCTTTGCTACGTTTAGCAAAAGGCAGGAATTAACCGCTGCCCTTCGCAATGTTTGTCGCGACCCGGAATTGCGTTTCCGCCAGTTTGCCTTTTCATTTCTAATGGACCATAACGACAGCTTTGCCCAAAGTTTACTGGTAGAGCAACTGGAGCAGAGCAGAACCGATTTGTTGCCTACAGTAGAGTGCTTAAGGCTTTTAGCTTTAAATCCCAAAGGGGACTATTTGCCAACTGCTTATAAGATCTTGCAAAATCCGCCCAACAAGGAATCTAAGGTAGAAGCCATTATTCTATGCGGCAATTATGCTCCGGCAAAAAATACAATCATCTCATTGCTTAAAGACAAAAAACAGCCAGAAGATTTAAGGACAGTAGTACTGTCTACCCTGAATTCTAATTATCCAAAAGAATTTGCATCACTGGTAGAAAACATGATCATCGACCCCAATGAGCCCGAAGGCCTAAGGGCTACAGCTATTGTGATGGAAACGCTTAGGCGAAAATCGAATCAAAAACGAATTATTGGCGATAATTTCGAAAAAAATGTTGAGACGCTCAAAAACAGCCCTTTACCATCTATTCGTAAAGCCACCGATTTGTATATAAATGATGTGAAATCTAGAATGTAGAAGAATATGTTTGAGCCAGGGAATTGGAATCGGAAGTTTTTTGTGTTGTTGTGCTTACTATGCTTCTGCTTGTTTGTAAGCATTTTAACAGCAGCGCCACTTAATTCGGGCAGGGGGAATGGAACCAGGCTAACGGCAGCAATAAAGGCTTTTAAAAATGCCAGCGGAAAAACCGAAGGCGCTGCGGTTGCGTCTATGATTGATGTATTTGTAGCCTCTGGCGCATCCTCACCGGAAGTGGTTAATCTTGTAGCGTCTAAATTAAGGGAAGATAACGCGCTGTATGAGGGCAGAGGCCCTAAAGAAGTTGAACGGCTTAGAGGTTATATGCTGGCCTCGCTAAGTAAAATAGGAGTTAACGAAAGAGTATTTGCCATTGTAAAAGGCGAACTGTCTTTCGGTTACCACCCCTACCTTGTGGCTGCGGCTGCCAGGGTGGCGGCAGGTTTCGAATCGCAGGAGCAAAGGGCTGCCTTAATTCCCCTTTTAACTCAATACCTGGACGAAACTTACAAAGATGACTATGTTGGGCTGGACACCTATGGCAATGTTTGGCCCTTGAAAAATCCAACCAGTGTACGCCTCGAAATCATTAACGCCCTCTCAAAAATTGGCAAAGCCGATGTAGAAACGGCAACAAGGGGATTACGGCAAATCAGCGAAGCCCGGTCGGGAACGTTCTTTTCTTCAAATCATGCTTTGGTGCTTAAAGCCAAAGCAGCTATAGAGAGCATTAATAGCAAACTAACAGAAACCTTACTGGGCAGCAACGTAGCCGTTTGCAGTCCGGTTTCAGCTATGCCCAACCCGAAAAATGCTTTTATTGCCGAAACAAAACGGCCCAAACCCTTAAAAAACTTCAAGGCGCTAGCACAAGATGGCGAACCATTTCAGCTGGCTGATATTGTGGGCCAGCCTTTTATTATCACTTTTTTTTATTCCCGTTGCGATAATCCTAACAAATGCTCGGCCAACGTGGGCAATTTTTCTGCCCTCAAACAAGAACTAAGAAAACAGGGTTTAGCAGAAAAAGTATCAATGCTGGCCATAACCTACGAGCCCAATTTTGATAGTCCCTCGGTGATAAAAAGCTACGGGGAGGGCAGAGGTGCAGATTTTGATAAGAATTTTAAGTTTCTGGTAGTGGATGAAAAACAATATGCCAGCCTGGTAAAAACCATGGGTGTACTTGTAAATTATGGTAAAGGCATGGTAAACAACCACGGGTCGCAGTTGTATATTTTCAGCGCAGCCGCACAATTGGCCAGAGTCTACGAAAATACCATCTGGAAGCCGAATGATGTAGCGCAAGACTTAAAGTCCCTGTTAAAAGAAAGCCACGGGAAACAAATGGCGATGAAGCAGCAGGAAAGTAGATAATTATTAGCAATGCAAGGAATGAGGAAGAAAGCGGGTTTATCTTTTTTAATGATTATGTGCTTAGCGTCAGGTTTATCATCCTGCACCGAAATAATTGAGCCCTCGGTGGCTAAGCGAAATGTAACGTTGCTGGCTCCGGCAAATAATTATCAAACAAACAGGCCCGGAACAAGCTTTTGGTTTGAGCCGGTTGAAGATGCCCTTAAATACCGCCTGCAGGTTGTGAGCCCCTCGTTTGATTCGATTGGACAATTGGTTCTGGATACCTTAATAAGCACTAACCGTTTTACCCAGTCGATGGAGCCTGGGCAGTACCAATGGCGGGTGCGGGCTGAAAATGAAAGCAGTAAAAGTTCATTTTCGCAGCCTTGGAGCTTCACCATAAAAGATAATTAATTCAAAAAGAAAATACTATGCCGAAATCAGATTTATACAACCGGCCGCAAGTGTACACGCTTATAGCGCTGGTTGCAATTGTCTGGGGCACAGTTTTTTTTCGTGTGTTCAAATCCTGGGGTGACGAGGGATACCAGGCCTTCGGCTCGGATGTTCAGGCTAAGGCCGAGTTTGAAAATTATTCGCTAATAGATACAGTAACGTTAAACCTTAGTCACGGGGACCCATTTAGGCTTAGCAATGCCAGAACCGTCGTGGAAAAAGTAGAAGCATCTCCGCGCAGGTTCGCTGTTCGAGCTGAAAGAAAACGCCCCGCCCCAATTTTAATTACCTATTCGGGATACATTCAAATTCCCGGATCGAGGAAAGTGCTTTCAATGCTCAATTTAAAAGGCAAAGACCTGCTTATAGCCGAAGGCGAAGTTGCCGAAGAGGTTAAGTTGCTTAAAAACTTAAAGGACTCGGTTAAAGTTGCCTATAAAGGCAATATCTCATATATCGCCTTGTCTGCCCGCGAATAGTTAAAGAACTGCCAGCCTGTGCAAAGCTAGCCTTGCAGCACTCGATGGCTCATTGCTTTTAAAATTTGTCGAATGAAGAACATTGCCATCTACCTAACTATGATATTGCTTGCCAAAATATTACCTGCGCAGATACTGCCGAACGAAGGCTTTTACAAGGTGAGGCTTGTGCAGGATGATAAAATTGTGCAAGCGGAAATTAAACCGGCAAAACCTGTAAAACAGATTTATAACGAACGCCTTTATTACTGGTACCGGCCAAATGAAATAGAAGTAACACAGGGCGGCTTTAGCGGAAAGCTGCTAAATGGTTATTACGAAGAGTTTTTTCGCAACAAAGAATTAATGGCGCAGGGCTCATTTAAAAAAGGATTAAAAAATGGAATCTGGAAAAGCTGGCAGCCGGGCGGAAAGCTTTTGGACGTGGTTTGCTGGAAAAATGGGCTACAGGATGGCGCCTACTTTTACTACGATACTGCTGGAAAACTAAAAGAAGATGGTTTTTACAGAGATGGCAAACTGCATGGCTTGCGCAGAATATACAACACCAGTAATGGCCAGGCAGAGTTAATGACTTATCGAAAAGGGCAGCCTGAAGCCGGGCCGCCAAGCCTGGGGTTCTGGAGCAAGCTCTTTAAAAAGGCACCTAAAGAGGAAAAGCCCTCAGTTTCGGGCACGCATAATAACGACGAAAAAAAACTGCAGCAGCAAAAAGCCCCAAAGTTTAACTTTTTTCATAAGCAGAAGGCATCTGCATTGTATATCGTTATAATTATTTCCCTGGTTATAGCAGTAATTTGTTCGTCGCTTATTGTGGCGGGCAGTTACTATAAGTTGCAATACATGCAGAAAAACCGCATGGATGCCCTTCAAAACAACCTCGAATCGGGTATAACTCTCCTTCTGGCTGATGATCCGCTGAGGTACCGGCAAGAACATGTATTGAGTTTGTATAATAACCGGGATGATTCCATCTCGCTTAAAACCATTCCCTGGGGCTTGTTTGATTTAGCCCTGGTGAAAGCCTTTAAACAACAGGATACCTTGTATAAGAGCTTTTCCATTGGTTATCAACCCGATCCTGAGAAATGGGCAGCGCTATACTTAATCGACCAGCAGCGGCCATTATTTGTTGGGGGGAGCACTCGTATCCGCGGAAATGCTTACCTGCCCAAAGTGGGCGTAGCAGAGGCTTATGTAGATGGCAAAAAATACGAGGGTGGGAAAAACTTTGTGAACGGCAATATCAAAACCAGCAAGAATAAGCTTCCGGAACTGGCTGCCCAGGGTTTAAAGTATTTTGAAACGATAAGGAACAAGCGGTATAATGCCGATACTATTCTGGCAAATCACAATATTCAAGCCTCCTTCAATCGGGCCGTAAAATCCTATTATTTTAAAAAACGGGTATATAACCTAAACAACATAAGGCTTCGGGGGAACATCATTTTATATGCCGAAAACGAAATTAGAATTGATAGCTCGGCAGAGCTGGATAACGTACTGGTATTTGCCAGGTCTATAAAGCTTGGGCCTGGTTTTAAGGGCCGCTGCCAGTTGTTTGCGCTCGATTCGATTGTTGCAGCTCCCAATTGCCACTTTGATTACCCTTCAAGTTTGGCGGTGCTCAACTTTAAAACGGGCAACGTTCAGCCACGTATCCGCATAGATAGCGGCTCGGTGGTAAATGGCATTCTACTGTCCTGGCAAAAAGAAGAAACCGATGGGCAAACACTAATTGATATAGAAAAAGATGTTACCGTTAAAGGGCAGGTTTTTGCCAAAGGAATGGTGCGTTTTAAGCAGGGGGCTCGCATCAACGGCAGCCTGTCTGCCAATAAAGTAGTTTTCGAAGCCGATGCCACCCTCTATGAAAACTATCTGGTAGACACTCAGATTGATGCCCCCAGCTTATCGCCCTATTACCTCACCAGTTCATTGTTTTGGCATGCATCTAAAAAAAGAAAGGTACTGCAATGGCTGGACTCATATTAAAAAAAGTGGATGGCTCATCGCTTATCGAAGTGGTAGTTGCCATGGTTATTGTGGTAGCGGTTTTTTCCATGGGCATAACCATTTACAGCAATGTTTTAAAGTCATCAGTTTCTGTAAAAAGTGTGTATGCTAAATCAGTACTAAGCCAGTTGCTTAAGCAAAGCAGCGCATCAACACAGCTGGGAAACAAAACATTTACCCATCAGGGGCTGATCATAAAAAAAGAGGTTTTGATCTATAATAATCAGCCGAATTTGAAAGAAGTACACCTGGTAGCTTTAGACGAAAACCAGGGTAAGCTTGCCGAAATACGCAAAGTTGTTTATGCCAATGAGTAAAAAAATATCACCTGCAATCAAGGCTTTTACAATCATGGAGGTCACCATCGCTATGATCGTTGCTGGTATTGTTGTGATGATGAGCTATACGGTTTTCACTATAATGGGCAAAAGCTATCTCGATTTCAGCAAAAAAAACGAAGGCATTGCCTCGTTGTTATTGTTCGACAAGGTGCTAAAACGCGATTTTAGCAATGCCCGGTTAATAGTGCTGGCAAGTGATGCCCTGTTGTTAAAAAAAGACAGTAGCCACATTATTTACTATTTCGGTGATGATGAAATTATAAGGCGCTCTGCTACGGTGGCCGATACGTTCAAACTTGCCGTGATTTACAGAGAATTTGCTTTCGAAGGTTCTGCGGTAGAAAGTGGAACAAACCTGGCTCATGCAGTGTCTGCTAATGGAAGCAGCCCTTATATTCAAAAAGCCATAGTCGACGAGCTTAACCTACGGCTTCAATATCAATCCCAAACCTTCGAATATACTTACGAGAAACACTATAGTTCAACAAATCTAATTGAAAGAAAAGCTTATGCCCGCAATTGATTTAAGCAGATACCAGCCACAGCCTAAACAGGTTTTTAGCCATTTTGAAGATAAAGGCTTTGCCGATTTTATGACTCGCGAGATATCTTTTGGAAAGAAGGAGCTAAGCGATAAAAAGAAAGAAAACTTGTACCTGGAACTAAGTTCATTGTTGCAGGCAGGCATCGACCTTAAAAGTAGCTTCGACCTTTTAGCGGCAGGCCTGCAAAAAACAAACAGCCATAATCTTATTAAGCAAATTGAAAACCTGGTAGTTAGTGGCCATAGTTTTTCTGATGCGGTTAACCTTACCGGGAAGTTTTCATTGTATGAGGTTTACAGTATAAAAATTGGCGAAGAAAGTGGTAAAATAATAGAGGTGCTGCAAGATCTGGCAAAGTATTACCAAAACAAAATTAAACAGCGGCGCAAAATTATAGCGGCAGTAACTTATCCATTAATAGTTATGGCAACCTCTTTAGGGGCTGTATTTTTCATGCTGAAATTTGTGGTACCTATGTTTGGCGACGTTTTTAAGCGTTTTGGGGGAGAACTGCCCTGGATCACCGCACAGATCATCAAGGTTTCCGAATGGATGCAGCAGGGCTTTGTTTCGTTTTTTCTGATGCTATCGCTTTGCGGAATTGCCTTATTCTTAGCCAGAAAAACAGAAACCTCCCGGCGTGTAATGTCGGCCTTGATTTTAAGAACTCCAATAGCCGGAGCCCTGGTGCAGAAAATATACCTCGCCCGCTTTTGTAATTCTATGCGATTGTTGATTAATGCGCATCTGCCATTGCTTCAGGCTATTAGCCTGGTGCAGAAAATGATAAGTTTTTATCCGATTGAATCCTCTCTTAATGTTATTGAGAACGACATATTAAAAGGTAAAACCTTGCACCAGAGCCTCCAACAGTTCAAAATTTATCCCGCCAAAATGATTATGCTAATTAAAGTGGGGGAGGAAACCAACCAGCTTGATTATTTCTTTGGAAAAATTTCGAGTCAGTACATTGATGAAATTGAATACAAAGCCTCAACCATCAGCAGCTTAATGGAGCCTTTAATTATTATTTTTCTGGGTTTGTTGGTTGGGATCATACTTGTTGCCATGTACTTGCCCCTGTTTCAAATGAGCAATAGTTTTTAGCACAAAGCATATCAGCGCTGAACCCAGGAATCCTCCCGATGGGAACAATTTTGAGGCCGATTTGTGAAGTTATAAACAATTGATGTTACAAGGCCTCTCGCTCACCTGTTGCAAGAATGTAAAGAGATACTTGCGGAGGATTCGAGGATAAATTCTTCATTAAACAGTATTTAGGCAATTAAAATCAAGATTTTAATATCAAGCCCACACTTTAAATTGTAAACCAATACTGTGCTGTTTTTTTACAATTGCTTTGTTTTCAGGCTAATTCTGCACCAAACAATAGCCTCAGGATAGCTCTTATTTAAGGGTAATTAACTGTATGAAAAATAACAAAGCAATGTTCCTGAAAAGGCTTTCGGGCTATACACTTACGGAAATTTTAGTGGTATTGGTTATTATCGGAATACTGGTATTGCTGGCATTGCCCAACCTGCTTCCTTTAATAACTAAAGCAAAAACCACCGAAGCAAAAGTGCAGCTGGAACACGTGTATACTCAGGAAAAGAACTTTTTCTACGAGAATTCGAAATACAGCAATAATATAAACGAAATAGGTTTTGTCCAGGAGAAACTAAGCACCGACGGTAAAGATGGACGTGCAAACTACCGCATTGAAATAGTGCAGGCAACCGGTAATACATTTATTGCCAGGGCTACTGCGGTTGTTGATTTTAACGGAAATGGAACCTTTAACGTTTGGGAAATAAATCAGGATAAGAGTTTACGTGAAGTAACCCCCGATTGAGGTTGGTTTAGCAGGGATTAAGCAAGGGGAAATTGGTAGCATATGTGGGTAATTCAGGCAGGCATAACTTTAGTGTTGCTGGGCATTGCTGTCCAGGATTTTAGGCAGCGCTCGGTATATGCCCTATGGTTTCCCATCCTGGTGCTTTTGTTTTGCATTAGCCGCTTATACGGTGCGCCCAGCATACACGATATGCTTTTATCAACAGGCATTAACTTATTGTTTTTAGCCCTGCAATTCGTAATGCTCACTGTTTATTTCTCAATAAAAGCGCGGCATGCCGTAAACATAACTATCGCATTGCTTGGCTGGGGCGATGTGCTTTTTCTGGCGAGCCTTGCGTTTTATCTGCCGGTTTTAAGCTTTATAGCCTTTTATCTGCTTAGCCTGGTTTTCGTATTGGCGGCATGGCTCTTCTGGAAACTGGCCTCAGGCAGTAGCCAGAAACACATACCACTTGCAGGGCTTCAGTCGCTACTGTTGGTATGCCTGCTAATAGGCGCCTGGCTTGGAAATGGTTTTGATTTAAGCACCGATGGGTGGTGGATGGACTATTTGAACTTATGGAACATGTAGCAGACATAGTACTTTTAACCGAAACCCTGCACCTTGTAAATAAGGAGCAGGCATGGCACTACCGTGTTTTGCCTAAAGCAAAAAACGAAAAAAGCCTGGTACTGTTTTGCGACGAAAATGCCCAGCTAAGTAATCTGCAGGCTGAGCTGGAGATTGTATTGGGCCAGAATATCACACTCGACCCTATTTCTGCGGTAGACATAAGCCGTCTGCTTTCTAAATACTACCTCAAAGAAAATGCTTCGACAAGCCCTGCCCAGCTGCATTATAAGTACGATGAAGATGATTTTCTGGTAACGCTAATCAGCGAAGCTAAAAACTTAAAAAGTAGCGACATCCACATAGAAAGCTACGAAAATAAATGCCGTGTGCGCATTCGCATTGATGGCTTGATGGTAGAACGATACCTGCTCGAAAGAGAGAAATATCCATCCCTCATCAATAAAATAAAGATACTTTCCAACCTTGATATTGCAGAAAAGCGCCTCCCTCAGGACGGCCGTATTAATTTTAAGCATGAGGAAAAACAGTTCGATATCCGTGTTTCGGTTCTGCCAACTTTGCACGGCGAAAAAGTGGTTCTGCGCTTATTGAATAACGATGCAACTGAAATAGACCTCAACAACCTGGGATTTTCAAAGTTCGACCTCGAAAATTACTTGCAGGGAGTTAGGCGCCCTAACGGGATTATCTTGCTTAGCGGGCCAACGGGCTCCGGAAAGACCACTACTCTGTACGCCACTTTAAAATTGCTGAACAAAGAAACCCGAAATATTTTAACCATTGAAGACCCGGTAGAATACACGCTGGAGGGCATTAACCAGGTGCAGCTGAAAGAGGCTATTGGCTTAAGCTTTGCAGCCGCCCTGCGAACCTTTTTACGGCAAGACCCGGATGTGATTATGGTGGGCGAGATTCGGGATACAGAAACTGCGAATATGGCGATCCGGGCAGCGTTAACCGGCCACCTGGTGCTTTCAACTATTCATACAAATTCTGCCTGGGGCACAGTTTCGCGATTAATTGATATGGGAATTCCGCCGTTTTTGGTGGCAAATACATTAAACACAACGGCAGCCCAGCGACTTATCCGGCTGCTTTGCCCACATTGTAAAGAGCAGAAAGGTTTTGATGCGGGCTTATATCCGCGTCATTTTAAGCCTTATAAGGAAACCGATAAACACTTTATCCCGGTAGGCTGCGAAAAATGCCATTATACAGGCTACCATGGCCGAAAAGCGGTATATGAGGTAATTCCTATAGACCAGGAGCTGGCCATCGAAATAAAAAATGGCAATATGTACATCGATGAAATGCTAAAGGCACGGGGAATTAAAACCATGGCAGAAAATGCTTTTTCGATGTTTATGGCGGGCGATACTTCGTTGGAAGAGATTTATCCACTTTTATTTAACTACTAAAACCTTAAACATGAAACAACCAGGTGCCTTACACACCAACTGCAAAAAACAAAGCTTGCCGCGTATGATAGCTTCTTTGCCGTTGATATTCTGTGTGCCTGTTTTCTTATTTGTTCTTTTTAGCTGCTCGTGGCAAGCTGCGAATGCCCAGGAGGATAGGATTGAATTAATACACAGCCGCCTGGTACAGCTTTCGGCATCTGTGCCAGGTTTAAACCAAAAAATACAGCTTTCGGTAACCGGGGTGCCCGTAAAGGAATTTTTGAGAGCTCTGGCTCAGGCTAATAAGCTGAATATCAATATCGATCCCAAACTGAATTTTAAAATCTATACCAATTTCAACAACGAAACACCTCTTAATATTTTAACATTTCTGGCAAAGGAATATAATCTGGATATTAGTTTTTTAGGCACTATCATGACCATTTCGCCAATTGAAGGGCAGGGGCGGCTAAGCAAAGAGATTAAAGCAGCCTATAGTAGTGGCACCGACCAGCTTAGCCTTGAATTGAGCAACGATTCACTGCCGGATGTGGCAAAGAAAATCAGCCAGATCAGCGGGAAAAACATCATTGTGCCATCGGCTTTATTTGGTAAAAAGGTCAACGGTTTTTTTACCGAAGCGCCTTTCGAAACCGTGCTGGAGCAGCTTGCTTATTCAAACAATATCGGCATAGTTAAAACCAGCGAAAATGTATTTGTATTTCAGGCCCTTAGAGAGGGCGAAGAAGTTTTTATCAATCCTGAAAAGAAAACTTCAGTACGCAAAACCTTTAAGCAGCTTAACGGAGAGGGCTCTGTAAGCTTGTCGAGCCGCAATGTAAATGGGCAAAAGGTTATTACGGTAGATGCTATTAACGCATCCATTGCCGATTTGATAAGGGCAGCTTCGCAGGAACTGAGTAAGAGCTTTTTCTTGTATTCTGATATTAAAGGCACTATCTCCACAACGGTAAGCAACATCACTTTCGACAATTTTTTAAGCTCCCTTTTGCAAGGCACAGACTACACTTACAAGCTGGAAAACGGGGTTTACCTTATTGGCGACCGACGGTTGGAAGGTTTAAGGACAAACCGGGTTATCCAGCTGCAAAACCGCAGTGTAGATACCATTCAGGCAATGATTCCGAACGAGTGGAAGAAAGGCATTGAAATACGCGAATTCAGAGAGCAAAATACTTTGTTACTTTCAGGCTCAAGGCCGCAGATAGAAGAGATAGAAGCTTTTATTAAACAGTTAGACCAGCTGGTCCCTTTGGTGCTAATTGAAGTTAATTTGGTTGATATCCGCAAAGTACGCAGCGTAAAAACGGGAATTAAAGCCGGCACTTCAGACAGTGTAAAAACGGGTGGCACAGTATTGCCAGGCATTGACTATACGCTGGGGGCCAGGGCAATAAATGACTTTTTAGCTCGTCTGGGTAACATAAGCTCAGTAAATCTGGGCAGGGTAACGCCTAATTTTTATGTAGGGTTAAGTGCACTCGAAGAAAACAATAATGTAGAGGTGCGGTCTGTGCCCAAGCTCTCTACGCTTAATGGGCATTCGGCTACATTGAGCATTGGTTCCAGGCGCTATTACCTCATCCGAAGGCAAAACGTATTCCCTACCCTTGGCTCAACACAAAACATTTTTACCGACGAGTACGTACCGGTGGATGCAAACCTGGCAATTAACATAAAGCCCATCGTTTCTGGCGATGACCAGGTTACGCTGAATATTAAGGTTGATATTTCAGATTTTATTGGCATACCATCCAACAATGCGCCGCCTCCTACATCAAACAGTAAATTCGAATCTATTATACGAGCCCGGAATGAAGATATGATTGTTTTGGGAGGGCTTGAGCGCGCCGAAAAAACCGATGGATCTTCGGGGGTGCCGGTGCTGTCAAGAGTGCCGGTGTTGAAATGGATATTTAGCAGTAAAGAAAAGTTGAATTCCAAGGTAGTAACCATTGTTTTTATAAAACCAACCATTATGTATTAACCGCAATAATTGTTTGCTGGCATGTTGCATCACCATATTAAATTAAATAGGGTTATTGGATTGAGTGTACAGATTATCGACGATAATAACTGTGTAGTGCATGCATGCCAGGTGCTGCGTAAACGGCATACGCTTGAGTTTGAAAAGAAAATTGCTGACTTAAAATCTTTGGAGGCTTTGGGGGCTCACTTGTCCGAAAAAGTTCCGCTTGCCTTAAACCTGTCTGGAAAACCCGTACTTACCAAGCAGGTAGAGCGGATTATGGAAATTACGCCTTTGCAGTTTTCTCAGCTTTTTCCGGGTGCAAACTACCATGATTTTTATGTGCAGAATTTCGTATCCGGCTTATCGTCATTTGTTTCTATTGTACGAAGGGCTGAAGCCGACCGGTGGCTACGGCAATGCCAGATGCTGGGGTACAATGTTGTAATGTTTAGCATTGGGCCCTTTCCGGTGCAAATGATATTGCCTCAGCTAAATGTGTATAACGAGGTGCTGGTTTTCGACGGGCATACCATTGTGCGCAATAGTGATTTAAGCTGGCAATCGTATACTTACAACCCTGCCGCCCGTGCAGATTTCCCGTTTAAGGTGGAGAACGAACCTCTGGGCGAACAGTTATTGATTGCTTACGCAGTGGCGTTTCAGCTGTTTTTCGCCCATTTTGCTGAAGTGGTGGAAGCCAGGGTGCCAGGCATTAATGCAGCTTACAGCAACTATATTTTCAACCTCAACATAAAAACCTGGGGCATCCGCATGCTGATATTTTTTTTCGCGGCATTGTTTGTAAATCTTCTGGTATTTTCTGCATTAGAATCGTCCAACAGAAAGCTCAGCAAAAAGGTAAGCAGCACCGAATATGGCTATCAGGAGTATCTGGAGGTGGAAAATACAATAAAAACCAAAGAGCTGCAGCTCAAATCTTTGGGATGGGATGGTGGCATCAACAAAGCCTACCTCATTAGCCAACTGGCAGAAGGCTTGCCACGCGAAATCAGCTGGAATGAGATTGCGATTAACCCTATTGATAAAGCAGCATCAGATACAAGTGCGAATGCTTCCATCTTTACAGAGCGAAGCATTCGCATAAAAGGTAATGCAAACAGGATTGTGCCTGTAAATAACTGGCTGACGGATATAAAGGGGCGCACTTGGGTAGGCACTGCGCAGTTAGAAAGTTATGCCTATAATCCCGAATCGGGGACAGGCGAATTCATTGTGGTTGTTAAATATTAAAAATATGCCAGAGCTAATCAGAAATAAGAAAGAATACCTCCTGCTGGTATTGTTCTTTGTACTGTTAATTTTTAGCTATCAGTTTGCTTTTAAAAAGACCTGGAAAGCTTACCAGGTTAATAAAAGCCTCTCGGCTTCGCTAAATAAAGTGAACCTTAATTACCAGCCTGATTATTTACACCGAAGAAATTCCAGCCTTGATAAAGTACTGAGTAAGTACAGCCTTAAAGCAAACCTGTTTCGCGGTTCTGCCATTGCACAAATTGCCAGCCTTGCCGAAAAAGAAAACGTGAAATTGGTAGAAATTCCGGCAACAGCACCGGAATTGAATACTGCGCAAAGCCAGGTGCAGCGGCTTAACTTTGAGGGCGATTATTATTCTTTGCTGAGTTTTGTCCACAAACTGCAAAAGCAAAACAATATTGGCGTTGTGCGTTCGCTAAACCTTAAAGTAAGCACAAACTATACATCTGGCCAGGCTAAAAAACTGGTGCTGGAGCTTTATTTCCAAATTTTGAATGCTTGATTGAAGCGTTATCCAGCTCTGGAACACTTTCGGTAAATTTTGTTGGCATTATTAGCGATTTTGCCAATTGGCGTTTAAACTCAGCACGGGGTGTGTCAACTGCACCAAATTGATGGAACCAATTTTGCCCGAAGCCAGAATCATGCAAAGTAAAGCCCTCATCTCTTAATTTATGTAGTAAATAGTAATAGGCAATCTTGCTGGCGTTATCAACAATGTGAAATAAAGTAATATCGGCAAAATAGCTATTCACGGCATAGCCGATAACGCCACCTACTAACACGCCATTTCGATAAGTCTCAATACTATGGGCTATGCCAAGCTCATGCAATTCAACGGCTGCATTGATATATTCTTTACTTAGCCAGGTTCTCGATGTCTTTTTGCGAGGCATCGCGCAGCATTCAATAGTTCTTTTAAAATTGTGATCGATTTTTACTTCAAAACGCTCTGTGCTTTTGCTAGTTAAGTTTTTCTTTAATAAACGAATCAGGTCTTTGTGGGCTTTAAAGCCGGCAATCGGAATCAGGCCCCTGAACTCCGGGTCATGCCATTCAATTCTTCGATTGTCCGATACCTTGGGCAGAGGGACCACACCTTGAAAATAGCCCTTCAACATCATGTTTTCTGGGGTAAGTTCAAACGTTCGATAACTCCATAAAATGCTTTTCAGTGCACCGCCCGTAAGCTTGGAGTGTGCGGCAAACAAGGCTGTCAACATCAAGGCTTTTGTGTTTCGCCATACCTCATACAATTGGTTGAATGTGAGAGAAAAGTCCAGTTGGGTGAGGTGTAAATTCATGTTAGTGAAATTGTATTTAAATTTACGGCCTTAATGATTTGCTTCATATAGCCCAGCCCCAGTTGTTCCAGCCCTTGTAACAAAGTGTGGTTAATGGGAACTTTTAACTAATAATTTCGCGACTGTTTTTTTCTTCATATGCAAGAATTGGGTGATTTTAGGGCTGGAGTTAAGTATTTTCCCATGTTTTTTGGTTCTGTTACCATTTATGCCCCGTTTTTACCGATTGTCGGGAAGCCCAATTGCTTATCGGTAAATTTTCTTGCTTTAGCCCAGGAACGGAATTCCCCCGATAAAATTTTTCGGCAAAGATAATTTCCAGTTGAAATATCATTGTTTTAGGTAAGGTATCCTCAGACTAGATAAGTCGGTATCTTTTTGAAAAACAGGGGATAGTGGAATGAAATAAGAGATCTGGCCTATTCCCTGATATGCTTTTTTACTATAGGGAAAATTGACCGATATAGTTATAAATAGATTGTAAAGGCTGGTGGGAAATGTGTACCCCTCGAGCAGCTATACCTTTTCTATTTCTTAAAGTTGCTGGCTCGAGGGGCTTAACACCTATATTAACTATTCAAGATCGAAACAAGCATGGCCTAGCCTAAGGCAGGGCCAGCAATTCAACTACTAGTTACGTTAAACTGAATGGCGGCAATCAATTTTTTCTCTTGGTTGCGTTGTATTTGATATCAGTTTAGGGGCGTCGAAATTCAATTCTGGAACGTTGTTCGAAAATTTGGCAGGCATCAATATAGCTTTAGCGAGCTGTTTCTTGAATTCGGTCCGGGGGGTGTCAACAGCACCAAACTGTTCAAACCAATTTCCTCCAAAGCCAGAATCGTGCAGCGTAAAGCCTTCATCGCGTAGTTTATGAAGAAGATAGTAATATCCAACGTGGCTGGCATTATCAACAATGTTGAAGAGCGTTATATCTGCAAAATAGCCATTTACGGCATAGCCAATAATGCCTCCTACAAGCACTCCATTCTGATAAGTTTCAATGCTATGTGCCACTCCAAGTTCATGTAATTCAAGAGCCGCATTGATGTATTCTTTGCTTATCCAGGTTCTTGAAGTGTTTTTGCGAGGCATTGCACAGCATTCAATTGTCCTTTTAAAATTGTGGTTGATTTTAACTTCAAAGCGGTCTTCTCCTTCTGCTGTCAAATTCTTTTTTAATAAACGAATCAGGCTTTTTCGCGCTTTAAAATCCTCAATAGGAACCAGTCCTCTAACTTCCGGGTCATGCCATTCAATTTTCCGATTATCACTCATGTTGGGTAAAGGAACCACCCCCTGAAAATAACCTTTCAACATGATGTTTTCAGGTGTGAGTTCCAATTTTCGGTAACCCCACAAAATGCTTTTAAGGGCATCTCCGGTAATTTTTGCATGAGCGGTAAAAAGAGCGCTTAGCATCAACCCTTTTGTGTTTCTCCAAAACTCAAATAAGTGGTTAAAATCTTGTTGATTGAAATGTAAATTCATAGGAGTTAATTAGTTAGACCCCAAGTTACAGAGTAAAATTTTTTCATCATATAGCTAAGCTACAATTGTAAAGAAGTTAGCACTTAACTGTGTTTAATGTGAAGTTTTGCACATTTTGATGATTTTTCGTAACTAAGAAATTACGTGAATTACAGGTCTGTACATGACGCTTCATCGGCGTTTTTTTTCTAATCTTGGCACCGTTAATAAACCTGTTTCAGTGACCAAATGAAAAGGACCCCTTTTTTCTTATTATACATTTTTGCCTCTATGCTGGTGGGCGAGGCTCAGGCCAAGATTGTCCTGCCAGCAATTTTTGCTGATAATATGGTATTGCAGCAAAACGAAAAAGTGGCCCTATGGGGCTGGGCTGATGCCGGCGAAAAGGTAACGATTAAACCTAGCTGGAGTAAGGAGATTACTACCGTAGCAGCTGCCGATGGAAAATGGACAGCCTCTCTTAAAACCCTGAAAGCGGGCGGGCCGTACTCTGTAAAGTTTTCAGGGAAAGACAACACGTTGGAATTAGCCAATATCCTGTTTGGAGAAGTATGGCTGTGCTCCGGGCAATCAAATATGAATTTCCCTTTACAAAAACTGGGCGGATGGCGTACAGGCGTTATCAATTATGAGCAGGAAGTTGCAGCTGCAAATCATCCTAACATTCGTTTTTTTACCGTAGAACAGAAAGTAGCCGATACTCCACAAAAAGATTGCAAAGGAACCTGGGAAGTTTGCAGCCCTAAAACAGCCGTTAACTTTTCGGCCGTTGCCTATTATTTTGCCAAAGACATTGAAGAACAGTTGCATGTACCGGTCGGCATTATCCATTCATCATGGGGAGGCACCCCGGTTGAAGCCTGGACAAAAAAAGAGATTTTAGAATCTGACGAAGATTTCCGTCCGATATTAGAGCGTTTTAAAAAACAATCAGAAAATCCAAAAGAAGCTACCGATGCTTACAAGCTAGCCGTAGAGCAATGGAAAAAAGACGTAGCCGATGGCAAATTAACGGGTATTGCAAAAGTGCAGGGCCCTCGCGAAGTTCTTACTAAAACCAGCAATAAAGCACCGTCTAACCTGTACAATGCAATGATAGCTCCTTTGGTTCCTTTTGCCATAAAAGGGGCGTTGTGGTACCAGGGAGAATCAAATATGGAGCGGGCCTATCAGTACCGCAAGCTATTTCCGGCAATGGTAAGCAGCTGGCGTAAAGACTGGCATGCCGAATTCCCATTTTATTTTGTGCAAATAGCCCCTCATAAAGCACAACACGCCGAAATAAGGGAAGCACAATTACTGAGCTCCCAATCGCTTAAAAAAGCAGGTATGGTAGTTACTACAGATGTTGGCGATTCTGCAGATATCCACCCAAGAAACAAAGAGGCAGTGGGCAAACGCCTGGCGCTCTGGGCACTTGCTAAAACCTATAATAAGCATCTGGCTTATTCCGGCCCATTATATAAATCCATCAAGATAGAAGATGGCAAAGCCTTTATCTCATTTGATTTTGCAGAGGGCCTGGCTGCTAAAAATGGCAGCCTCAAAGAATTTACCATCGCCGGTGCCGACCAGGTCTTTCATCCCGCAAAAGCGGAAATTAAGGGAAATAAAGTACTAGTGTGGAGCGATGAGGTAAGCGCCCCGGTAGCGGTGCGTTTTGGCTGGAAATACGTGCCCCACGCAGAGTTATTTAACCAATCCGGTTTACCAGCTTCGCCCTTTAGGACAGATAGCTGGAAAGGCGAAACAGACAATAATAGATGATCTGTGTAAACAGAAATAAACCAAGTAAATCCAAAATAATGAAGATAGGAAAGAGATTAGTGTTGATACTTCTACTGGTACAAATTGCTGTTTTTAACCTAAGGGCAGCAGAGCCCGCCTGGGCAGCTAAAGTGGGAGCAAGGAATCAAAAAATAAGCAAAGCGATATTTAAAGCCAATAGCTATGGTGCTGTAAACGATGGCAAAACCTTAAATACCAAATACATTCAAAAAGCAATAGATGAGTGTTCTGCTAAAGGTGGAGGCCTTGTAACCTTCGCCCCTGGCAAGTATGTAACCGGTTCATTGTTTGTGAAGAAAAATGTCTTTATCCGCCTGGATAAAGGGGTGGAACTTTTAGGAAGCCAGGATTTAAAAGACTATCCCGAAATTGATACCCGTGTTGCTGGAATTGAAATGAAATGGCCGGCGGCTTTGATCAATATTATCGGGCAAAAAAATGTGGGCCTTAGCGGCGAAGGCACCGTGAATGCACAAGGTAAGCCATTTTGGGATGCCTATTGGGATTTAAGAAAAGAATATGAGCCTAAAGGTTTGCGCTGGATTGTTGACTACGATGCAAAGCGCCCGCGTACTTTATTGATTACTAGTTCTGAAGATATTTCTGTAAAAGGCCTAACGTTTCAACAAGCTGGCTTCTGGACGGTACATGTGCTTTATTCTTCCTATGTAACGGTTGATGGCATTACCATTCAAAACAATGTTGGCGGACATGGGCCAAGCACAGATGGAATTGATATAGATTCTTCATCCTGGGTGTTGGTACAAAACTGCGATATTGATTGCAATGATGATAATTTCTGCATTAAATCTGGCCGCGATTGGGATGGATTACGAGTTAATAAACCAGCGGAATACATCGTAATTAAAGATTGTGTTTCCCGCAAAGGCGGAGGTTTAATCACTTTTGGCAGCGAAACCTCAGGGGGGATGCGGCATATCATAGCTAAAAACCTGAAAGCCAGCGGAACCAAAGTCGGCATGCGTTTTAAATCGGCAAAAAATCGCGGCGGCACAATAGAAGATATATATCTGTCTAATATCCAGATGAGTAATGTAGGGGTAGCCCTCGAAATTACACCCAACTGGAACCCTGCATACAGTTATTCAACGTTGCCGGCAGGCTATGACATTAACAAAGTGCCCGAGCATTGGAAAAAGATGTTAATGGAAGTGAAGCCAGAAGATGGAATTCCGGTTTTCAAAGACATTTATATTTCTGATATTAAAGTTACCCAAGCCCGAAAAGCCATCTTCGCCGACGGTTTGTCAGAGCTTCCACTTAAAAACTTCCAGTTAAAAAACATCAATATGAGCGCTAAAACAGCAGGCTCAATTAAAAATGCCGAGAACTGGAAAATGGAAAATGTAAATATTCAGGCAATCGATAAAAGCAAGATAATAATTACTGACTCAAAAAATATTGGCGCAGTAAATAGTACGAGTGCAGATCAGTTGTAGTCTGAGCAAACAAGTACAAGGATAATTACCTTCGCGAGAGCTAGCGTTCCCAACAAGCTTTGGGTTTAACGCGATTGCAGGAGGTATTTGACATAAGCAGAAACGTTGATTTAGAGGCGGTGCCTTGGCGAAGTGCCTGGGTAAAAATTCACTTATCAGCGGGTCTGTGTATCAGGAAGGTGCATTGTCGGGTTTTCCGAAGCGATGGGCTGTGCAAAGGGAAAGGCCGGCGCAGCACCGTGCGGCTGATAAGTGAATTTGCGCAGAGAAATGTGCGGAAAAGGCACCTCGGCAAGGCACAAGATTTTTGTTTCTTTTCATCGAATGGAAAAGAAAAAGAAAGAAAATTGAGGGCACAAAAGGATTGATTAGATATAAGAGAATGTGGGGACACAATAGCTCTCTTGAGCATTTATAACACCCCACCAAAAAAATAACCAACTTATGCAACGAAGGCAGTTCATTTCAAACACTCTTCTGCTATCTGCAGCAGCAATGCTGCCCGATATTTCATTCGGTGCATTAAATGCAGGCTTTAGCCTTTCGGCTTTTGCCAAAAGGCTAAAGCCGAAAGGCCGTGCTTTGGAAATGGACGGATATTACGTTTGGTGTAACAGCCCTATTATGGGCGAAGACGGAAAAGTGCATGTTTTCTTTTCGCGTTGGGTGGCAAAGAAAGGAATGGGAGGTTGGATAAACAGCTCAGAAATAGCGCATGCCGTAGCTGACACGCCAGAGTCTCCCTTCGAATTTAAGGAGGTAGTATTGGCGCCGCGTGGCACCGGTTATTGGGACGGAACCTCCTGCCACAATCCTCACATTAAGTTTGTTGATGGCAAATATTGCCTGTTTTACATGGGCAATTCGAACGGAAAAACCAATACCAAAAGAATAGGTTTAGCAACAGCCGAATCGTTAAACGGCCCCTGGCAGCGCCCGGACAAGCCTTTGTTGGAAGCAGGCCCCGAGGGTGCCTGGGATGACCATTGCACCACAAATCCGGCTTTCTTAAAGCATCCCAACGGACAATATTGGCTTTATTATAAATCCTGGAACAATAACGATTACTATAATTCAAGCGATCCGGTAATTCGGGGGAACCGCAAGTACGGCCTGGCAATAGCCGAAAAACTCGAAGGCCCCTACGTTCGCTATTCCGGCAACCCGGTAATTGATTATTCAAAAAAAGGCGGTAATAAACAATTTGAAGATGCCTTTGTATGGCACGAAAAAGGAAAATTCAATATGCTGGCCCGCGATATGGGCGTTTATAATCATGAAGTCGGCCTACATATCGGTTCAAAAGATGGCCTTAGCTGGAGCGAACCTTTAATTGCTTATCAGGCCCTGAAAGAATACGCACAGGAACCTCCTGCGCCGCCTCATTTAAAACGTTATGGCCGTTTAGAACGACCTCAAATTTTATTTATTAAGGGCAAGCCAGCTTACTTGTTTACAGCTGCGCAAGGCGGAAAACACAACACAGCATCTTCTTTTATTTTCAAAATAATATAGCAAACACACTCAGAATTAAATATTATGTTTTCAAAAAAGCATCCCATTTTACTAACTGTTTCAGCGCTTGCGGTCGTCCTGTTCGTATGTGCAACGGCAAATCCGGCTAAGGTTTGGAAGTCATCGGCAGAACCATTGAAAGAAATGGTACAATTACGTAAGCTGATTAAAGCACCTCAGTTTAAAAAACAGGATTTTCTAATAACCAACTATGGAGCTGTTAACGATGGTAAAACGAAAAGCACAGAAGCTTTTAAAAAGGCTATAGAAGCCTGCCACAACAGTGGGGGTGGAAGGGTGATTGTACCCACCGGGACTTTCCTAACTGGGGCAATTTACCTGAAAAGCAATGTGGAACTGCATTTAGAAGACAACGCCAAGATCCTCTTCAGCCGCGACCCGAAAGATTACCCAATTGTTTTCACCCGTTGGGAAGGCATGGAGTGCATGAACTATTCATCGCTTATTTATGCTTATGGCGAAGAAAATATCGCAGTTAGCGGTAACGGAATTTTAGATGGCAATGCCGATAACGAAAACTGGTGGAATTGGAACGGAAGTAAATCCTATGGCTGGAAAGAAGGTATGCCAAAACAAACCCCGGCTCGAAACGCCCTGCATGAAATGATGCATAAGGAGATTGATCCCAGAAAACGTGTTTTTGGCGATGGCCATTACTTGCGCCCTAATTTAATTCAGCCTTATAATTGTAAAAATATTCGCATTGCGGATGTTAAAATGGTGAACTCGCCGATGTGGTTTATCAATCCGGTACTGTGTGAAAACGTAATTGTTGAAAAAGTTCGAATCGTTTCTCATGGCCCTAATAATGATGGCTGCGATCCGGAGTCTTGCAAGAACGTACTGATAAAAGATTGCTATTTCGATACCGGCGATGATTGTATTGCGATTAAATCTGGCCGCGACGAAGATGGAAGAAGAATTGGCCGTCCGGCAGAAAACCACATTATTGAAGGCTGCGAAATGAAAGACGGCCATGGCGGTGTGGTTATCGGAAGCGAAATTGCCGGTGGAGCCCGCAACATTTACGCCATCAACTGCATTATGGATAGCCCCAATCTCGACCGCGTTTTGCGTTTAAAAACCAGCTCATCTCGTGGCGGCATTATCGAAAATATATTTATGAAAGATGTAAAGGTTGGAGCCTATAAGGATGCAGCAATTACATGTAATATGTTTTATGAATCTCCAGGCAACTTTATTCCAACCATCCGTAACGTTTGGGTTGAAAATTTAGATGTAGCCAAAGGCGGAAATTATGGCTTGTACGTAAGGGCATACAAAGCATCGCCGGTGCAAAACCTAAAACTAATTAACTGCAATATCCGTGGCGTGAAAAAGGCAATGCAAATCGACTACGTGAAAAACCTAAAGTTCGAAAATGTTAAAATTAACGGCCTCGAAGCCGCTTTACCAGACACTTTAAGTAGGCAATAGATTTGATGAGTTATCAGGTATGAGCTGTCAGTTATCAGCTCAGGGCTAACTGCTCAAAAGCTAATAGCTAGCCGCTCATACCTGACACCTCACACCTGATCCCTCTTCTAAAAATGATAAAAAACATTGCATTTATTGGCGCTTTGGTATTGTCGCAAGTTGCTGTAGCCCAAACATCAGCAGGGTTGTGGCATGGAAAGGAAAGAGCCATTCACTATCGCCCGGATGGCGAAGATTTTGTATTGGTTAATGGCAAAAAGCGTTTCAACAGGGCTTTGTATGGCACTAATACAGCCTTTAGGGTAGAAGCCGGAGATTTGCCGGAGTTTGCGCTTTACATGCCTGGAATGGGCGGTAACTTAAAATTTGGCCTAATTTCAGGCAATTCCAGCAAATGGATTATTGATGCGGAGACTATCGAAAGCCGTTATCGCCCCGGCTCTATGCTCTACACCATAAAAGACCCTATTCTTGGCGGGGGAGTCTTAAAACTCAACGTCCTGGCTTTAGCCGGAGGAGAAGGAATCATTGTGAAAACAACCTTCGAAGGCAATAAAAAGGATGTTCAGTTGCTTTGCGCATTTGGAGGTGCTACCGGTAAAAAGTTCTCCCGAGATGGCGACATCGGTGCCGACCCGGAATCTTCATTTTATTTAAAACCAGAGTACTGTGCGGATAATCTCTTCCAGATTTCCAAAAGCACGTTTAACCTATTCTATGGCAAGGGAAAAGCTTTATCAGAAGAAGAACGCTATGAAATTCAGCACTTTCCCAATAAAGCCAAAGAGCAAGGTATTGTAGAGAAGAAACAACTGGCAGGGATATTTCCAACGAATGCAAAACTCAAAATTGGCGATGCAGCACAATTAAAATCGCCCTTAAGCCTGGTGCAATCGTCACAAAGCAATCAGCCGGTGCTTAATGCAACTGTAGCTTTGTCTTCCGGAAAGGATCTGTTTTTTTCAATTCAAAATCCAAAAGAGCAAAAAGCAAAAGATTATCAGGCACTGGCTTCTGTTTACAATTCTGCAGAAGTTGCACGGCAAACGCTGGCAGCCAGAATCAAAGTTAAAACTCCCGACAATTTTATAAATACACTTGGGGGAGCACTTTCGGTTGCTGCCGATGGAATTTGGGAAAATCCTTCGTACTTGCATGGAGCCGTTGCCTGGCGAATGCGCTTAAATGCCTGGCGTGGTGCTTATGTGGCCGATGCATTGGGCTGGCATGACAGGGCTAGGCTTCATTTTAGCAGCTATGCAAAATCGCAGGTTTTAAATCCAGAACAAGGGCCGGTTGTTATGGATACCGTACTTCACCTTGCCCGCCATCAGGAGAAGATGGGAACATCTGTTTTTAGTAACGGATACATTTCCCGTAATCCAAACGACAACAGCAAGCCGCACCATTACGATATGAACCTGGTCTTCTTCGACCAGATGTTAACCCATTTTTATTACACCGGCGATATTTCCTTCATTAAAGAAATGTGGCCTGTAATAAAGCGCCACCTCGCCTGGGAGAAGCGCAATTTCGATAACGACGGTGATGGTTTATATGATGCTTATGCAGCCATTTGGGCAAGCGATGCCCTTCAATACAGTGGTGGCGGAGTAACACATTCGTCGGCTTATAACTACCGTTCGCACAAAATAGCTGCTCAGTTGGCTAAACTATTGGGCGAAGATCCAGCCCCGTACCAGCAGGAAGCCGATAAGATTCTTAAAGCAATTCAATCAAAACTCTGGATGCCGCATTTGGGCTGGTATGCCGAATATAAAGATTTGCTGGGCTTAAAATTATTGCACCCATCAGCCGGTTTATGGACTATTTATCATGCTATTGATTCAGATGTTCCCAACCCATTTCAGGCTTATCAGGCTTTGCGCTTCATCGATACACAAATTCCACATATCCCAATTGTGGCGAATGGACTTCCGGATAAAAAGTATTATACCCTTTCTACAACCAATTGGCAACCCTACGATTGGTCGCTTAACAACGTTGCGCTAGCCGAGGTGCTGCATACGGCGCTTGCTTACTGGCAGGGAGGCCGCCCGGAGGAAGCTTACAAGCTTTGGGAAAGCATCATGGTTGAAAGCATGTATTTAAGTTCGAGCCCCGGCGGTTTTGAGCAGCTTTCTTATTACGATGCAATTCGTGGCGAACTGTACCGAGATTTTGCAGATCCTATCGCAATGGCCGCACGTTCCTTAATGGAAGGCCTGTACGGCATAAAGCCAGACGCCCTGGCGGATACGTTGACGATTAAGCCCGGATTCCCTTCCCCCTGGAAATACGCATCGCTAAGCACCCCTGATATAACTTTCGATTTTAAAAGAGATGCTAATACCGATACTTATCAGATAGCTCAGTCGTACGGTAAGCAAATGAATTTAAAACTGCAATTGCGGGCGGTAAAAGATAAAATCAAGTCGGTTACAGTAAATGGGCAACGCGCCAACTGGAAGCCGGCAACCAATTCAGTCGATGCCCCGATCATTGAACTTTTAGTGGCAAAAGCATCTAAATATGAGATTTCCATAGTATGGGAAGGAAATGATCTGCCAAACTTTGCAGCACAAAAAGCAATACATCAGGTTGCATTTAAACCTGATTTAGGCAAAGCAAGGGCGCTTGAAGTATATGATCCGCAGGATGCTTTAGAAAACGAACGCATAGCGGATGCTAAATCAGGCGCAACAATTAAAGCCACTGAAGGCGATAAAACAGTTTTCTTAAAACTTCAGCAAGGCGATTTTACCTGGTGGCAACCAATTGATTTCAAGGTTTTAAAAGCTGTTGAAATCATCGCCGACCAGGAACAAACTGGGGAAGGCATAACCCTTACATTGAAAAATAATGCCGGCGCATTCAATGGAAAGCTAACCCTTAATAAAGGCAAACAAGCTTTTTCCAGAGAAGTAAAATTGGAGCCCAATGCCGAGTTAAATGTTCAGATACCTGCAGCCTTTGTAAGTTCCGGGACAAATCTTATTCGCCTGGAATATGGCAAGCAGGCAATAGAGCACAAAGTGATTAACTGGTCGGTAAAGCCAGCTGGCGATGCCAAATGGCAGAAAGTGGATTTGACGGCCTCATTTAACGATGCAGTAACCAATATCTTTAAAAACAAGTATTTATCACCACGCCCCAAAGGACCAACCTTGCAACTTCCCTGGCAGGGCATTGGTAATTGGTGCTATCCACTAATCGATGCAAATATTGACGACTCTGGTTTGCGAAAAGCCGCTACCGGTTTAAACGAAATCAGGTTGCCAAACGGAATTCCAATTGCAAGCCCGGTCTCATCAAAGAATATTGCATTTACTTCCCAATGGGATAATTACCCGGATTCTTTAAGTATTCCTTTGAAAGGAAAATCTTCCCATGCTTATTTGCTTTTGGCTGGCTCCACCAACCCAATGCAAACCCGTATTGACAATGGCGAAGTGCTCATTTATTACAAGGATGGCACTTTTGAACGCCTCGCTTTGCGCAATCCGGAAACCTGGTGGCCTATAGAACAGGATTATTTTACGGATGGCTTTGCCTTTACAACAGACTTTCCAAAGCCTTATCGTTTATACCTAATACCCGGCGAGATCACCCGCAATTTTAAAAGCTTCAGTTCGATAAAAGGATATTCAAACTTCGCCATAGATGGTGGAGCAGCTACTATCCTCGACCTGCCTCTTAACCCGCAAAAGGAATTAAAAGAGTTAAGGCTGAAGGCTCTTGCGAATGATGTGGTGATTGGATTGATGGGAGTGACGTTGCAAAGGTGATTAGATGCTTGACAATAAACTGATATAAACTAAACACATACGAAACACATGCCCTTAGATTTTAAAACAACAACGAAGATTAACGCATTGGGCGTTTTTAAGATCAGCCTAATCTCTAATCTTCAATCTCTAGCCTCTAGTCTCTTGCTTCTATTATCCTGTCTCTCTCTCAGCACAAATGCCCAGCAACTCGCTTTTCCAGGAGCCGAAGGCTATGGAGCTTATGCAACCGGCGGAAGAGGGGGAGAAGTATATCACGTTACCCATCTTAAAGACAGTGGGCAAGGCTCATTTCGCGACGCGGTAAGCAAGCCAAACCGTACAGTAGTTTTTGACTTGAGCGGCGTAATCAAAATCGGTTCGCGAATCAACGTGGCTTCAAACGTCACCATTGCAGGGCAAACGGCTCCTGGCGAAGGTATTTCCATCTATGGAAATGGAGTTTCCTTTTCAAAGCAAAAGAACATCATCGTAAGGTATATACGCTTCCGCGGAAGCATCAACATGTCCAGAGGTTCTTGCACGGTAACAGCCGACAGCGTGCAGAACGTAATTTTTGACCACGTGTCAATAGAGTGGGGGCGTTGGGATAACCTGCATATTCAGGGCAGTAAAGATGTTACTTTACAATATTGCCTCATTGGAGAGGCAATTGATCCCCAGCGCTTCGGTGCTTTGTTAGAGCGCCCGGAGCGTTTAACTATTCATCATTGCCTCTGGATTGATAATCAAAGCCGTAATCCAAAAGCTAAGGCAGGAATTGAATATATCAATAACGTGGTTTATAACTGGGGAAGCAGTGGTTTTGTAGGAGGGCATTCTTCTGCTCACCATTATCAGGATTTAATTAACAACTATTTTATTGCAGGCCCTAATTCTTCTGGTTCGTACTTAAGCATGTTCACAGCTACAGACCATGTCTATCATCAGGGAAATATGGTAGATTTAAATAAAGACGGAATTTTGAATGGTAAGCCGGTTATCGACTCTGCCTTTAAAGGAGCCAGCATTGTTACCAAAAGACAAAACGAATCTCCCGTTAAAGTAACCGTACACTCTGCCGCTGATGCCTATACAAAAGTGTTGGATGAAGCAGGCGCTTCGCAGAAACGCGATGCCATTGACAGAAGGCTTGCAAGCTATTTAAGAAGCCTTGGCCAGGCAGGTAAAGTATTCTGGACAGAGACAGAAGCAGGCGGACATCCTAAAATTGAAGAATTGAAAGCTCTTGCGGATACAGATGCAGATGGGATGCCAGATACCTGGGAAAAAACACATTCTTTAAACCCAACCAATGCGGAGGATAGGAATTTGCTGGTTAAAAAATCGCACTACACAAGGTTGGAGCAATATTTAAATGCGATTGTGGATTCTTCGGTGCAGGCTAGTAATTAGATTGAAACCAATAATTAGAAATTAAAAATCCTTTTCAGAATGATCTCAATAAAGGTTAAACATACAATATCAACGGGCTTAGTGCTCATTTTCTCGACCGTTACGGTTATGGCTCAAGCTATTAACCGTCAGGCATTGGTGCAAAGGCATTCGGTGGTGCTAACCAAAGCAGACTCTCTATCTTCTTTATCGCTTGGCAATGGCAAGTTTGCCTTCACTGCAGATGTAACTGGTTTACAGAGTTTCCCCGAAAATTATGCAAAAGGTGTTTCTTTAGGTACCCAGTCAGAATGGGGCTGGGGCAGTTTCAAAGACACCGTTGGATACAAGTTTGAGGAAGTGCTAAAAGAGTACACCCTAAATGGCAAAAAGTCTACCTATGCGGTACAATGGTCGCAACCACTGCGCAACCGTAATGCCTCAGAATGGTTTCGCAAAAACCCACACCGTTTGCAATTAGGAAATTTGGGTTTCGACATTTATAAAGCCGATGGTTCGCTGGCTAAGCTTGCTGATATAAAAAACATCAAGCAAGTGCTGAATATGTGGACAGGTGAATTAACCAGCCATTTCACAGTTGAAAATATTCCGGTTGATGTGGTAACCGTAGGGCATCAGGATGAGGATTTGATTGCGGTACAGGTAAAATCGAAACTGATTGAAATGGGTAGGTTGAAGCTTAGGTTGCGTTTCCCTTATCCAACAGCCGAGTTCCTGGATGAAGCCGTAAACTGGAAAAATCCGCACAAACACCAATCTTCAATTACTGCGCAAAGCGAAAACGGAGCTTCAGTTGAGCATAAACTAGAAGGGATTACTTATTACGCGTCTTTGAGATGGAACGGAAAATCCGGAATTTCGACAACGTCAACACCTCATTACTTTCAAGTTACGCCTGATAAAGGATCTGATACTTTTGAGCTAAGTTGCTTGTTTACCCCAGAGAAATCATCGGCTTTGCCAGATTTTGCACAGGTAAAAAGCAACAGCAATACACAATGGAAATCTTTTTGGCAAAGTGGCGCTGCGGTAGACTTTTCCGGCAGTACCGATCCGAGAGCTAAAGAGCTGGAAAGAAGGGTTATTCTATCTCAATATTTAACTAAAATTCAGTGTGCAGGTTCCTACCCTCCGCAAGAAACCGGTTTAACATTTAACAGTTGGTTTGGAAAGCCCCATCTTGAAATGCACTGGTGGCATGCAATCCATTACGCATTATGGAATCGGGTTGATTTGATGGAAAAAAGCCTGGATTGGTATTTTAAAGTTTATGATGGAGCAAAGCAGATCGCTCAACGCCAGGGCTTCACCGGTGCCCGCTGGCAAAAAATGACTGATAATGAAGGCCGCGAAGCTCCGTCTTCGGTTGGAGCATTCATTATCTGGCAACAGCCACATTTAATTTACATGGCAGAATTGGCTTATCGCGATAAGCAGGACAAAGCCATTTTAAATAAGTACAAGGATTTGGTGTACGCCACCGCGGATTTCATGGCATCTTTTACCGTATACGACAAAGCAAAAGACCGCTATAATCTTGGAAAGGGCTTGATTCCGGCACAAGAAGTTTTTAAAGCCGAAGATACTTACAACCCAACATACGAGCTGGCTTACTGGGATTGGGCACTACGTATTGCTCAAAAGTGGAAGGAGCGTTTAGGCGAACCTCGCAATGCAGAGTGGGATAAGGTGTTGGCAAAACTAGCTCCCTTGCCTAAAAAAGATGGCGTGTATTTGTCTACAGAAAACACTCCTGATTCTTTCACTAATGAAGAATGGCTTCGCGACCATCCATCGGTTTTGGGAGCTTTAGGTATGGTGCCTGCCGGCGCTAAATTGGATAAGCCAACAATGCAACGCACTTTCGATACGGTGTGGAAGGTTTGGCAATGGCCTGATACCTGGGGCTGGGACTTCCCAATGACGGCTATGACTGCCGCCCGCCTTGGCAAACCAGATAAGGCATTGGATGCCTTGTTTATGAATGTGAAAACGAATACTTACCTGACGAATGGACATAACTACCAGGATGGCCGCTTGCGCATTTATCTTCCGGGAAACGGAGGCGTTCTGATTGCTACCGCGATGATGGCTGGTGGCTGGGATGGCAGTGTTGGTGCTGCACCGGGCTTCCCCAAAAATGGCAAATGGAAGGTTAAAGCTGAAGGGTTTAAGAAGATGCCGTAGGTGGGGAATTGGAAGCTGAGCTTCCGTCAAAGTAACACAAGAGTTGTGCTACGCCAGGAGTTGTCAACAGGATGCCTCAGGATGCCTTTGTTTTTTTCTGAATTTATATTTGAGCTAAGCGGAGAAAATAACTCAAACCTAAAGAAAAAATGAAAAAAATATTTTTATTATTAGTATTAGCCTTGTCCTTCGTAGTGACAAAATCGCAAACCCTAGCTTTTTTGGGTTCATCAAATAGTTTCCAAAGTAATAGCTATTTGTCAAATCCTCCCCAACTTACTTATCATTCAGGTACAGGAATGCTACATTACTCTTTAACAGTGAACTATCCCTCTCAAGACTCGCTTCAAACAGGTGAGGCTCTTGGCGGAGTGCAATTTTATATTTGGCTGAATAATTATGGTGTTAATAGTGAGCTCGTTGGTATTAATACCGAAGTTATGGACCAATCATTATTGCCAACAGGACAAGTTGTTTACTCCGGGTCGGTTTTTATCGGCAATGATTTCTCTGAAGATGTGCTTTTAGAAACTGCCTATTATTCTACTTTTACCTTTCAAGGTAACGATTACAGATCTAACGGAGGCTTAGATTCTTATTACTTCACCAACTAGTCATATAATAAAATCCGCTTATAAAGTGATGACAATCAATTGTCATCACTTTCAATCGCCCCTTGTATCCTACTGTTCTGGCTCAAGTTAGTGATAGCTTATTAAATACCCCATACCTTGATACAAGCAGTTTGCTTACGAAAACCTCACCTACAAACCGCTTTCATAACCTCTTCAATCACCCTCACATCTTTCAACATTTTCTCATGCCCTATATCATCAAAAGCCACCGCTTTAATTTCAGGGTGTGAGACTAAAAATTCTCTGGTATATTCAACAGGCGAAACTTTGTCACTTACATCGAAAGCCAAAAGATGGAAAAGCTCGGGCTGGCTTTGGTAAAGCGCAGATAGAGTAAAATCCTCGGCCGGGGTATTAAAGGTTTTAGCAAACTCCTCAAAAAACACATCCTGCACACTGAGTGGAACACCCACAGCATTAAGCGTATCATTAAAATTTTCCTTCAATTTGATAAGCGGAGCAAGGCTCACTAATATTTTAACCTTTCCCGGAAAACTCTGCATCGCGAGAGCATTTGCCATACAACCCAAGGAATGTCCAATTAGAATTTCAGGAATACCGTATTTTGCAGCGATGGCTTCAACCGCCTTGGCGAAAAGTAGCAAGTTGCTTAGCTCCCCTTCGGAAGAACCATTGCCACTAGCATCAAAAGCTATGATTTCAAACTCTGTATTAGCCCTTAAGGCACTTATCAATTCAGAAAAATCAGCAGCCTTTGAGCCCCAACCATGAGTAAGAAGAACTTTTCGCTTCCCATTTCCCCACCTGAAACAATTAACCTCCAAATTCCGCTTAGCGAAATGAGTGTCATGAATGGACACTTTAAACGATTCAGCTTCACTCAATAATTGTTGCTGATGTAACCTTGCCGGAAATTTTGGCGAATAGAACATCAGATTATGTAGGGTGTGTTGTAAGCCAGAGCCTTCGCCATGCGAAAGTTCTTTAGCTTTCATTAATAATGCCTTTAGATTTTTCATTTCACTAAAAGCAATATTGCCTAAAATTAATTTCCATACGGTTGTGCAAGTGTAAATTTAAAAATAAACCCTCACGCCATAACCAAGTTTAACAATCTCCGAAAACGGCATACTATCCTGGTTTTTATACCAGCTAACAAGGTATAAGTCATTGGTATTTAATTCTGAGTAGATACCAATGGCTTCAATTTTCGAATTGGGTGCCATTTTTATTTTTGCCTCGGCACTCAGGGATACGTGATAACGTATCGATTTGGACCACCAATAATAGCCCTTGGGATACTGGTATTTGTTCCATTTTGCAAATTGTTTAGCAGGATGGTACGATACGAAGACTCCGGGGTTTAAGGGGTAAATATTTGCCCAGTCCTTCACCTTTATTTTAAGAGGTTTATATGAAAACTTTCCCGCAAAGATATGCAGTTTTCCACCCTTCGATTCCGGCACGTAACCGTAGGTAAAATCAAGGCTTCCTTTATCCTCTTTAAAAAAGTTATAGCCAAAACCAGCACTCGCATAACCAATACTGCCGCCATATTGGGCGACAGCTTCTTCAGGTATCAGCGATTTCAAAAATTGTGCTTTGGTATAAGTATGGCAGAAGCTAAATAGGATAATTAAGATAAACGCATTGATTTTAAAATTTCTTAAGGTTATATGATAACTTTCCATTTACAATATCAATTACATAAAATTCCCTTTCAGCTACAGTATTAGCCACAATGAAAGGGGTCTGTTCGTCAAAAGGATAATTCACTTCAGAATTATTCACATGTGCGCTTAAAGAAGCAAGACATCTGTTAGCACTTGTAACAACGCTTGCATAAGGCTCAACAAGTTTGGGATCAAAATCGGTTGTGAAAGCCGGTACATGAGATACAGCGATATAGCCGCTTACACCCGCTTCAGGGAGAAACTGCTTCCGCAGCCAGTCGATATTGGGCACCGACCCATTGAAATTATACTCACGGCTGTTTGAATCGTGGCAAACAAATTTTATCCCACCGTATATGAAACAAAAATTCTCCTCTCCATACATCCGGTTATAAACCTTTTTGCCATTGGCTGCAACATCGTGGTTGCCCAATATGGCGATATACGGCATTTGTAATTTGGAGTAGATGCGGTTAATCCATTCCATTTCCTGGTAAAGCCCGAAATCAGAAATGTCGCCATCGAGTAGCACGAAATCTACGCCTTTTAGCCCGTTTACGTACCTAACCATGTCCTCGCAGTGGCTGTAAGCACGCTGGGTGTCGCCGGTCAAAACAAATCGTATAGTATCGTCCTGCTTATTTGCCAGCAGACGGTCAATATTTTGCTTATTGAGCTCCGTTGGGGTGTCCGAGTCAAATTTTTGATTCGGGCTGAATTCCACTTTGCCGCATGCGGAAAGCAGAATTAATAATAAAACATATATATTTTTCATAGTGTGTCATAGTAGATATATGCAGAAAACAGTCCAATATTAGCTAAGCCTGGTTAAAAACTACTACTTTTGCAAAATTTTTACCGTACAATTTCAAATTATGCAAGCAAACCTGTGGGCTGTTACCAAATACTTTTTTTACTGGTTGGCATTTTTTTTTATCGAAAGGCTTGTTTTTTTGCTTTTTTTCTTAGAAAAGATTCAAAAAAGTGCTTTTTCCGAAGTATCACAGGGCTTTTTATACGGATTGAGGTTAGATGCGTCAACGGTGGGTTATTTAGGAGCCTTGCCTGCAATTGGTTTTGTCCTCATTTGGAACATTAAAAAGTTAAAATTATCAAATAAGGTATTTCGTATATATATCAGGACACTAATCGTGATTTGTTCGCTTATATCCGTTATTAATCTTAATATTTATCGCGAATGGGGCTCTAAGGTTAACAGTAGGGCTTTCGAGTTTCTGTTTAACTCGCCAGGAGAAGCCATTGCAAGCAGCGTTTCATCCCCGCTTTTCATCTCATTTTCTATTTTAGCCATTTTAATTTTCACTGGTTTTTATCTTTTTAAAGGACTCGAGAAATACAAAGTGGAGCAGCGAGGCTCTTTACTGGTTAAAGTTCCACTTTCCTTACTGTTGCTGGGGCTCAATTTCCTGTTAATACGCGGCGGCTGGCAATTGTCGCCAATTAACGAAAGCATGTCTTATTATTCGGCAACTCCAATTTTAAACCATGCAGCGGTTAATACTGAATGGGCTCTGATGCGTTCGGTTGAAAGAAGCCTCTCAACGAAAAAACAAAAGTTCAGCTATTTCAAACAGCCAGAAGCCCAGGCTATAGTAAAGGAACTTTATCCGGCAGAGAATACTAAACCAGTGCAAGTGCTCACTACAACAAGGCCAAACGTGGTTTTAGTTCTTCTGGAAAGCTATACTGCAGATGTGGTTGAAAGCCTTGGCGGAGAAAAAGGAATCAATCCGCGAATGGAAAAGCTTATCGATGAGGGTTTATTATTCGATAATATTTACTCGTCAGGGGACCGAACCGATAAGGGTGTTATTGCCGTGTTAAGTGCATTCCCTTCGCAAGGAGGGCAGAGCATTATTAAAGACGAAAATAAGCATTCCAAGCTGCCATCTATTTTCAAAACACTTCATCAGCAAGGCTACCAAACTGCTTTTTATTATGGGGGCGAAAGCCAGTTCACAAATATGAAGTCGTATTTTTTAACTAATAAGTGCGATTTGATAGTGGATAAAGCCGATTTTGGAGCGAAAGACATGAACTCAAAATGGGGGGCTTACGATGAAGTAGTGTACCGCAGGTTGATAAAAGATGTAAAGCCGGCAAACAAGCCATTTTTGGCTGCTATGTTGAGTTTAACAAACCATGAGCCCTTCGAGTTGCCTGTACCGCCACATTTTAAAGGCGAAGAGGTTCAAAATAAATTCAGAAGCACTGCTTACTATGCTGATTCTTGCATCGGGGCGTTTATAAATGATGCTAAAAAGCAGCCCTGGTATAAAAACACCTTGTTTGTATTTGTAGCCGACCACGGGCATCGCCTTCCTCGCGACGAGTTTGAAATTCACGATTCACGCCGCTACCGCATTCCTTTGTTGTTTTACGGGGAAGTGATTAAGTCAGAATTCAGGGGGCAAAAAATAAGTAAAGTAGGAAGTCAGGTCGATATCGCTTCAACAATATTGAGGCAAATGAATGTAAATGCAACAGAATATAGCTGGAGTAAAGACCTCTTAAACCCTTCGGTTAAAGGCCACGCGTTTTATGCCTGGGACGGCGGCTTCGGCTTTGTAGATCAAGATAAAGAGGCTTTGGCTTTTGATAACATAAGTAAGAAGGTTATTTACCGGGCGCCAGAGAAGTTAAAAAACGAGGCTGCTTTGCTACGTTATGCACAGGCCTCTATGCAAACAATATTTCAGCAGTATTTGGATTATTATTAGCATCAGCCTTCTGGTAGCTATAAACAAAAAATGAGAAGCCTCACCCGCTTCTCATTAAATGAACATTTGTTGCTATTAAAATATGTACTGAAAAAAAATCTATTCTATTACAGGGATGCTCACCCTGAAAGTAGTTCCTTTATTAATTTCGCTTTCAACTTCAATTTTACCACCTAGCGATTCGATTTGCGTTTTCGGCATGTGGAGTCCCAGGCCTCTGCCTTCCTTGTCGAAATTGAATTTCTTATAAAGTCCAAAGAGCTTATCGCCAATAACCTTTAGGTCCATCCCTAAACCATCATCTTTCACCTCAAGCACTAAAGTATCATCACATTTACTTGCAGAAATTGAAATCACCGGCTCAACCTCGTCCTTTTTGTATTTGATAGCGTTGCTGATCAGGTTATAAAAAATGCTCTGAATATAGCTCTTGATTGATTTAATGTGGCTTAACTCTTCGGGCACCGAGATGTTAAAAACAGCATTGCTGTCTTTTATCTGCTTTTTAAGATTATTTTTCACCGAAGCAATAATCTCATCAAGGTTTATCCATTCGAATTTTTCATTCATCGGCTTACGCGATGATAAAACCAGATTAAGGTCTTGAATTATAGCATCTATTGACTGTGCAGAATCAGCAATAAAGTTAACCAGTTCGCCAGTTTCAGAAGCCTCATTTTCGTAATGGAACTTAATAATTTCCGTAAGCCCGATAATGTTGGCAATAGGCGAGCGCAAGTTGTGCGAAACAATATAGTTAAACTGCATCAACTCATTGTATTTATGAGTAAGTTCAGTTAGTAAGCCTTCATGTTGTTTCTCAAGCGATTTTACAGCCAGATTTTCTACCTTTTCTTTAGTGATATCTGTAATAAACCCTTCAACATCCAGTATCTCATCCTGATCGTTATACGTAATACTCGCAACGTCTTTTACCCATTTCACGCTTCCATCTTTGCAAATAATACGGTATTCCATCGTATTTGACTGCAAGTTTTGGACCGGCTGTTTGTAAATCGATAATAACTTATCGCGGTCCTCTGGATGTATAACATTAACAAGGTCGATAGAGAGCAATTCCTCTACTGAGTATCCTGTAAGGCTAATGCAACCCTGGCTTACATAAATTAATGTAAAGCTGGGGGGCGAGGTAAGTTTATAAAACATACCTTGAAGATTTTTCAGTAGGTTTTCAGAAATTGTAAGATTGATCTTTTCCTCTTCTACCATATTAACAGACATAAAGAATATCCTAAACTTTCTTAATTAATAAAAATGCAATTGGTGTTTGGTTCTCAAATAACAAAACCAATACCATCAATTAAGCAATAGGTTGGCTGAATACCTTTATTTCATTAAATCAATGAATGTGAGCGTTTTTTTTCACTTAAATATTGTTGGGCATAGCAAAAAAGTGAGAATTTTAGTTCAGATATGTGAAAAATGAGCGCGAACTTCATCCCCAAAATTTCCCAACAATCCTTCCCCGTTTAGTGGAAATAAAAATATCGCAGGATACTACAGGTTGCATAAAAGGCCAAGAGTTTCTAAACTAGCATCCGCATTTTTGTGGCTTATTTTTAAAAATAACCAACAGAAGTAACAATATTAAGCCAAAGGTAATCAGTATATTAACCTTGTTGTTCAGTATGTTCAACCCTGGCAATGCAGTAAATCTTCGAAAAAATGTCGTTACAAATAAGGAGGAATCAATAGGCGTGTGTAGCTTCACTTTATAAACCGTTCCCGCCGGCGAAACAACGTAGTGAATTAAATTGATAGGCATTGGGGGTACGGCCTGTTCAAATACACTTGAATTATAAACATAACACACACTTGAATGACTAACCTTTTACTTAATTATAAACCTCAGCTGGAAAATTGTATCCGGGCTTTGTGTTTAGCAGCATTTCTGCTTTGTGGAAACTTTGTTGCCCGTTCGCAGCGCATTATGGAGAACTTAGGCCGTGGACTTATCGCAATTAAGCAACCCGATGGCAAAGTATATATTGGTTGGCGAATGTTAGGTACAGACCCAAACAGTATCTCTTTTAATTTGTATAAAACCGCCGGCGTCAGAAAAAGCATCAAGTTAAATTCACAGCCTATAACCGCCAGTACAAACTACGTAGACACAAATGTGGATACCACTGTTTCAAATACCTATTCTGTAAGGCCTATCATTGGTGGAAAAGAGGGTGGTGTCAGCGAAAGCTTTACGATTGCAGCAAAAGCACCAGCAAGGCAATATTTATCAATTCCACTTAAAACCCCTGCAGGCTACACCCCTAATGATGCTTCGGTTGGCGATTTGGATGGTGATGGCGAATACGAAGTTATCCTTCACCAAACCGGAAGAAGTATAGACACGCCTTCACCTGGTATATCAGGTATTCCTATTTTTCAAGCTTATAAACTAGATGGAACTTTCCTTTGGGAAATCAACCTCGGCAAGAACATTCGCGAAGGCGCCCATTATACCCAATTTATAGTAATTGATATGGATGGCGATGGTATTTCTGAATTTGCCTGCAAAACCGCCGATGGCACTATTGATGGAAAGGGAAAAGTAATAGGTGACTCAACCAAAGATTACAGAAATCTTGACCGCAACAGCGGTGCTTTATATGGGAAAATTCTAAAAGGCCCTGAGTATTTTACTGTATTTAGTGGCCGTACCGGTGAAGCATTAGCTACTACAGACTACATTCCGAGCCGTAATCCTACAGATGGTTGGAATGGGCATGGAGGAAACGGCGGAAGTGACAACACCGGTAATCGGGTAGACCGCTTTGTGGCAGGTGCTGCCTATTTAGATGGAAAGTTGCCGAGTGTATTGATGTGCCGTGGTTATTACGGGCGCACTGTAATTGCAGCCTGGGATTTTCGCGATGGAAAATTAACAACCCGTTGGGTATTCGATTCTAAAGATGGCGAGAACCCTTACTCCGGGCAAGGAAATCATGGGTTAAGCATAGCTGATGTGGATAACGACGGAAAGGATGAAGTTGTATATGGAGCTATGGTAGTTGACGACAATGGGCAGGGCTTATTTTCTACAGGCCTGCGCCATGGAGATGCGCTTCATGTAAGTGATTTTGACCTGGCGCGTCCAGGCTTAGAGGTATTTGGAGTGCATGAAATCGAGGAGGGTACTAAGGGGCCCGGCGCTGCCTTATATGATGCTAAAACAGGCGAAGTATTATGGTCAGGGCATGACGACGAAGACGTGGGCCGCGGCGTAGCCGGAAATATCGATGCCGACAATCCCGGAGGCGAAATGTGGTTTTCGGGCTCGAATGGCTTATTGGATCTTAAGGGAAAAGCAATCGGCCCTCAGCCTTCCTCTACAAATTTCTTAATTTGGTGGGATGCCGATTTTACCAGAGAGTTGTTAAATAATAACCGGATAGATAAATACAGACAAGGCACCATATTTACGGCAGTTGGATGCCAGTCGAACAACGGAACAAAATCAACCCCGGCCTTAAGTGCAGATATATTGGGCGATTGGCGCGAGGAGCTTATTATGCGCAGCGCAGATAACAAAGAACTCCGCATTTACACCACAACCATTCCCACGCAGCACAGGTTATATACCCTAATGCACGACCCTCAATACCGTATGGCAATTGCCTGGCAAAACGTGGCGTATAATCAGCCCCCACATCCAGGTTTTTATATCGGCGAGGACATGAAACCAGCTCCAAAACCGAATATCGTACTAAATAAAGCTGGCGGTAATTCACTAGTAAAAAATAAATAGCCAATTAAAATATGAGATCAATTTTTAAACTCAGAAATCTTTTAACAGTATCAGCTGCCGTATTGCTTCTTATAGCGTTTAAGGCAGATAAAAAACCGGCCATCTATTTAATAGGCGATTCTACAGTACGCAACTTCGGTGAAAATCAACGTGGTTGGGGAACTTTTTTAGGCGAATTTTTAGATACTACGAAGATTTCGATTAATAACCAGGCTATGGCGGGCAGAAGCACCCGAACTTTTATCAAAGAGAAGCGCTGGGCTAAAGTTGACTCAATGTTAAAGCCTGGTGATTTTGTAATGATGCAGTTTGGGCATAATGAAGGTGCAGTGCCTGATACCGGCAAAGCGGGATACCGAGGAGTGTTGCGTGGTACAGGCGAAGAAACAAAAGAGCTTACCTGGAAAGACGGAACCAAAGAAATTGTACACACCTACGGCTGGTATATCCGCAATTTTATTCGCGCAACTAAAGCCAAGGGGGCAACGCCAATTGTACTATCTATGATTCCGAGAAACCAATGGAAGGATGGTAAGGTATTGCGTGCTGATAACGATTTTGGCAAATGGGCGAAAGAAGTAGCAGAGCAAGAGGGCGTCACTTTTATCAATTTGAATGGCATAACAGCCGATAAATACGACAAATGGGGCCAGGAAAAAGTGAAAGCCTTTTTTATTAAAGACCACACTCACCCAACAGCCGAAGGTGCACGTATCAATGCAGAATCGGTGGCTGACGGCATTAGGGCGCAAAAGAAAAACCCTCTAAAAAAATATTTAAAAAAATAAATTATACCAATTCTATACACATGAATCGAATATTTAAGTGGAGCTCAATAGTTGCCGTTGTACTGTTTTCTTCTTTCATTCTTATGAAGCCAGCCGATAAGCCGTCCTTATTTTTAATAGGCGACTCGACGGTTAAAAATGGAAAGGGCAAAGGTGATGGTGGCTTATGGGGATGGGGGAGCTTCATCCATAATTACTTTGATACCACGCGAATTACCGTTAAAAACGAAGCGCTGGGCGGAACAAGCACCCGAACTTTTATGTACCGTGGCCGATGGGAAGCTGTGTTGCCTCAAATCAAAAAAGGCGATTATCTGATGATACAATTTGGGCATAACGATAGCAGCCCCCTGGATGATACAGCCCGTGCCCGTGGAACGATCAAAAGCAATGGCGATGAAGTAAAGGATATCTACAATCCAATTACTAAACAACAGGAAACGGTACATTCATACGGCTGGTACCTGCGTAAATTCGTTGCAGACGCTAAAGCCAAAGGCGCAACTGTGGTAATTTGTTCACCAATCCCGCGAAATCAGTGGAATGAAGGTAAAGTAAAACGTTCTACGGAAGATTATGGAAAATGGGCAAAAGAAGCTGCGGTGCAATCGGGCGCTTATTTTATCGACCTGAACACTTTAATTGCCGAAGTTTACGACAAGGAAGGCGAAGCAAAAGTAAAATCAATTTACTTTAACACAACCGACCATACACACCCGATCGAAGCTGGTGCAAAACTGAATGCCGCCCGTGTAGTCGAAGGTATCAAAGGAATACAGGGACTATCTCTAAATCATTACCTAACTAAACAATCAAGAAAATAAACACACCAAATAAACATATAATGAAGAACCATTTTTGGCTTAAAGCCTCTGTTTGCTTACTCTTAGTTTCATTTTCGGCTATGGCCTTGCAAGCGCAAAAACTACCGAAAAAGAAGTCTGTGCTGAAGGCAATGCGCTTAACCAACCAGTATTTTATGAATGCATGGCCTGATGCAGGCAAACCGATTGTAACCAATAGAGAGCGGCCTAGTAACATTTGGACAAGAGGGGTTTATTACGAGGGATTAATGGAATTATATCGCGTTGACCCTAAAGCCAAAAATCGAAAAGTATATTACGACTATGCAGTTCAGTGGGGCGAAAAACATAAATGGGGTTTGCGTAACGGCATTCAAACACGCAATGCGGATGATCAAACTTGCGGCCAAACGTATATCGATCTGTATCTGATTGATAAAAAGGAAGAGCGAATTAAGGACATTAAAGCTTCTATGGATTTAATGGTGAAGAGCGAAAAAGCTGATGATTGGTCGTGGATTGATGCAATTCAAATGGCTATGCCGGTTTTCACTCGTTTAGGTGTGGTTTACAACGATACTTCGTATTTCCGTAAAATGTACGATTTATATGCTTTCTCCAAGTATAAACACGGCGGAAATGGCTTGTTAAATCCCGCAGATAAATTATGGTGGAGAGATAAAGATTTTGTACCTCCATACAAAGAACCAAATGGAGAAGATTGTTACTGGTCACGTGGAAATGGCTGGGTTGTAGCTGCCCTGGTTCGCACCTTGCAAATGCTTCCTAAAACAGACCCTCATTATAACGAATACCTGGAAGATTATAAAAACATGCTGAAAGCATTGATTCCGATTCAGCGTGCGGATGGTTTCTGGAATGCCAGCCTTCA
>CBIHNR010000014.1:0-53334 GCA_966211215.1 uncultured Pedobacter sp.
TACTCCTGATTTTATTCAGAACGATAAGAACAGAAATATCTACAGAACCTTCTCTGTTAATTATAATCAGCGCTTTGGAAAAATAAAAGAGCTGATTAAGAAAAATAAGAGAGGGATTAGCAATGACGACATAAAAAGAGACTGATTTTAGAATACTCGAAATTTTAAAAGTCTACTTTTCAGGCAGGAATTTGATATTAAAACGCAATTACGATTAGACCAATGAAAGGCAATAAAGGGCTCGTTCTATATTTCTTTATCATGATTTTATCCGTATTACTATTACGGAAATACATTTACGATGTTTATTTGATCGAATCCTATTCGATGAGTAACACATTGATGGATGGAGACAAAATCCTAATAAACAAGTTTGATAAAAACTTCAAAAAAAATGATATCCTGATCTTTTCAAAATTTAACGACACCTTCATCAAAAGATGCGTTGCCCTTCCAGGTGATACCGTGCAGTTAATCAATGGAGATGTGTACATAAACAACAAACTGATAGCATTTTCCGGCTCAGTTATTAACAGTCCTCAGCCCTCTTCACCTGATGATTTTAATATATTCATTTTTAATTATTACAAACAAAAATGGACCGAAAGAAACTTTGGGCCATATATCGTCCCCAAGAAAAACCTTGAGATTACTTTAGATGATAAATTGCTAAAGGTTTTCAAAGAGATTATCATTGAAGAAAGCAAAAACATTAACCTGCAGAAACTAATGGGAAAACGTTATCAATTTAAAAACAGCTATTACTTTATGCTTGGAGATAATCGATTAAGATCGAAGGATTCGAGAATGTTTGGCCCTATATCTGAACATGCTATAATCGGTAAGGCGCGCTATCTGCTCTACTCAAAAAACAACCTATCCCGCATCAATATACTATCCACCATCCAATGACAGTCTCTGGCAACGGTTTTAAAGGGCCGACACATTTAGCTTTTCGATTTGCTATTCCTATTCTTATTATATTGGCCCTATTTACGCCTGTTGTTTACTCCCGGAACCTGGCCTTTGGAGTTACCGAAGCAAAGTTCTTCTGGTTGTATTTTATTTCCCTAATAACAGTAGGATCGCTGTTGTTATTTTCAAGAAAAGAAACTTATTTCTCGTTAACAGATATTGCGATAGCTTCCCTTTTAGTGTATTTGATAATTTTTAATTTTAGCCTCTCTGATTACAATAAAAAGCTCTTTTATTTTCTATTTGCAGGAACCGTATATTTCGCTGTTAAGAGTACAATTTGGTTTGATAGGAGCCCTATATCAAAAATCCGACAACTTATACTTGTCAATACTATTTATGTAATTGCCTCTTACTGCTGTATTTTTGCACAGCTTCAACGCTTCGGGATTTTTGAGAGTTTTAATTATAGTTTCAAAATAACCAGCACATTCTTCCATCCTGCCCCCTTCGCATGTTTTATCGCAAGTATTTTACCATGTTCACTTTACAGCTTTATACGACTCTACAAACTAAACCATCTTAGCATCCTTTATAAGTTCTTTCTTTATAATTCTTTAGTTGCAACCTTGTTTATTGTTATTACAATTCCGCTTACAAATTCACGTTCTGCCATTGTTGCCTCTGTAGCTAGCATTCTATTTATAGGACTTAGGCCAGATCAGATAAAAAAACTGTTTAGAGTGAAGGTGAAAAATCTGGTTGGCGTTGTCATAATCGTTACAGGTATACTAATTGCAGCTTTTTTTCTTATAAACATAAGAAAGGACTCGGTAGCCGGGAGATTTCTTGTATGGAAAATCTCTTGCAACATTATTACAGATAATCCCTTTTTTGGTACTGGATTAGACTCATTCCGCGTGCTCTATCCTAATTATCAAATAGAATACTTCAAAAATAACCATAGGGCATATGAGGAGAAACTCTCTTGTGAAGTCACCTCTGCTTTTAATGAAATACTTCAAATAACATCTGAAACGGGACTAATCGGACTGATATTGTTTTTCATTGTTATTTACTCAGTTTTAAAGAAGTCAGGCACACATGTGGCTCGTATGGGCACCTGTAGAGAAATTCTGGCCAACGGCTCTTTTGGAAGTCTTATTGCTCTTTTAATTTTTTCTTTATTCTCATACTCTCTCTCTCTGATAGAACTCATTTTATATTGCTTTATACTTCTTGCCCTGATTGATTCGAACAGAGGTCATGCAGGTAAGCTGAGAGTTAAAAAGGATGTATATGCTTTGCTCCTATCAACAATATTTATAACATCGGTGAGTATATTTCCAAGGGTTTGTGAAAACATACAATCGTATCACCTATGGAATGTAAGTGGACAGTTATATCAAAACAGAAAATATCAAAAATCACAATTGCTTCTGACTAAGCTTTACCCCAGCCTAAAAAACAATGATAAATATCTTACTTTTTATATGCGAAATCTGTATGACTTGAAAATGTATAATTCAGTTATCTCTATTGGCCGACTCTGTGTGTTTCCCAAATATGATGACCTTATGCTTCTAGCCAAATGCCATTTGAGTGTCAATAATACAATGGAAGCTGAAAAAAAATATTGGAAAGCTTATCACCTGTTGCCACATAAATTCTCTCCATTATATTATCTTATGCACCTATACCATCAAACCCGAAGTTACAGGCAGGCTAAAATTTGTGCAAAAATGATTTTGAAAAAGGAAATAAAAATAAACTCACCCGATATTTTAGAAATAAAAAAAGAAGCTTTCACGATATATAAAATTTGTAGTAATTGAAGATAGATTTTTACTTTTATAAGATGAGATACACGAACCTATTGCTTACTACCATTTTTGCTTTTGTCTGCCCTATTCTCATGGGACATCCCAACGCAGAATCAGTTGTCAAAAAAGTGATTGAAACTTTAAAACCTCTTCAAGTGATTCAATATGATCAGAAAAGAATAGTTAACGAGAAATCGATCAAAAATTATAGCGTCTATCAAGGACATGTCTACTTCGATTTTCGGGATACCAGCAGCAAATTAAATTGTCGTTACTATTTTGAAAACAATGATTGTAAAATAATTTATAACGGAGTTGAAAATTTTGAATTGAATAAAAAAAATAAAGTTTTAAACATGCTCGGAAATGATCTGTCCATTTTCAATTCGTTGAGCTTTATCAATCATTCAATTTATACCCTTCGCAGCTTCTTACCCTTGCTTCTTAAAAATGATAATTTTCGAAAAAGTGTCAGCGATACAACAATAAATTCTAAACTCTATTATAATTTAACTTTTTCACTGTCACAAGCTGCAATTGATAACTTCGGGAGGATACAAAAGCTAAGAGGAAAAGCTAATATGGAATATTCTCTGCTGATTGATCAGGAGTCCTTAATGCCTTTTGTTTTAAAACGGACAAATATCCTTTCACAAGATGAAGTAACCCTTACCTATACTAATATTACGACAAAAGAACTTATTTTGCCTGAGAAAGGCTGGTATTACTCTAGTTATTTCCCAGAATTCAAATTAAACAATAATACAAAGACATCTCTTATCAGTACCGGAACTCAAGCGCCTGATTTTCAAATCAAAGACATCTCCAATGATAACATTTATTCATTGAGTTCTTCAAAGAGCAAAGTGCTGTTACTTGAGTTTTTCATAAAAAATTGTGGATATTGTGTAGAAGCAGTATCGAAATTAAACAAGCTACAACAACAATATAAGGAAAAAGGATTGGATATTCTGGGAATTAACCCTTATGATAGTAAAGAAAACATTCGCAACTTTATTGCCAATAACAACCCAGACTATAAGGTTACTGTAAATGGACAAAACGTTGCAGAAAAATATGGAGTAAGTTTCTATCCCTCTGTAATATTAATAGACAGATCTGGTAAGGTTATTTTTTCTGGCTCTTTTGACGAAGCTAAGATCGACAATGTTCTGAAAAACCTAATTAAGCTATAGTTATTTCTGAGCAATAACAAGCTATAACGATTATCTTTTTCCACGGTGATGACAGCCGGAAAAGTCATTTTCTCAATTTTAAAAGGACTATCTGCTGCCTTATCTTTGGCATCTTTCAGTAACCGTTATTACAACGCGGGCCAAAGTGCAAAAGACCGCCAGTGTATACCTCGTGACGACAAGAATTATTACAGCGCTCGTTACTGCTATAAGTGAAAGAGTTGATCTAAAATCGTATTTACGAAATGTCCCAACAGAATAAGCTTATCTAGTAACGATGAAATTCAATTAAGGGTACTATTATCACCTTGCTAATTCTTTTGAAATACAATTAGCAGCAACACATCAATAAACTTAAATACAAAAACAATCAGCAAGGGAACTACAGGAATTATTATCCGATCCATTTGTCCATAGCCAGCTATCAAAAAAACAGCTAACATTCCGGTTATACATAGTGTAATAAACAGGCGTTGCCACAATATTTTATTCCTAAAAACAGCATAAAAAATAATCAGACAGAATTCAATCGAGAGTAAAAGCTGAATTATAAAACCCTTTAGGTAAAACAACTTATCGTGTAAGAATTTATAGTAATTTCTTTTAATATAATCACTAAAAACGCTTGTTTTAATGGCTTTATTGATATGAATATCTAATTGTTCCTTAGTATATCCATAGGGACTAGTTGGTATATTGGAAACGAAGTTCATCCCTCCGTCAAAAGGATAGGGAAAAATACTGTATTGTTTCTGAATCAGATCATGATCATTGTTCAAATAATAGATCGCATAATATGTTCCATGATTCCTCACCGTATCAATTATGGAGATCAACCTTTCATCTTCAAAAGTTGTGTAAGCATTACTTTCAATGACGTTTAAAAAATTATTATCATGGGTAACCAATGAAATCCCGAAATAATTATTTTGAATTTTATTGATTGAACAATAACCTGTCAACAATACAATGCTTGCAATGAAACCTAAGAGGGGGTATTTGAATTGTTTTCTATCATTATCCAAAATCAATTTCAAAATCCAGAAAAACCCAACTACTCCATATAAGTAAATGCAACCTGGCTTGATCATAACCAGGTAGAAAATATAGAAGTTAAGTAAAGCTACTTTTGAATGAGTTGGCCTTACTATATATGCCGAAAAAATATAAAACAATACTACAAACGATGAGATCAGAATTGATTCGGGAAAAATGGTTTTATTATACCCCAAAATATCTGGAAAACAGCCATAAACAAGAGCTGCTATATAAATCAGATGTTTATTCTGAAATAAGAGTTTACAGGAGTAATAAAAAGGGATTATACTTAAAAATGAAATAAAATGCTGGAACCTAACCATATTTGGAAAAGGATCGAAATCATTAACTGCCTGAAAAACTCTGATGATCATGGGATAAACCGGGGTGCGGAACGGGTCTATTACCCCCCTGAAAATATGCTGCGCTGCGTAGTAATACGTTACGGAATCAGTATGATAAACAATACGATCATTCCAATGGAAGTAAATCCGGAAGATTAAACACAATGCTAACAGAATTATAATCTCTATACTGTAATTAAACCTGTAAGCGGACTTATTTTTTATTGAGAAAGCATTAGAAATTAAAGTATTCATTATTTCAGCCCTCCAGTTTTAACTTTAAATATTTTTCAGAACCCATTCCAAAATTTTGTTTCCACAATAATAAGTCATCGATGAAATTGAAAACAAAAATTATCAGTAATGGAAGAACAGGAATCAAAATACGGTCGATTTGGCCATAACCGACAAGAAAAAAAGTAAGTATCATCCCACCGGCACTTAATAGTAGCAACAGACGTAACCACAATATTCTATCCTTATAAATTGCAAAGAAAATAATTGAACAAATTTCGATTAACAACAGCAGTTGAAAAACAAAACCAGGCAGGTAAAATAGTTTATTTGACAAAAATGTAAAATAATTTCTGCAGATGTAATCCCAAAAAACACCTGTAAACATAGCCCTATATATATGAGAGTCTAATTGTTTTTTGGTGTATCCATGTGGGCTAGGTGGAATACTTAATTCATACTTCATTCCATTGTGCAAAGGATAGAAGAATATATTATATTTCCTTTGCATATAATCATGGTCGTTATTTAAATAATATAAGGTATAGTATGTTCCATGATATCGTACACTATCAATTATTGAGACTAATTTTTTGTCAGTAAACGTTTTGTAAGCATTACTTTCTATTATGTTAGCGAAACTGCTATCATGAGATACTGTTGAAACTCCGAAAAAATCATTCTGGATCTTATTAACACAACAATAACCTACCAACAAGGACACACTTAATGCGAAAGCCAGAAGTGGATCCTCAAGAAACTTTTTTCTCTTTTTAAAAACAAGCTGAAAAATCCAGAATAGCCCTAAAACCCCGTATAAATACATGCATACGGGCTTTAAAAGAACCATATAAAAGATATAAAGATTTAAGATAATGGCTTTGTTGGCACTGGGATGAAGTATATAAATTGAAAAAATATACAGAAAAAGAACAAAGGATGAAATTAATAGAGATTCAGGAAAAATGATATTATTATAATTTAATATTGCTGGAAAACAACCATAGATTGAAGTTGTAATATATACCACGGATTTATTACGGCACCACAATTTACAGCAGTAAAAAAAAGGGACAATGCTGATAAATGAAATAATATGTTGGAATCTCAGGATCCTTGGGAACAGATCAGAATTATCAACTTCTTCAAAAATCTTAATTATTAAAGGATAGATTGGAGTTCTAAACTGATCAATTACACCTTTAAAGATATTCTGGGCAGCATAATAATAACTTACTGTATCTGTTTGATAAATTGTATGTTCATTATATTTATAGTTTAGTCTAAAAATTAAACAGATAATGAGCAAACAAGTAAGCTCCAGCGGAAAACTTTGAATCCTCAATTTTACCTTCTCTATGAGAGATATTTTACACATTGTTTCTGTAATCCCATTTTAGTTACAATATAGGATTCCTGATAAGTTTCGTAATCCGTGTTAATTTCACAAAGTATATGATTGGCATTATTGGCTATATTATCCGCAGCTTTTAAGCCCATGAGTATACTATGATCCTGGTTATTGTATTTAAATGCACCATATCTTCCTATAACAGAGAGATTTTTAATGGAGCTTAGATAGTTTTCTATTGGCTTCAATATTTCCTTATAGCCCTTTTTATAAACAGGGTACGAGCGATGAATGCGATGCACATAGCCCTCTTCAATCAGGCCTGATTTCACTAATTTCGTTTTAATGGTTTCCTCTGAAGCTAATTCGATGAAATGTTCGTCACTGAACTTCCACATTGGATCTTCATCATTACACCAGTACTCAATCGCTAAAATAGATTTTGTCTCGTCATTGTACAGGCCAGGCACCCAATTCCTGAAATTAGTAATTCTTCCCATCAACAAATCTGCGGAGTGAACATAGATCCAGTTGTCAGGAAACAACTCCGTTGAATTTACCAGCAGATAAACAATAACTGTATTTCTGAATTTTAGATTTTCGGCTAAAGTTTTTATTCTGATCGGCACTTCTGATAAACGTTTAACCATTAAAGTATAGGGCATGGAAGAGATAACATGATCGTACTCTCTGAAATTTCCATCTTCCAATTCAATCCCGATTACTTTTCCATTCACTGTGACAATCCCGTAAACAGGGGTATTTAGATGAATATTGTTTCCAGATTTTTTTACATAGTCTCCCATCCTCTCGTATACCATGCCCGTTCCTTCTAAGGGATAGGCGAATTGATCTACTAAAGTTTTATGCTTATTTCCTTTCCCACTAAAAATGGCATTTTTAAGAGCTTCATACATGGATAACTTTTTAATACGCTGAGCCGCGAAGTCCGCATCCAACTCTTTGCATGTCATTCCCCATAATTTTTCAGTGTAATTTTTAAAAAACACGTTGAACAAACGCTTACCAAATCTATTCTGCACCCAGGTTTCGAATGAACCATCCTGTTTGGTAGCGGAAAACCGTTCAACCATATAGCTTAATACACAAGCGGCAGCTTCTAAAATGCCAAGATTAGTTAATGCATTCCCTACCTTTAAGGGATAGCTAAAAAATTTATTCTTATAATAAATCCGGGTTAGGCGGTCTACCATTTCATAGTCATTGCCAACAACTTCCAGCCAGAGTGCATTTACTTGTTGATCTGTACTAAAAAAACGATGCGGGCCAATGTCAACTTTCTGATTCCATAAAGTAATGGTTCTGGCAAGCCCTCCTATTTCGGATGAGGCTTCATACACATCCACTTCAAATCCCTTTTTAACCAGGGAATAAGCAGCGGTCATACCCGCGGCTCCGGCTCCAATAACAGCGATCTTCATAAGATAAGGCTAAAAAACACTTCTGTTAATGAATTTAGAAAAGGGAGTAGCAAAACAACAGCTGCTTTACCGATCATCATGCTTAGTAAATCCTTCAGGGATATAGTAAAAGGGATGATATGATTGTTTTCTAATTCTATACAGCGTTTCTTTTTATCAATACTTTGCACAAAACGCTTGTTAATTAAGAACGACTGATTTACCCGGAGGAAGCCATTATTTGATGGTAATTCTTTTTGAAATTTAGCCAGGGATTTTACTATTAAAATCCGCTTCCCATTTGTTAGATGGACATTGGTGTAACAGCTGTCGGATTGACAGAAAATAATTTCTTCGGGCTTTACAAAGAAAATGGTGTCTTGTTGAGATAAATGTATTTTCTCAGGAGTCATTTTAAGGTTGTAGGTTAATTATTAAAAACTAGGACAATAAAGAATTTACAAACGTATCTATACCTAGTCAAAAACCTTGATGTGGTGCCAGATCAGATAGATTCAATCGCATATAATTTCTCCTCCTTAGAAGAAGACACTCACTATCGGTTAATATACTCAGGTAAAGAGAAAAAAATTTCACTTACATGAACTTTTCCCATTGCAATTAAATTTGTAAATCATTCACGTTCGCAATATCTGGTTAACTAAAGAAGACGAAAGGGGTCTATGGGGGCAATTAGAAGGGGGAAAAATAAACTGACAGCTTAAAATGTTTCTTTTGTCAGAAAATCCTTCTATGGCGCAATAGTTTCGATCTAAATATTATTGAATAGGATAGTTTTCAGACAACGGGGACACCAGAGTTTCCTTTATAGAAAAGTTTTATACTTTAGTGCTTCATAATATGGTGAAAAAATTAATCAATTTCTTATTTACTAAAGGTTATATAATACCTGTTTCTTGTTCAGTATTGTTGCTCACTGATTGTATCATTACATCTGCTAAAAAACACATGTGGATGGATGAGATTTTAACATATTTCCCATCCTCCTTTTCTTCTTCTGAAGACATGTTTTCATTCATGACGGATAAAATTAATGCCGGACATTATCTCTATTTTATAACTACATGGGGCTGGGCAAAGATATTCTCAGCATCCCCATTATCTCTTAGACTTTTTAGTAGTGTAGGTTTTTGTATTAGTGTTTTCCCAATCTGGCTAACCCTAAAAAAGATTTATGGTATGTGGAGTACTTCAATTGCAATAGTCATTGTATTTTTAAGTTCTTCATTGATTTTAACGCAGAATTCTGAAGCTCGATTTTATGGGATGTTATTTGCATTAGTATCTGTTCTATTTCATATCTCAGTTAAAAATATAGACAAAAACAACACAACGACTATTATTTTATTTTAGACTGGGAGGTAGCAATTGACCCCTATAATGAACTTAACGCTTCGCAGGATTTTCAAGCTATGCAGGCCTTAAAACGTCATTTACCTAAGCAACACATTGTAAGTACGGAAGAATTTTTACAGACATTTCCAGAATTTGTAGTCTTACCAAGCAAGGTTTGGTTTGATACCAGAGTAAGATACAATCCCAAATTCACAATAGAAGATATTGGATATGGCAGATACTTAGTTAAAAGGAAAAGAGATAATAAGTAATGGGATGAAAACAATAAAATTTTACGTCCTCATTTTCATAGTAAATAATGTACTCGCCTTATTGCTTTTCAGGATTGGGGTATTCTCAAACACACTTTTGTTTTATAGGGGAATCATTGTATTATTTATAACACTATTAGTAACAATCACTATTTTTCATATTATAAACCGTAAAAAAAACAACTTTGTTTCTCAATATGTCTATAAGAATAACGCTATTGAGAGAAGGATATCTGAACAGAGAATTTCACAAAACATTAAAGTTTCATCTGAAAAAATAATACTTAGCGACCAGGGTAAAATGGCATTGTACATATTTAATATTATTGAAGCAGTTTATGGAATTTAAATACATCCTCAAAGGATACTATAAACCAGTGTGAGCAATTGTATACAGTTAATGTGGTCCGTTCTCCAAAGCTCAGCCACAAAAACCATTGCACCCAAATAGCTATCGGCCAACATCGTTATTCAAAGCATTCGCATTTCAATTAATGGATCAATTTAAAATTCGGAAACTTCCGGACTCTTTGATCGACATAGAATTTTTCAGAAAAACCTTTTTCAAAGCTATTGTGTGCGTCCATGCTCTACAAATCTTCACTTTCTTGTACTTTTCTTCTTTTCCATTCACTAAAAGAAAAAGTGCTTAGCGAGTGATCTCATGAAGGACCCGTAAAAAATAATGAAGGTGTGAATGAATTTTGCGCCGTCAGGGGCCTCCTTTCGCCCCTCGACCTTATCTAATAACTCTAAAAAGCAGAAAGGGCATTCAAATTAATGAACGCCCTTTCTGCATAGCCTTTACACTTCTTTATTTCTTAATGAATTTTTCTCGTGTAACGTGAGTGCCATTGATTATGGTAATCACATAAATACCAGGCTTTAAGTTTGAAACATTAACAGCTTGAGGTGTTTCTGTTAGCCTTTGTGAAATCACTTCCATTCCAGCCATATCATACACTTTCACAGTAGCCCCAGCTTCAAGCTCAGTAACCTTAATGTTTAGAACATCAGATACCGGGTTTGGATATAGCTTAACGCTATACACCGCAGGGCTTTCCAAGTCAAGCTTAGCTGGTATTATTGAAATACCAGAGTTACAAGAACCAAGTTTATCGCCATGGTCTAAATGCGCCTGAACTGAAGATGAAGCAACACAGATCAAATTACCATTATGGCATATCTGCACCTTGTCATTGTTATTTCCGCAACGTACGTCTAATACGTTGATCACAATAGATGAGGTAGTTTGGCAGCCTTTGGCATCTGTAATGGTTACAATGTAAGTTCCTTCTGCGCTAACACTTATGGATTGTGACGAAGCGCCAGTACTCCATGCATAAGTATATGGAGCTGTTCCGCCATTTACCGTTGCGTTAACGGTTAATGAAGATGGCCCATAACCTAAATAGATGGTGTTTTTATCATCCGTATAGGAATTCAAGGCATATACATCTGCTATAGATGAAGTTAATGCAGAATTCACACTAACTGTGCTTGAAGCAGTAGCTGTATTTCCGTGAATATCCGTAACGGTCCAGCTGATTGTAGATACACCTGGATTGAATGTACCACTGGCATCAGCTCCTGATCCGCTTCTTTGTGTTGCTCCGCTTATCGTATAAGCTATGGAAGCCACACCACAATTATCAGAAGCCACTAAAGAAGGAAGTGAATAAGTACTTCCTGCGTAGCAGAAAGCTTGAGAAGCTGGCGCAGTAACAACCGGGTTAACATGATCTGTTACAGTTACTTGTGCAGTTGTAGAGCTGGCGTAGCCCTTAGCATCTGTACCGGTAAGGGTTACAGTAACCGGGGTTCCAACGTTAGAACAGCCAAAAGTGCTTTGGTCTAACGCTAAGCTTAAAGCTCCGGAATAGCTGATAGAACCATTATCAACATCAGCCGCAGTGATTGAAGCGATACCACTTGCATTTAATTCTACTGCTATATTTTTAGTAAACACAGCTGGTGGAACAAATACATTTAATTCCTGGCTTACAGAAGAAGCTGCATTAAAACTTGCATCTCCAGCCTGTGAAGCAGTAATTACGGTAGTTCCGCCACCAACTAAATGAACTTTGCCATTAACGATAGTAGCAACAGATTCGTTTGAACTGGTGTAAGTTACCGGTAATGCCGATGAAGCTACAGCTGCAGGATCGAAATCTGCATCTCTTGTAGTTTTCTCTGCGATTGCAGCAAAGCTGATCGTTTGATCTTTCTTAACTACTGTTAATTCTTGTGATACCAGATTGGCCGCGTTGTACTCGGCACTTCCAGCTTGTGAAGCTGTGATGGTTGCAGTTCCTGCTCCAACAATGTGGATATTTCCATTAACGATAGTAGCAACTGCGGTATTTGAACTGGTATAGCTTATCACTAAACCTGAACTCGCTGTTGCTGCTGCATCGAAATCTGCATCGCCTAGTGTTTTCTGTTGAAGGGTTGCAAATGCAATGCTTTGCTCTTTCTTGTTTACAGTAAGCGTTTGGCTAACAGAACTTGCAGCGTTATACTCGGTATCGCCCGCTTGTGTAGCAGTAATAGTTGTGGTTCCGGCACCGATGATGTGTACTTTTCCATCAACTATAGTAGCAACATTACCATTCGAACTGTTGTAGCTTACCGCTAAACCTGAGCTTGCTGTTGCCGCTGCGTCGAAATCAGCATCGCCCAGCGTTTTTGGCTCAAGGGCGGCAAAAGTAATGCTCTGCTCTTTCTTGTTTACAGTTAACGTTTGGGTAACAGAACTTGCAGCGTTGAACTCCTCATTTCCTTCTTGTGAAGCTGTAATGGTTGTGGTTCCCGCGGCAATAACATGCACTTTACCATCAACTATTTCAGCAACGGTAGTATCTGAGCTAGTGTATACAAGCGCTAACTCTGAGCTTGCTGTTGCACCTGCATCAAAATCATCATCGCCTAGTGTTTTTGGCTCAAGGGCGGCAAAAGTGATGCTCTGTGCTTTCTTGTTTACAGTAAGCGTTTGGGTAACAGAACTTGCTGCTAAATATTCAGCATTTCCTGCCTGCGAAGCAGTAATAGTTGTGGTACCCGCACTGATGATCTGTACTTTTCCAGCAACGATGGTAGCAACGGTAGTATCTGAACTGGCATATGTTACCGTCAGGCCTGAACTTGCTGTTGCTCCTGCATTAAAATCTGCATCGCCTAGTGTTTTTGCCTCTAGAGCGGCAAAAGTGATGCTTTGCGCTTTCTTGTTTACTGTAAGCGCCTGAGTAGAACTTGCTGCCAGATACTCCGCATTTCCTGCTTGTGAAGCAGTAATTGTTGAAGTACCTGCGCCAATTAAATGCACTTTTCCATCAACAATGGTAGCAACAGCAGGATTTGAGCTACTGTAAGTTAAGCTTAAACCAGAACTAGCCGTTGCTGCTGCATCAAAGTCAGCATCGCCTAATGTTTTTGTTCCGATTGCTGCAAAATTAATTGCCTGTACTTTTTTAACCGTTAATACACGCGCTACCGGCGGAGCCGCTGTGTAGTTGGCAGATCCAGCCTGAGATGCTGTAATTGTTGATGTTCCGGTGGCTAAAATATGCACCTTTCCGCCTACAATAGTTGCAACTGAGGTATCTGAGCTTGTATACGTTACAGGAAGGCCTGAAGAAGCCGTAGCTGCAGCGTCGAAATCAGCTTCGCCCAAGCCTTTTTCAGCAAGTGCATTAAACTTGATCGTTTGAGTTGACTTCATGCCTTCGACAATTTCTGCCGCACTTAAAGCCCTATTGTAAATTTTAAACTCATCAATTGAGCCCTTGAACATTGGGTCAGGCCATTGAGATTTACCCAGATAATTCTGGTTCATACTGCCAATCGTGGATGGCTTGATCGAAACAGCTGTATTCGTGGCAACTAAAGCCCCGTTAATATACATGCTGCAAGTATTGCCCGATTGGGTAATGGCAAAGTGAGTCCAGGTGTTAAGCGGAACGGCGTAATTATACGTCATACCCTGTTCTGAACCTCCGTTTTTAATTGCAAAACGTACCTGTCCGGCAGTTCCCGTCTGTACGGATAAAAACAAATACTTGGATGTTCCTGTACCAAAGTCGAAAACACGCATCCAGTTAGCTAAAGCATCCATTTTTACCCATGAGGATATGGTATAATTGGATAAAGTGCTCACTACATTGGATGGAAGGAAAGCATAAGAATTAGCAGTTCCGTCCAGCTTAAGGCCTTGCCCGGATTTACCGGTATTGCGGCTTGCTGTAGCTGCCAATGTTCCATGAGTAGCTCCCCATGTGTCAATGGCGCGAGTGCCATTTGTTTCGTCAAATTTCAAGTAAACAAGTTGGCCGGCATTAGGAGTTGCGGACACTTCTGTGCTTGATGAGTTTTCTCCAGTACTATCTACCGAAGCAACAACATAGTAATAAATAGTTCCATTACTAACATTGGTATCAGTGAACTTGGTGGTGCTCACATTCGCAATAGTTGTATAAGGCCCGCCTGATACAGTTGAACGCTTAACATTGTACGTAAAGTTCTGAATAGGATCCCATTCGATAATGTTTTTAGCATCACCGGCAGCAACTATAACATTGCTTATTACACTATTCTGTACGGTTAACGTGATAGTTTGTGAACCTGTGCTGGTGCCATTTGAGGCACCTATAGTTACAGGGAAAACACCAAACTCGGTAGGCGTACCAGATATTACTCCTGTAGCGGCATTTACGCTTAAACCCGCTGGTAAACCTGTTGCCGTAAAATTGCTCAATGGCTTACTAGTAATGGTATAGGTAAATGGTTTGCCAATTAAAGTTGTAAGTTGAGTATTGGCCGTGATAGCAACAGACAATACTTTTGATTGTGATGCTGCCGGCCAGTACGAGTTATTTCCTGCCTGTGAAGCAGTAATCGTTGAGGTTCCCGTAGAAAGGATACGAACTTTACCATCCACAATTTTTGCAACAGTGGTATCCGAGCTGGTGTAAGTTACCGGAAGTCCAGAAGAAGCTGTAGCGGCAGGGTCAACATCTTCATCCCCCATTAATTTTGAGGCAATCGCATTGAAAGTGATCGTTTGGCTTGTATAAGTTCCGGCAATCTCAGCTGCACTTAAAGCCCTGCTGTAGATCTTAAACTCATCAATAGCACCTTTAAACATTGGGTCAGGCCATTGCGATTTACCCAGATAATTCTGGTTCATACTGCCTATTGTTGAAGGCTTGATCGTAAGGTTGGTATTGGTGGCAACTAAAGCCCCGTTAATATACATACTGCAGATATTACCTGACTGGGTAATTGCAAAATGTGTCCAGGTGTTCAATGGAACGGCATAATTATACGTTATGCCCACGTCTGATGAACCTCCGTTTTTAACTGCAAAACGTACCTGGCCCGCAGCTCCCGCCTGTGCGGATAAAAACATGTAATTGGATGTTCCTCTTCCAAAGTCAAATACACGCATCCAGTTAGCTAAAGCATCCATTTTTATCCATGAGGATATAGTATAGTCGGATAAAGTACTTACTATATCGGCTGGAAGGGTTGCATAAGCGGTAGCCGTTCCATTCAGCTTAAGCGCTTGTCCATTTCTACCCTCACTACGCGTTGCAGTAGTCTGCAATGTTCCATGAGTAGCTCCCCAATTGTCAATAGCACGTGTTCCGCTCTGCTCATCAAATTTCAGGTAAGCAATTTGTCCCGCAGTTGGCCTTGCTACCACTTCGGTGCTATTAGGATTCTCCCCTACACTATCAACCGAAGACACTACATAATAATAGGTGCTTCCATTAGTAACATTAGTATCTGTAAACTTGGTAGTGCTAACATTTCCGATGGTAGTATAAGTACCTCCAGGAGTTGTTGAACGCTTAACATTATAGCTAAAGCCCGGAATCACATCCCATTCAACTGTAGTTTTTGCATCACCTGATGCAACCATAACACCGCCTACTACCGTGTTTTGAACTAACAACGCGAAGGTTTGTGTACCTGTAGTACTTCCATTGGTAGCAGTGATGGCCACAGGGAAAGTACCAAATTCTGTTGGAGTTCCGGATATAACACCGGTAGCAGTATTAATGCTTAAACCAGCAGGAAGTCCTGTAGCTGTAAAGCTATTTGGCGATTTAATACCTGTAATGGTGTAAGTAAAAGGCCTGTCGATCAGAGCAGTGTCTGCCGCGGCGCTGGTAATAACAACCGGCATTGTGCGGTCGTCCATTAAAATTACATCGTTACCAGTTCCACCTTTGTAAGTGATACGGAAATCGTAACCGCCTGTGCTTACCAGAGACATTTCAGGTAAATCCTTAAATGTTCCGGCTATAGCTGTACTTCCTGTATTGTCGATAATGGTGTAAGCAGTTCCTGATGGTAATGTACCAGCAATGCTGCTTAAGCTTAAAATTGGGCTGTTAAGCAGCGTTACGGCAGGTGTTGTAACTTTATCGCCGGCTGCAGTACCCAGGTTAAGCTCAGCCTTATATGTGGCATCTGCTTTTAGGGTAAGAGCGCCGATGAAAAGCGAACCTACAGCGTCGTTTCCTGGCTCAAGAACAGCACCAGGGCCGTTTCCTGTTCCAATGTTAACAGAACCAGTACCTTTACCCGTTCCACCAAATGCTCCTTCTTCTACAATTACCGGGCTAGGAAATGTTCCGCTGCTTGGATTGTTACTTAATAAGAATTTCCCTTTTTTAATAGTGGTAGTTCCACCATACGTATGGTTGCCGCTGAACATTAAAGTTCCGGTACCTACTTTCTCTATATTTAAGAAGTTGGCAAAGGTACCACTGAAATTCGTATTGGTATTTAATGCCCCGATGCTGATTACCGGAGAGCCTCCGGCATTGTTACGCAGGTACCCCCTTCCTGAAAGTCCGCCAAAGTGCAACGTACCTGATGAAAACTGGATACTATGGCAATCAACACCATTAGCATCTAACAACCAATGTGCTTTAGCACTTCCTGACTGAGGCACTTGGAAACGTACGCGCTGGTTACCGCTACGCAGCTTTGAGATAAATGTACCTGCAAACTCGCTATTATCTCCGTAAAGGTGAAAGCCGGCATAGGTATTGCCATCATGTTCCAGGGTACCCGTACCAGTCAGCTTTCCTCTTAGGATTAAAGCATAACTGGTTTCATACATGTAACTTCTCTTTCCGGCAGTAACTTCAATATCATTGTAAAGGGTAGCATCTCCCCACTCTGAATATAAAGCCCCTCCGTTCATGATGATTTTCCCGGTTCCCAATGGGCCCGAAGTGGGAGCGCTTGGAGTTCCTGTTCCTGTACCTGCGATACCAATACCATTTTTAGGGCCCCACCCACCGGTATTTCCATTAATGGTAGTTCCACCAGTATACGTATTAGCCCCTGAAATAAAGAGCAGGCCGTAACCTGTTTTTAAAAGCCTTCCTGTACCAGTGATACCACCTGAAAGGTAGATATCCTGAGTATTAGTATTTACATTCAGCTCGCTGCTTAAAACCACCGGAGCGGTTATCCTTTGTGCTTTTGTTGAATTATTAACAACATCACTTTTCAGGGTGATACTGTTACCTCCAATAGTATATGGATTGGCAGCAGCATCAAAAAGCATCCGTGAAACTTCAAGGCCCGTGATATCATTGGTTAAAACGGTATCTGCTGAAGCTCCAAAGGTTAAAATTACCGGATTTACCGGAAGTTTGTTTTCTAACCAGTTGGAAGCATAGTTTAAAGAATCGGTGGAAGGATCGGCACTCCAGGTTAAGGAACTGGATCCCGGCACACCAAATGCTTCCGGCGAATTACCGCTTTCTTTGGTATTACCCATTGAAGACACTACATAATAGTAAGCAGTGCCATTGGTAAGATTAAGGTCTGTATAACTGGTTGTTGCAACCGAAGCGATCGTAGTATATGGGCCGCCCATAGATGCGCTACGTTTTACATTGTAAGTGTTAGCACCCGAAGCAGGCTCCCAGCTAAGGCTGATCTGTTGCTCCCCGTTAACTGCAACCGGTTTACCAGGTACACCCGGAGGAACTGCTGCAAAAACCTCATTTGAGATTCCGCTTTCCAGATCTCCTGCCAAAGCAGTTACCACGTAATAGTTGTTTACCTCCGGCTCTGGCGCTACATCAATATAAGATGTACCTGTAATACCAGACTGTACGGCAGTATAAGGGCCGCCAGATGTAAGCGAACGTTTAACAGTATAAGTGGTAGCATTTGCCACTGCAGGCCATGCAATATTGATACGGGTGATATTATTAATAGCCGCAGTTACTCCTGCAGGTGCTGCAGGTGCCTGGGCATCGGCCACTTTTAGAATTAGTGTTGCAGTACCGGTGCCGCTGGCATTAGTAGCGGCTAAAGTAACTTCGCTTTGCCCTAACTCGGTAGGTGTACCTGAAATAACACCGGTAGTCGCGTCCAGGCTAAGGCCTGCCGGCAATCCGCTGGCACTATAAGCAGTAGGATTAGCACTGGCACCAATAGTATAAGTGAAAGATGTACCAATGGTAGTTGTGGCTGTAGTAGCACTGCTGATCTCCGGTGATCCGGTAGGTGCGGTTTGGCTATAGGCTACATTACTGAATATGGCAGTATTCAGCGCTGATGCATTACCCGACATTGTATAAAATCCTGCATACAGCTCTGTTGGGAAACCTGTTTCAGAATAGGCGCAACCAGTATTAGTCCAGTTAACACCATCCTGCGAATGGTACATAAATATACGTGTGCCCACACGCTCAATTTTTAACCACCAGGGGGCTTTTGGCTGCCAATGCCTTGCAGCACCGCCGTTTGCCCCGAGATAAAGATCCCAAAAACGAGAACCGGGCGCCAGCGATTCGCGGAACATAACGCCACAGCCTCCGCTAAGAGGCGACACACTGTTAACTTTTACTACCAAGCCTGCATCGCCGCTAACTTTTTTAAAGTTGAAGCTGAAGGCATTGCTGGTTGAAGTTCCGGCCCCTTTAAGTGTCCAAATGCCGTTATTGAATGAAGAACTGCCTGCCAGTCCGGGATTACCGATGTCGATGTGAGTGAGGTTACTCACCGGCTGCACATGGTCGGCAGGATAGTGTACAGGAGTCAAACTAACTGCGGTAGATGAATCTGACGATTTCAGGAATAAGAAATCGCCACCGGCTCCACCCAAAGCAGCCCGCATCCTATCGGTATGAGGTGTAGGTATTCCTTTACGTAGCTTATACGCGCTGTAAATAATATTGCTCATATCGCCCACCCGGGCCCCAGGGGCGATCCCCCAGTTAGTCCAGTAACTTGCATAACCGCCAAACGGAATGTAGGTCATGGTAGCTCCGTCGAAAGCGTATTGATGATACAGCTCGGCGGTAGCCAATACCCGATTGTCCAGCTCGGCAAACATATCAATGCCCTGCTTCCAGGCAACTTCTGCGCCCCAGGCCAGGGCAGCAACCTGCACACGCCAATGGTCATCGCGGCCGGTATCACCTACTTCGCCATTGGGCAGCGAATTGCGCATACCCCCACCGGCATCCATCCTGTAAACTTCTACAGTCTGATTAAAGCGGTTGATATCATTACAAAAAACCGATGCGGCAAAGGCAATTTTTAGCTGAATAGCTCCCTTGTTCTGGTCGCGTAATGGATACGGCACCCAGGAAGTTGGAAATAATACCTGAGAAAAATACTTTTCTACATGCTGTGTATTAGCTGCGGTCCAGCCTGGAAAAGTATAGCGAAGGATTTCGGCAGCGGTGCCCCAATATTGAGCATAGTCACCAATATCCAACATACTTTCATTCCCACCCCAAACGGTGTTGGTAACCGCCCAGGCATCCAGCATATTGGTTGCTTTACGGGCATAGGCACTGTCGCCTGTAAACACGTACATGAAGGCCAGGTTATGGATAGCCTGCATATCGCTCTTCCACTGGGTGTTGTTTAGGTTCGGTGCCCGGCTTACCGTGGCATGTGGCCCCTGCATTCCATAGGAAAGCTTAGACCTGGAATCATTTTTAAAAGCGTTGTAAGCCGACAGCCAAGGTTCCTTGGTTATGTTGGCTTTCAACTGATTCAAGTCAGCTTGAGTAAATGGGATACCCGGATGGGTAAATGTCTGTGTCTGAGCCTCCGATCTCTGGGCGCTCATTAAAATGAGCAGCCCCAGAAATAAGATAATCAGATTCTCTTTTGCAATCAGCTTGAGCTGATAAAGTAAAAGTTTCCTCATAAATTAATACTTGATTAAATGTTTCGCAGGACCAACATCCTGCAATTGGTTTTCCTATAGACACTTAGTTCCTGCCCTTATACTCTACCCGAAAAAAATTCGTATAAAAGGAAGCTTCTGCTATGGTGGTAGTGGCAAAAGCTGATAACTAAAAATTAAAAAGCTAAATAAATAAGAAACAAGAAAGTGAAAATTACTAAAAATGAGCGCTTTATAGGAAGAAATGATACTTATTTGCCACTCATTATATAAAAATGATAAAAATTGCCGAGTTGTTGCTAAATCGATTTAGGAGACCTACTTTAGATTAACTGATTAAACCAGTTGAATCATCTTCCTGCATTCTTACCAACCTATTATAAACAAAAAATGAAATCAAAATTAAGCTCAATCCTTTTTGTTTTGCTGTTAGCTATAGTTGGGGCTTGCAAAAAGGACCTAAAAAAAAATTCCCCTTCAGAGGGAGTTAATTCAAATTCTAAACAAGAAACCGCTAAAACCTTAGCGATTGTCCACCCTGGCATGCTGCATACCGCTGCAGATTTTACCCGTATGACACAAAAGGTTAACGCCGGAACAGAACCATGGCTATCCGGCTGGAACAAGCTTATTGCCAATTCACATTCCTCTTCTACCTACACCATGCAGGGGCCTACTCAATACATTATCCGTGGGTCGTCCGCACTTGGTGGTGAAAATTACTCGAAGGTGATGAACGACGCCGCGGCTGCTTATCAAAATGCCCTTCGCTGGAAAATTGCTGGTACCACCGCTAACGCAAACAAGGCTATTCAGATCTTAAACGCCTGGGCTGCAACCTGTATTTCCATTGAAGGCGATTCTAATCAGTCCTTAGCCTCTGGCTTGTATGGTTATCAGCTGGCAAATGCAGCAGAGATCATGCGAAGCTACAGTGGCTGGTCTTCAACAGACTTCACAGCGTTTAAAAATTTCATGATCAACGTTTTTTATGCGGATGCCAACGATTTCCTGGTAAGGCACCACAATACCTGCGATACCCATTATTGGGCTAACTGGGATTTGTGTAATATGGCGACCGTATTGTCTATAGGTATATTATGCGATGACCAAGCGAAAGTAGACCAAGCTATTAATTATTTCAAAAGCGGAATCGGTAACGGATACATAGGCAGGCTGGTTCCTTTTATGTATGCAGATGGCTTAGGCCAAAACCAGGAATCGGGCAGAGACCAGGGGCATGCAACTTTAGATATTTCTTTATTGGGTGCTTTCTGTCAGATGTCTGTTAATGTTGGGCAGGATATGTTTGTGTACAACCCCTGGAATGAACCGGTTTCTAGAGTTGAAGCTATATGTGAATATACTGCCAAGTACAACTTAAACCAGACTGTTCCATACACCACCTATAATAACTGCGATAATGTAAATCAAACTGTTATTTCGGCTACAGGAAGAGGTACGGTAAGGCCTGCATGGGAATTGGTTTACAATTATTTTAATAAGGTAAGGGGCAGGCCTATGACTTACAGCGGCCAGTTTGCTACCCAGGTTAGGCCAGAAGGCGGTGGCGGCGACTATGGCACTACCAGCGGCGGCTTTGACCAGCTTGGATTTGGTACGCTTACTTTTACAAAGGATACGCCAACCCAGCCAATTGCTAATGGCGTTTATAAATTAACTAGCGTTGCTTCTGCCAAACTGCTGGATAACTTAGGGGCTACCGGCGACGGTGCCACGGTTGCACAATGGGATGCCAGTGCAAGTAATAACCAGCGCTGGGAATTTACCTACAGTGGCGGATATTATAAAATTAAAAACGTTGCTGTTGGTAAATACATGGATAGCCTTGGCAATACGGCAGATGGCTCGAACGTTGGCCAATGGGCTTCAAGTTCCAGCACTAATCAGCAGTGGTCTATCGTATCCGCCGGCAGTGGCCTTTATAAAATTGTTAACAGGGCTAATGGCAAATGCCTGGATACCGGAGGCGGAACAGCTAACGGTTCTGTAATGAAGTTTTATGGTAGCAATGCGAGTTTAAACCAGGTTTGGACTTTAAGTACTCCTTAAAACCATTGGTTCCCTAATCAAACTAAAAACAATCAATTAATCACCTGGGATTGGTAAGGAATGAAGAGGCCGCCTTTATCTTGGGCGGCTTCTTTTTTATATTTTTATGAGCTATTTTATGATTTCCTTTTAGATTTTAAAGCTCATTATTTTATGTATGATCCTATGCAACCACGGGTTGCGCCCGTGGTTCTCTGAAGTCAAGCCTTGGCTTGTTTGATAGCTGAACGCTGCCTTCAGAGTCCTTCAAATAGAGGAGAATGGGTTAACAGCTACTACAACACACTCCGAGGCTAGTGGTAAACACATAAACTATATAAGCCCAAGTGTCCAAGAATATACCACGCGGTGAAAAGTATAACTAATATAAATTAAATGCAGACAAGAGGCTCAGATAACGTGTAGCCAAAATGCCTTCTTCTGAACCAGCTAAGCCTTTAATTGAATTTCATCCATTGAAATTTCATTTCAGCAAATAAGTTCCCTGAATTATTTAAATCTTTGTAAGTCGCTTCATGAATAAGAATCTTACCGAATTTATTCTCGTTTGTTTTTATTATCCAAATCTGAAAAGGTTTTACAGAAATAGCTAAACGTTGAAATACGGTGTCCTTACTTAATGTGCAGGAATTGAAATAGTTTCTTGCACTTTCAAGCTCCGCGAATGTGCTTTTCAAGTAAAATCTTTTCTCAAGGTTAGAGTTTGAAAGAAATACACCGGTGGGCTGTCCCATATCATTACTTTCAACCAGAACATGGAAATCAGGCATGGGATTAGAATTCAAAGGAACAATTTGCGCTTTCGAACAGGAGAAACCATAAGATTTATTATTCACAACGGAACTATTCAAAACCAGAATATTCGTGGATGGGTCTGGAGTCTCTTTTTTGCAAGAAATAAAAATTGATAAAGTCAGCAATAAAATTGTTATCGTTCTCATATTATGTTGTCAACTTTTTTGTTCTCCCACTAATTCTCTGCTTGCCTCAGGTGTTAACTATTCAGTTTCCCCAAAGGTAATGATATTCAAGCTATATACTGCTATATCCACGAGGTTGCTAAACGCCTTCATTCCAAGGGATTACTTTTGCTCCTGTCTATGCACCAATGCTGCTGCCGATACGAGATTATTTAAACTCTCAAAGAAATCTTCAAATCCTTGAAGTTCTCTGGGGTGTAAAGTGGAAAACTCATTTCTAATACTCAAAACAAACCACCGCCATAATATACTTTGCGCCATCTCCGGAGGGTATTGGATATAAAAGGCTTCCATATATTTTAAAGGAGAAAGAGCTTGAAATGAAGATTGTTCGGTTGTTTCCATTTGTGATTATTTATTTATACTAAACAAATATAATTATCCACCAAGACTAATATATTATTTAAAGAAACTATTTTATTATTCTTAAAGACAACTAAATTAAAAACGCTCATTTTTTTCACTATATTATATTTGCTCAAAGTGGTTAAATGAGCAATATCAAATACAATAGGATTAAAGCAGTCTTGGCTGAAAACGGGAAGAAAAACATAGATCTTGCTGCTCAGCTAAAAGTCTCTCCCACAACTGTTTCCGACTGGTGCACTAATAAAAACCAACCATCTGTACAAGACCTGTATCGTATTGCTGAATTCTTAAAAATTGATATTAGAGAGCTTTTGATTTCGACGAATTTTAATTGAGCCGCCACCTAACTTCCAGAAGCTGATATGTGCTAAGAAATCTTCATAAGCCACCCTCCCTTAGCTAAAGGCCTTGCGATACTCATAAACCCATAAATACCTTGCGTCCACAAATGGAAAAATCTGTATTAACTCCTATAGAGCAATTTATTGTTGATTATGTGCTAAAGTTAAGAACAGAGCATAACCTTACTCAGAAGGGATATTGGATTTATAATAGGCGTAAAACAGGAATTTATTGCGAGTATAGAAAACCCGAAAAATAGGGCTAAATATAATTTAAACCATATTGATAAGCTTGCTGATCATTTCGACTTATCGCCAAAGGATTTCTTAAGCCTATGCAGGGGTAGTTCCCCCTTTCCAAAATTGACACCATTCACAAGCACTATTCGAAGAATGTATTCTATATTATCAGAGTGTCCATTCAAAACACAGCTAATGATACCGAAAGCGCTTTGAATTATATACAACACAAAAGGCGCAAAAAAATTGCGCCTTTTGTATTGTGTCCTAAAGCCTTCAGTGGAGCTAAAATCTTTATCAATATTTAACAAACTGCCCTGTTTGCCTGGAATTTCCTTGCTGCAATATGAGAAAGTAATTTCCGGAGGCTAAGCCAGAAACATTAACCGATACCTGCTTGCTGTTCGGTTCGACCGGCTGCTCAAACAATTTAGCTCCCATTAAATCCATTACCGCAATTTTGCCAGCTGATGCAGTTTCTTTGAAAGCTACAGTCAATTTGTCTTTAACGGGATTAGGGAAAAGCAGTATTTTCTGAAGCTCTGGTTTTTCACTTTCAGTAATAAGCTCAAGTGAAGATTGAGCGTCTTTAATAGCTGCCATACCTTGCGAAGAAGAGCTAGTTTTTCCGATAATTTTTATATTCCTTTCAACCAGATACTTTGTAGTCGATGCCGTTGATGGCCACCACGGGTATACTCTTACAGTTAAGGTTTGTCCCGACGCTACGCTTATATTCAGATTAGTGTAGGCAGCTTGAGTAAACAACTCTGTAGCACTGTATTTTGGCAATGTTAAAGCTGAAGGATTCACCAGCACCCTCGTAGCGAAGCCATCAAGGGAATAATAAATATTAGCTTTCATGGTAGAGGTGCTACCAGCATCGCCAAAATCGAACGACATACTATTTACCACCAAGCTCTTGCCTGATCCCGGCGCAACTTTGTACTCCGAATATTGAGTTTCAACGATGCCCGTCTGATTTGCTGACCAGCCTGCACTTGGTTTTAACCTTTGTGCATTAACTGTTTGGCCAGCATAGAGGCCAGATCCAGGAGTGTACGAAGCATAAGAGGCAACCATTCCAGAGGCAAATGACTGAGAAGTAGCTGTAACGGTTCCGGTTGAGGTAGCTGCCTGATTTGAAGCCAAAGCCCATGTAGCCGAAGCTGGCTCTACTCCGCTAACCAGATAATTCAAATAAAGTTCCAGCATAGTATATCCATCAGTATCCCTGTTGTTCCTGTCGGCAGCATTATTTGGATTTAAGCCTTGCGAAATTTCCCATGTGTCCGGCATGCCATCATGGTCGGTATCAGTAGGCGCTGTAGTAGAAGCCAAAGTCGGCCATGCTACCTGGCTAACACTGTAACTGGTACCATGCGGGAAGCCCCCCTGAACGTCAATCAATCTTCCCGTGCCATTTTTCACGTCATTTACAACGCGCTGGTCAAGAGTGTCCCTTTTCAATGAAGCACCTGCCCCTGCCAAAACACTTGTGTAAGCATTAGCTGCAGTTTCGGTTGTAATTGCTGGTAAAGAAAATGGGGTGGCAACCTTTGATTTTACAGTGTCGGCAAGCTTGCCACTCTTCATGGATACGCTTAACCAGTTATTCGCGGTGTTAGCTGCCGAACCATGTACATAGTTTCCGCTAAGGTAATATTTAGCATATGGAAAGGTGGTACTTGAATCAACAGCAACAACCTGAAACTTGCGGCTGGTTGTACTCGGCCCGTACTTGAAATAATTATTTACCATATTATAATAGCCACCCTCGCCGCCATAAACGTTATTTATTCCCCAGTTATAAATAATGTTATTTCTAAAATCACACATTTCGGCACCTTGAACGGCCGGAGAATAGGTACTTACGCCGGCAAACCTTGGCATCCGGTTTTTACAGTGGGCAATTAAATTATGATGGAAAGAACCATGCTTTGATCCCCAAATTCCACCATAGCCATGGTGCTCAAAATCGGTATCGCCGGTTTCGAAATGGTAGGAATAATTTAAAGGTTCAGAAATGATATTCCACTGCAGGGTCACGCTATCTCCACGATAAACGGTAAGCGCTTCATCGGTACTCCAGCTTATAGAGCAATGGTCTATTATTAAATTTTTGGCACCCAGATTACCCAACGCATCGTCAGAGCCGGCGCCGTCAACCATACCTGTGTTCTGATATCGGTCGCCCATTCTGCAACGGATATATCTCAAAATCACATTGTCGCCGCTAATTACTACAGGATAGTCGGCAATACAAATTCCATCGCCTGGCGCAGTTTGACCAGCTACGGTAGTATTTTTAGGAATACTGAGCTTGGATGTTAAACGAATAGTACCCGATACTCTAAATACAATGGTACGATGCGGATAAGTGGTGGTGGACTGGCTACATGCGTAACGTAAACTTCCGGCGCTGTTCACATCAGTAAGGTTAGTTACTTCAAAAACAGTTGTTGGGACTGATAGTGTTCCCCGGCCACCGCTGGTAAATTTACCAGCACCTTCCGCCCCAGGGAAAGCAATAGTTTGTGCATGTGTATTTTCACAATAAATAATGCACAGCGAAGTAATGCAGAGAGCTGTTAATAAGATAAAGAGCTTCTTCATATTTAAATTGGTTTTAATTGATAATTGGATTGATTAGCTAATTACTTTCTTTCAGGTTTCCTTGGAGAAAGCAAACGTTGGCATTTCTGGTACTTAAGATGAGTCGTTGTATTTGAGCATACTAAATTGACTTAATTGGTTAATAATAGCTCCACAGTTATGCCCGAACAACAACGTTGGCACAACTTGACATAAAGAGATAAATAAGGCTTCCCTTAAATATCCCAAACTGATTTAAAAAATGATTCCTGCTAGAGGGCTGCACAAGCATCTTTAATAGCCTATGCCTTAATTGGTTAAATTGTAGTAAATCTAAGTAATTGAATATTAACCTAAAAGAGAAAAGTAATATTTTGGAAAAGACATGTCTTGCCTGCTGAAAACAGCTTTTTTGAGAAGAATAGAGGGAAAAGAGTGGTTGCCCCTGCTAGCGCACGCGTGCCGCGTGTGGCACTTTCTCAAACTTACATACTCAATAATACTAGCGGATAGAGGAAAAAATAATATACCAAAACAAACAAGAGGTAAATACAAATAATGCACACGCGGCACGCGTGCGCTAGCAAGCGACACAAACAGCAGCGCCCTCCGGTTCTGATGTCCCCATTCCTCCATAGGAGCTCCTTGGACAAAGGAGTCCTTGGGGCCAGCGCCTTTGAAATCCTTAACTTAACGGCACTGGGTGCAAGTTTTCAAATCGTATCATTAACCTATCTGGATGGATATATTTTTTAATCAAACCGCCCCGGCGCAAAAAACAAAGAGGCTGCTCCATTTGAGACAGCCTCTTATACAAAAAGAATTATTGAGTATTAATTTTTAAAACCCAATAGCCCCTGCACCCGCTTGCATAGGCCAACCTGGATTCTGATAAATCACGGAAGTTGTAGGGTCATTGTTTTGCGATGTAAGGGTAAAATGAACTGCTTTATCAATGAAATAAGATAGGCTACAAACGTACTACCACTGTGGGTTTTGCAGTAAGCCTCCATTCAACTTAATTTGCCCATTTGGTATAGGAAATAAATAATTTTTCAGTGAGAATTGATAGTCTGTAGCTCTCTCAACAATTACCCTGCCTTGTGCATTTAAGCCATATCTTAAAGGAAACTGTGCCGGATCGTACGCTTTTTTATTATCCAAGCCAAATGCAGTTTGATATTCAGTACCTATTACATGAATCCCAAGGCGGTCACCTGCAATGCTTCCATTTAACTTCTGCTCAGCAATTCCCCAGCGCTTCAAATCGTCAAAACGGAAACCCTCGCCAAACAATTCACATGCCCTCTCTCTCCTTATTTCTCCCATCATGGTTAGTCCAGGATATGGAGCAATTAGTGAGTTTGAAAGTGGAGCTACACCGGCTCTCGCTCTTGTCTTATTAATTGATTTGTTTAAATCTGCATCAGAGATAGCACCAGATCCTAATTCACAAGTAGCTTCAGCGTATATAAGGTAAACCTCCGCCAATCGAATCTGCGGATAGTCATAAGACTCTTGATTCGCTTCTCGGAATTTATGCTGAGTACGGAATTTTCGAGAACCATAACCGCCACCATCTGTAGATGTGCGAAGTGCAGGTGTAACTGGCTTTATTGATGCTGGAAAAGGCGAACCATACACTGCTCCTCCACCATCAACTTGCAATCCATATCCCCAATATTTTTTACCGGGTAATGGAACAATACTCAAAAAGCGCTTATCACGGTTCTTAAACTCATCAGTAAATTTAGCCCAGCCCTGAAATTGAGGATTCGAAGAACCATCAGGCAATATAATGGGCAACCCATTTTCGCATAGGAAGGACTCTCCAAACTCGGCAGACAGAGAAACTGGCCAGGTGTGGCTTAAGTTTTTGCCAGCTTGCTTCAAAGCATAATCATACTTTGTTTTGAAAATGTATTCTTTATTGGTTGATTTATCAGCACCCGCAGGATTTGAGCCAGCATCCTCAAGTACAAAAAGAAAATAATAACTGGAGTCACCAGTTCTTTTCCATAACTCAAATGTTCCAGCTTCAGCTTCAGCTATTACCTCTCCAGATAACTGTTTGGCTTCCGCAAGGTATTTAGCTGAGTTAGCTGCGTCGTATCCGGTGCTTCCTGCACCTATTGAAACGCCATCTCCGTCGGTCTTTTTGCCCACATATTTTTCCCAAGTTCCTTCATAAAGTAACACTCTGGATTTAAATGACTTCGCTGCTTCCTTGCTAACCTGTCCCTTGTCAGCATTTGGTATAGTAGTTTCCTTTGGAAGGCCGGCAATAGCATCGGTAAGGTCAGTTAAAATCTGGTTAACTACTTCATAGCGGCTATTTCGTTTTTTATATAGTTCCGGAATTTGATTGCTTTCTACCCCTGTTACCTTAGTAATGAGAGGTACACCACCGTAACGCTGTAAAAGAAAGAAATACTGCCATGCTCTAAAAAATTTAGCCGCAGCAACATACTGTGCAATACTAGCAGGATCTCCCTTATATTCAGCTGCCTTTTGTAGAAGCACATTAGTTCTTCTTATATACTTATAAGGATTATTCCAGTACTTGTCATCTTCGGGCTTTGTATTGATACCCTTACCAACATCACTAAGGCCGCCACTTATGTCCGACCCTCTATCCATAAAATCATAGATTTCGCTGTTATCTACGTTTTTAAAAGCTATTACTTGGTTATAAAACTCATTAGCTCCAGCCTTAAAATCTTCAGGTTTATTAAAGTAAATCTCCTCTGTGCCTTTATCAAGTGGATCTAGGTCCAGATATTTAGTACAGTTTGATAAGCCTACTGCACCTAAAAGCAGTAGGCCTGTTAATATTTTTTTATGATTCATCGTTCAAGAAGGATTAATTATTACAATGTGATATCAACTCCAAAGTTTACAAGACGGTTAAATGGATAGGTATTATTAGAACCTTCACCGTACTCAGGGTCATACCCATCTTTTACAGAGGTAAATTCAAAAATATCATCAGCAGAAATATATAAACGAAGGCCCTCTATTTTGGCTTTGGATATAAGCTTTTTTGGAATACTATAACCCAAAACAATGTTTTTTAAACGAATGTAACGAAGGTTTTGCACGCTAAAATCGTTGTTGTCATAGTTCCATTTATTCAAATTGGCCTCCCAGGACAAAATTGGGAACTCTGCATTAGGATTCTGCGGAGTCCAGGTGTTTCCTAAGAAGGATGCATTTTGATTGGCACTAACTGCAACGAAGGGGGCTCGAAGATTTCCAGTTCTAAGAATATTTTTCTTTCCTACGCCTTGAAACAATGCTGAAAAATCAAATGCTTTCCATGATACTCTGGTTTTAAATCCAAAGTATAAATGAGGTTGCGAATCGCCATAATAATAAGTATCATCATTGGTAATTTTTCCATCGCCATTTAAATCCACACGTTCTGTTGATCCTTCTTTAACCTTCGCATTTCCCGTTGGTAGAATCCCTGTACCTGTATATTTGGTGTTGTAAACATTTGCTGTAGCAGCATCCGGAAAATATCCATTAGTTTTAAAAACGAAAATACTTCCTAGAGGATATCCTTGAACAACGTCATTCTTACCGGGATTTATCAGAGTTTTCCCTGCCATTAATTTTACATCGGACTTATTGTCTCCGAGGTTAAATCCAACTGAATATCGGACATCGCCAGCAGCATCATTCCAATCTAAAGCTAGTTCCCATCCTTTAGTTTGAAAATGTCCGCTATTAGTTGTCGGTGCAATATCACCTAAAACTGAAGGATAGGTAATATTCATCAACATATCCTTATTATCATTAATATAATAATCAAAGGAACCGGAGAGCCTGCTTTTTAAGACAGAAAAGTCGATCCCATAATTTTGTTTCTGAATAAGCTCCCATCCTCTTTCTTTAGAAGTTATTCCACTAACCCAAAGTGATTGTTGATTTGCGCTTGTAACTCCCATTAATGTAGATCCAAGACTAACAGTTGAAACATAGTCGTTCTCACCAATACCTGAAATGCCCCCGGTTTGCCCAAATGATCCTCTTAGCTTCAGGTTATTAAATACTTTCAAATCTTTAATAAACTTTTCCTCAGAAAGGCGCCATCCAGCTTGCAAACTATAAAAGTTATTATATCGATAATCAGGATGAAATCTCGACGATCCATCTCTTCTTCCTATTGCTTCAAAAAGATAACGTCCTTTAAAATCATAGTTTAATCTGCTTATGTAAGAAAACAAACCATTATGTCCTGCCTCTCCATTATTCCAGGGGTCTATATTACCTACAGTATTTAAAGCTTCAAGATCTGTTAATGTTATATTCTTACGCCCTGCTATAACTTTTTTAGTTTCGCTCAACTCACCAGAAATTCCTATCATACCAGAAATATGGTGCTTTGAGGCAAAAATCCTGTCATAATTCGCGCTGGTATAATAATTTTGATAAAGCGTTTGCCCCATAGTCTCCTCCACTTTACTTGAATTTCCTGAGTACTTAGCGAAAGTCACGCGCGAACCCGTCCAGTCATATAAATTGTAAGGCCTGGAGACAGCAGTTTTCCAACCTTTTCGACTTCTGATGGCTGCTGTTCCACTAAAAGAAAGCCCCTTTACCAATTTAGAAGCACCTATCGTTATGGTTGGGTTGAAACGAAATATTTCCTCAGTATTTACTGTGTTCCCACCTTCAGAGGTTTCCGCGATAGGGTTACGTCCGCCAAACGTATCATAATATTGGCCGTTTGCATTATAAACAGGGAAAATATCAAAATCTGCCCAACCAGCGCCAACACCGTTTGTAGGATTCTGGACGGTACGTTTGTCATAAGATGTATTCAAATTAATTTTTAGAGCCTCAGAAGCTTTATAATCGAGGTTGAATCTTGAAGTCCATTTCTTTTCGCCATCATATGCGGTTTTTAGAGGCGCCTGATTATCCGCAAATCCAACGGAAGCACGGTATGCTACTTTATCACTTGCCCCGGAAAGGCTTAAGTTATGGTTATTAGACGTTGATTGGCCATATAATCTATCTTGTATGTTAGCATATTCATAGTAGTTTGTCACCCCATTAACATCAACATAACTAAAAGATTGTTCTCCTGCCGCCCAGCGTGTAAAACGCTCCTTATCGAAAATCCACCAATAGTTTCGTCCATCATTTTCAGATGCCTGTATAAACATCTGTGCCCATTGCTGCATATTGGCATTAGGCATTTTTATACCATCTTTGGACTGGCTAAACATCCCGTTATAGTTTATTTTAGGTTTCCCGGCTTTACCCCTTTTGGTTGTCACTAAAATAACTCCACCTGCAGAACGAGCACCATAAATAGCCGCAGAAGCATCTTTTAAAACGGAAATGGACTCTACATCATTAGGATTCAACTGAGATATCTCCCATCCTTCAGAAACAACGCCATCAAGAATAATTAGTGGATCTGAATTCTTGCCATCGGCAGAAATATCTCCACGGATTTTTAAATTTAAGCCTTCGTTTCCAGGCCTGGAGGATGAGCGGGTAACAACTAAACCCGGAACTTCTCCTTGTAAGGCAAGCCCAACGTTATTAACCCCCTTGTTTTTAAATACATCTTCTCCTTTAACCTGAGATATTGCACCTGTTAAGGAGGCCTTCTTCTGGCTACCGAAACCCACTACAACTACCTCCTCCAGTGCTGCACTTTTTTGTTTCAACACCACATCAATAGTCTGTTTTCCGGAAACAGGAATTTCCTGCACTTCGAAACCCATATAGCTAAAAACCAAAACAGCATCGTCAGATACCTGAATGGTATATTTTCCATTAACATCAGTAGAAGTTGCTGTACTGGCACCCTTTACCTTTACAGATACACCAGGCAAGGTCTCGCCCTTATCATCCTTCACGGTACCAGTAACTCTTACATCGCTTTTAAGATCACCCAGTTCCTGAAAAAGATCAGTTGCTTTCTCCAGCAGATTTTTCTCCCGGATGATTACAGTTTTATCCTCAATGCTATAGGTTAGCGGCTGATCCTCCATGCACTTATCCAAAACCGCTTTAAAGCTTTGCTTAACTGCGTTTATAGAAACTGCATTGGCTTTTTTTAGAACTTCTGCGTTGTAAAAGAAATCATACCCACTTTGCCTTCTAAGTTCACGAAGAACCTTTTCTAGGGAAGCTTTTTTTTGGTTAATTGAGATTTCTTGTCCATAGCCTGTGGCACTTACCTGTAATACCGACAGTACTATAAGAATGATTGTAATTTTCATAATTACAAGGGATTTATAAACAATATGGCCCCATTCCCCTTTTTTAAAAGGAAGATTAATTTTCATACTTTTAAAGAATTTAGTTGATTATTGGTTGTTAACGCATCAAAAATTGACTTTACAAATTCCCCAGGGGTGTTAGCCGCACTCCTGGATTTTTTTCAAGTCACGGTTCATATTTACTTAGTACTTCTTTACCGTAACCCTCCTTCCTTCAATATCAAAATGAATTTTTCCTGTTGATTCTATCATACTTAATATGGTTGATAATTTTTTAGATCGAGATACCCATCCTCCAAACTTTAGTCCTTGCATATCGTCTTCGTAAACTACTTCGACGTTATACCATCGGCTTACTTTCTTCATGATGCTTTCAAGACTTTCATCATTGAAAATAAAATAGCCATTTTTCCAGGCAGTGATTTCCTCAATATCTACACTATTGTTTACCGTGATTCCTTGTTTTGCCTGGCATATTTGGGCCTGCTGCCCTGGGCTTATAATTTGGTTTACGTTACCGCGGTGTACTTTTACAGACCCTTCCAACAGGGTAGTACTTACTTTTGGTTCATCCTGATAAGCAGATATGTTAAAATGAGTTCCTAGGACTTCAACTTCGGAAGTACCGTTTACATTCACTTTGAAAGGCCTTTTTTTATCTTTTGCCACCTCAAAGTATGCCTCGCCACTTAGCTGAACACCCCGCTCCCTTTTATTAAATGATACGGGAAACTGGAGAGACGAACCAGAATTTAACCAAACTGAGCTCCCATCTTGTAATTTAACCTGATATTGCCCCCCTTTAGGTGTAGTTATGGTATTATAAAGATTCTGGGCATTTTCAACTTGATCTTCCTTCATATCAAAAACCAGCATTCCATTTTTCTCCTTACGTATTACCATTCCTCTTTGCTCTGCCAGCACCTTATTTTCTGCGTTATCCAATATTATTTTATCACCGTTGGCAAGAGTAAGAATGGCACTATTCCCTCCGGCATCAACATCATTCTGGTACTTAGCAACATGAGTAACTTCCTGACTTTTAAAAATGACATTGAAAAATAAAGACACAGCACATACCAGTACCGCGATAGACGCTGCGGCATACAGCCATGGCCTTGTGGAAAACCCGCCTCTTCTTTGGTTTATAATTTTTGCGTATAGGCGCTCTTTTAAAAAAGCTAATTGGCTTTCTTCATTTAGTTCAGCACTATCATTAAAGGAATTATACCAGTTATCGAATTCTTTAATTTCAGATTCCGTGATATCCCCGTTTTTCCATTTTCGAGCCAGCTCTTTTAGTCGATCTGGTTGTTCAGGCTTATACATAAATATGGTTCTCTGTATGTATGCCAAACGAAAACAGAAAAACCCTTAGTGGAAAATGGATTTTTTTTAAAAAAACTTCAGATGAGATTTTCGCGCAAAGACGCTAAGGGCTCGCAAAGATGCAAAGGAAAAAACTGCGGCTTTGCGTGAAATATTAGGCGATAAGTTTATAAGTAGTATAACAATGCAGCTAGTATAATTCCAAAGAAGTGAGTTAACCGATGTTTTAGGATCTTTCTTGCTTTGGTTAAGTGAGCTTCGATTGTTTTTACAGAAAGGTTTAACAGATCAGATATTTCTTTCGGAGAATATCCAATTTCATGCCTCATTCGAAATATGGTAGAACATTTGTCAGGCAACTCTTTTATTGCTTCATTGATCTGATGCCGGAGCTGAGAAAAATCAATATGATTGACAAGGCTGTTATCTAGTTCATCAAAACTCCCTGCAACATAATTCTCTGCATTTGCAATCCGCTCAAGCTTAGCTAAACGATTGATAACTTCGTATTTAACCGCCACCGCAAAATAACTATCGAAGCTTTTCGCCAATTTAAAGCCTGAGCGCCTTTTCCAAAGATTGGAAAATATCTCCTGCACAATCTCTTCACATTCCTCCTGAACACGCATCCGATTTTTAGCAGCCCGATAAACTTTAGAAAAATAACGGCAATAGATTTCCCTAAAGGCTTTTTGATCACCTTGATTGAGAAGTTCGGCTAATTCATCATCAGAAAATGAAGAATACAATTGCATACGGTTAGTTCAGCTTAAGGACAACCAAATCAAGATTTTATACTCTCTTTCAATTCAATTTTTTATCGGCTATAGCATCTTGAGCAACCAAGCACGCACATCAGCGAAACTTCGCCTCAATGGCTCTCTCTTGCAACTTTACAAAATAACACACTAAACTACTTGATGAAAGTTGTCTAATCTACTAAATACTCAAAAATTCAGTTTAAAAAGAATTCAAATGCCTCATTTTCGAAAATTTTCTTTCTAACATAAAAGCTACAGGGTTTACAATAATCGATATCGGTCAGAGCAGGCCCAATTTATGGCACCCAACTTGCGTTATTATCTTAAACACAATTATTATGGGCCTAGTTAAACTTTTACTGGTTGGCGCTGCTGCAGCAGTTGCCTACAATTATCTCACAAAGAAGAGAGCTGACGGAACTTCACTTGCCGATGACATTAAAACTCAAGCGCCAGAATGGATGGACAAGGCAAAGCCTTACATCGATAAAGTTACCCATCAGGTATCTTCAAAGTTCAAAACCGTTATGAATTAGCAGCTTATTGCTAACATATCGGAAAACAAAAACAGCCTGTGCATCAACATGCTGTTTTTGTTTAGGGCGTTTACTGCCAAAATCCTATCGAACTACTTTCGCTGAGCTCTTCCGGTAAAACTCCTTCCCTCTAAATCTTCGATAATTTTCGTTTTTCACCAGTTAAATTTTCGCTTTCCGACAAAGCATGCTTGATGCAATACCCCTCAAAAAAGCGCCCTAATAGCTAAAAAACACACATAGATACTCCATTGACAGGCTTATGAAAATTTATTTTACTTTTTATTTGTTTTCGTTTTTTCAATCATTAGATTTGATAAACGAAAACAAACGAAAATACAATTCGTAAAATCAGACCTAAATTGGCGTAATGCCAAAGACATTTATAAAGCGATGCTTCCCAATCAAAGAAGAGATAAAATATTAGACCTTTTAAAAGAAGACGGTTCTGCCAAAGTGATAAACCTGGCGAGGCTGTTTAAAGTTACCGAAGTCACCATTCGCCAAGACCTTGAAAAGATGGAGAAAGACGGGCTTCTTTATAGGGAACACGGCGGCGCTTATCTTAAAAATATTGAAGACCAGGTTCGAAGCTTTTCGTTAACACAGCAAGATAATATGGATAAAAAAGAACGCATTGCCCTGAAATGCCTTGAGTATATCGAAAGTGGCGATAGCATTATCCTGGATTCTGGTTCTACCACTACAGAAATCGCAAAAAAACTAAAAGGATTTAAAAACTTAACGGTGATTACCAATGCCTTAAACATTGCGATGATGCTTGGTACCGAACCCGGAATTGAGTTGATTGTTACTGGTGGAGAGTTTAAGCCTCCTACCCTATCGCTAACCGGACAAAAAGCAGCTGATTTTTTCAAGGGAATTAATGTGCAGAAGCTTTTTCTGGCAACCGCAGGATTATCGCTTAAAGCGGGCTTAACTTACCCAAGCATTAGCGACATCGTGGTAAAAAAGGCAATGATTGATGCTGCCGAAACTACCTTTTTGGTGGCTGATTCTACCAAAATTGGCAAAAGTTCCTTCGCCAGCCTGGGTGCTCTCTCGCTCATTAATTATGTCATCACAGATTCGGAAATCAGCGAACGCGACAAGCAGGTTTTTGAAGACAACGAAATTGAATTAATACTAGCAAAATAACCAATACGGAGAAAAGCATCTCCTATCTAAAGTAAAAACATACATGAAAGCAAAGGCAAGCATTGGGGTTATTATCGGAAACCGTGATTTTTTTCCTGATAAATTAGTATCAGAAGCCCGTTTAGACATCATTGAGCAGTTTGAGAAGTTAAATCTGAACTACGTAATCCTCGATGAGTTCGAAACTAAACTGGGCGGTGTTGAAACATTTAAAGATGCACAGAAATGTGCCTCTTTGTTTAAAAAACATGCAGAAGAAATTATCGGCGTACTGGTAGTACTTCCTAATTTTGGCGACGAACGTGGTGTTGCTGAAACGCTGAAACTTTCTGGATTAAACGTTCCGGTACTTGTTCAGGCTTATCCTGATGAATTAAACAAACTGGATGTAGCCCGCCGCCGCGATTCATGGTGTGGTAAAATCTCCGTTTGCAATAACCTTTACCAATACGGAATCAAGTATACCATTACTGATAAACATGTAATCCACCCGAAAGACCCTGCATTTGCCCAAGAACTTTTAAACTTCGCGGCGGTTTGCCGCGTGGTGAAAGGTTTGCGCAATGTGCGTATTGGGGCAGTGGGCGCCCGCCCGGGGGGCTTCAACACTGTTCGTTACAGTGAGAAGATCCTTCAGCGCAACGGAATTTCGGTTACCACAGTGGACCTTTCTGAAATTCTTGGAAACGCCAATAAACTAACAAAAGATGATGCAGCTGTAAAAGCTCATCTTGACAAGATATTATCCTACGCATCCAAAGGGAAAACTCCCGACGAAGCGCTTATCCAAATAGCCAAACTGGATGTGGTACTGAACCAGTTTATGGAAGATAACTACCTGGATGCTACGGCTATTCAGTGCTGGACTTCCTTACAGCAGAACTACGGTTGCAACGTGTGCACCAGCATGAGCATCATGAGTGAAAACATGCTTCCAAGTGCCTGCGAGGTTGATGTTACCGGAACTTTAAGTATGTATGCTATGCAGCTTGCTTCGGGTTCGCCTAGCGCCCTGGTTGACTGGAATAACAACTACGCGGATGACGACAGCAAATGCGTATTGTTCCACTGCGGTAACTGGGCAAAATCTTTTCTTCCGGATATTCAGATCAGCAATGCCCCGATTTTAGGTACTTCGGTTGGTGTTGAAAATACCTATGGCGCCTTAGAGGGCCGCACTCCGGCATCTGCCCTTACTTATGGCCGAATCAGCACGGATGACCCGAAAGGAATTATAAAGGCATACATTGGCGAAGGCATATTAACTGATGATCCGCTAAATACTTTCGGAAATCGCGCAGTAGCGCAAATACCTAATCTTCAAGGCTTAATGCAGTATGTTTGCCGCAATGGCTTTGAGCATCACGTGGTAATGAACGCATCTAAAACCGCCGGTATTTTACAGGAAGCCTTGGGTAATTACATGGGATGGGAAGTCTATAACCATAGCGAGAAATTGGTTGGCACAGGCTTCAGCGATGGGCAATCGCATGGATTTAGTGCTCAATTGGCGGAATACGCTTAAAAGTTAAAGTGGTTGGTAGGACACGAATGCTATCAAGTTAAGGCTAGAAGTTGCAGGTGAAGACACCTGCAACGGGCACCTATCCGCTGTTGGTGTCCCCACCAACAGCTTAACTTAATAGCATTGGTGAGGACACCAACCACGGAATGAAGGAGGCAATTGCCAACACGCCATTCCGACGTTAGGAGGAATCTTAAAGCGCTTTATACATAACGCCTTAGGATCTCTCCTATCGTCGAGATGACAAAACGCAAAAAAAGCCATATCGACTAAAGCGCTTAGTGTCCCCCTCTGGAGGGGGTAGGGGGAGGATAACCCTCACGCTTAAACATAATTCACCTGAGTTGGTGCCTTCACCAGCTCCTCGCAATCTAAACCGAAAAACAAACCTTCAAAAACAAAAAAGCTATGACTGACAAAGAACTGGCTCAAAAATCAAATCAATATCGTCAACGAATTCTAAAATACATTGTGGGTGCCAACGCAGGGCACACTGGTGGAAGTTTGTCGTGCATTGACATACTCAACGTGCTTTACAACTACACGCTGAATGTAAGCCCCGAGAATTTTTCTTCTCCCGAACGCGACCGCTATATCCAAAGCAAGGGGCATTGCGTTGAAGCACTTTTTGTGGTTCTGGCAGATAAAGGCTTCTTCCCGGAAGAAGATTTAAATACTTTATGTCGCTACAAATCGCACTATATAGGGCACCCAACCAAAAAAGTAAAAGGCGTAGAACAAAATACTGGCGCTTTAGGGCACGGTTTGCCAATAAGCGTTGGCAATGCACTTGCTGCCAAAATGGATGGGAAGGATTTTCGTGTATTTACCCTTTTAGGAGATGGAGAATTACCTGAAGGCTCTAACTGGGAAGCCGCATTAACAGCAGCCCATTACAAGCTGGACAACCTTTGCGCCATTGTTGACAAAAACTGTCTTCAAATTACGGGACCTACCGCGGAAGTGTGCAATACAGACCCGCTGGATGAAAAATTTGAAAGCTTTGGATGGGCTGTTAAACAGGTAGATGGACATGATATAAAAGCGCTGAAAGCAGCCTTCGATAGCCTGCCGTTTGAGCCGGGTAAACCAAGCGTTATTATTGCTAATACCGTTAAAGGCAAGGGAATCAGCTTTATGGAGAACCAGCTAAGCTGGCACCATGGTGTACCTAACCAGGAACAATATGCCACTGCTATTAAAGAATTAACCGAAGCATTTGAACTAGTTTAAATCAGATAAAGAATATATTATGGGAAGCCCGGTTATTGAAAGTAAAACAGGTGCAAAAGCTAACCTCGAAGTATTTTCTTCTGCTTTGCAGGAATTAGCAGAAACAGACAAAGATATTATTGCCGTTACCAGCGATTCGCGGGGTTCGGGAAAGCTGGTGCCGTTTGGAAAAAAATTTCCTAAGCAGATCGTTGAAATTGGAATTGCCGAGCAAAACCTTGTTGGCGTTGCTGCCGGATTAGCCTCCGCAGGGAAGAAAACTTTTGCCGTGTCTCCGGCTTGTTTCCTCACAGCCAGAGCTTTAGAGCAAATAAAAAACGACGTAGCCTATTCAGATAATCCGGTGAAACTCATCGGCATTAGTGCTGGTGTAAGTTATGGCGCATTAGGCTCAACCCACCATAGCCTTCACGATTTTGCTGCGCTACGCGCTATAAATAACCTGATTGTTGCCGCTCCTGCAGATAATTTCGAAACAGAACAAGCCATCAAACTCGCCGCAGCCAGTAACAAACCACTATACCTTCGCTTTGGCAAAAAGAACATGCCATTGCTTACCGAAGATGAGAAAAATACCTTCGAATTCGGCAAAGGCCGCGTGATCACCAAAGGTAAAAACCTCACTTTTATTGCTACGGGCGAAACGGTTTATCCAGCTCTGGAGGCTGCCGAAAAGCTGAAAGAAGAATGCGGAATTGAGGCTACCGTAATCAGCATGCACACCATTAAGCCTCTTGATTACGTTCTTTTACAGGAAGTTGCGGATGAAACTGATGCCATCATCACTGTTGAAGAACATAGTGTGTATGGCGGATTAGGCGAAGCTTGCGCATCATTCTTACTTGAAAATCAATATCAAAAGCCATTTAAAATTGTTGGGATACCGGATGAGTACACCGTAACAGGTTCGCAGGTAGAGATCTTTAATCACTACGGAATTTCAAAAGATGGGCTAACAGAAACCGCTTTGAACCTGCTCAGAAAAACCTAAATTCATCCCACTACCAAAAAACTACTGAAAAACAACAAAAAACCACCAATTAACCAATATGAAACGATTAACTGCAGCAATAATACTGCTTGTATTGCTTGCCGGTTGTTCTGCTTCAACCAAAACTAACCAGCCCAAAAGGATTGCTATTGTGGTATCTACACTGAATAATCCCTGGTTTGTTTTCCTGGCAGAAACCGCTGCTAAAAAGGCTAAAGAGCTAGGCTATGATTCGAAGATCTTCGATTCGCAGAATAATACCGCTTTAGAGAGCGATCATTTTGAAAATGCCATCGCCTCTGGGTATAACGCCATTTTATTTAATCCCACAGATGCTGCGGGTTCTGTTGCCAACGTAAACAAGGCAAAAGAAGCTGGAGTGGCAGTTTTCTGCATGGACCGTGAAGTTAATTCTAAGGATGCAGCCACCTCACAAATCCTGTCCGACAGCTATTCGGCTTGTATTGAGCTTGGAAAACTCTTCGTTAAATCACTTGATAAGAAAGGAAATTACGTAGAGCTCCTGGGCATCGTATCCGATAATAATACCTGGAACCGCTCCAAAGGCTTCCACAGTGTGGTTGATAATTATCCCGGACTAAAAATGGTAGCTCAGCAAAGTGCAGATTTCGACCGAAACAAAGCAATGGAGGTAATGGAATCCATTCTTCAAGCTCACCCGGATATTGATGGCGTATTCTGCGGAAATGACGCCATGGCAATGGGCGCCTACCAGGCATTGGTTGCCGCCGGAAAAGCTGACAAAGTAAAAGTGTATGGATTTGATGGTGCTGAAGATGCCGTAAACTCTATTAAAGAAGGAAAACTAACAGCTACTGCGATGCAATTTCCAAAAACCATTGCCGAGCTGGCTGCCACTTATGCCGACGAGTTTTTTAAAGGCAAAAACGATTTTCCTAAAAAGTTACCCATCCCTGTAGAGGTGGTAACTACCGAAAATATTGATAAATACATTGCTTACGGAAAGAAAGAATAAGCTATGCATAAAGGAATTAAATATGCGCTGATAGTCGCCTCAGTCGGATTGGTAGGCTACAATTCTGTGTACGTAAAAAAACTAAGCGACATGAAGGCATCCGAAGAAAAAACTTTTGATGCTAAGGCTTACGCAAAGGATTTTCTATTTAAGAAGCTTCCATCTAAAAAGGATAAAGTGGTAGACATCAGCAAACTTGTAGCCGACCTGAAGAATAATCCCCGGCAGGCATTCGCTTATTCGCACGCCCAAAACAACGGAGATATCCGCTTTTTTATGGTTCAGGGCCAGGGCGAAATCCTCAAGATGGATGAAACGAATGCCTATCTGAAAATTCCCGGAATTTCTTCTGAAGTTGTTCTGGCAACCGAATACATTATAGGTAATGCTGCCCGCGATGGTTCTGGCATTATCTCGGTAGATGAATTCAATACCACGATGGATATGAACACCGTATCTGAAGAGATTAATAAGTTGATACGGGCAGAGGTCCTCCCTCCGTTTGAAGCCAAAGCCAAAACAGGTAACACGGTAGATTTTACGGGCTGCATCGAGTTAAATCAAACCAAACCACTGCCAGAAACGCTGGAAGTTATTCCGCTAATCCTTCAGACAAAGTAATACCATGTTAGTAGCAGAGAAAATAGGAAAACGCTTCACCGGGGTTATTGCCCTGAACGAAGTTTCTATGGAATTGCCCGGTGGAAAGGTGACTGCGATAATTGGCGAGAATGGTGCTGGCAAATCCACTTTAATGAAAATCCTTTCAGGGGTTTATCCTGAATACGAAGGGCGCGTTCTTTTTAAGGGTGAAGAAGTGCGTTTCTCCAATCCTAAAGAAGCTCAGGAACGCGGAATAGCAATTATCCATCAGGAGTTGAACTTGATTCCTGATTTGAACATTACTGAAAACATCTTCCTGGGAAGGGAAATAACCAACAGCTGGGACATGCTGAATAAAAGAGCCATGCGCCAGAAAACCCAGGAACTGCTGGATAAGTTAAAGTTGCATGTTAGCCCTGATACCCTGATACGCGATTTAAAGGTTGGCCAGCAGCAAGTTGTTGAAATTGCCAAGGCTTTGCTTACGCATTCGGAAGTGATTATCATGGACGAGCCAACTTCCGCCATCAGTGACCATGAGGTAGAGATCTTATTTACTATCATCGAGAATCTTCGCAATGAAGGTAAAGCCATTGTTTATATCTCGCATAAGCTGGACGAACTTTTCCGCATCGCCGACCGCTACATTGTGCTCCGCGACGGGCAGGTAACGGAAAGTGGCAGCATGGAAGGAGTTAATCAGGATGCAATTATCAAAAAAATGGTGGGCCGCGAGATTAAAATGCTGGATAAAGCACATCGCCAGGTTAAAGCTGATGACTTACTCACCATCCACAACTTTACTCTTCAAACCAAAAACGGAACCCAGAAAACTTTGCTTGATAATGTTTCGCTGCATCTTAAGAGTGGCGAGATACTAGGCATTTTTGGCTTAATGGGTGCCGGCAGAACCGAGCTTCTGGAAAGCATTCTTGGTATGCATCCGGCTGCCTGCAACGGCTCGGTAAGCATTGAGGGAAAGGTGGTAAAATTAAAATCCCCGCAGGAAGCTATAAAAGCCGGTATTGTTCTGGTTCCCGAAGACCGCAAAAAGGATGGTTTGGTTTTAGGACTGGATGTTAAAACAAATATCAGTTTGAGCATTCTAAATGAGATCCGCAAAGCGGGAATGCTCGACAAAAGCAAAGAACTGAAACTTGCAGAAAAATATACAGCTTCGCTTCGAATAAAAACACCCTCACCGCATCAGCAAGTAAAGAATCTGAGTGGCGGTAACCAGCAAAAAGTAGTTTTAGCACGATGCCTGGCTACAAATCCAAAAGTATTGATGCTGGACGAGCCTACACGAGGAATTGATGCCAATGCCAAAAACGAGATTTATAAACTAATACTGGAATTATCAGAAGCCGGATTAGGAATTATCGTGGTATCTTCTGAACTGCCTGAAATCCTTGCGGTATCAGACCGTGTGCTGGTGATGTCGGAAGGAAAAATCACTGCCGAATTCAGCTCTGCCGATGCCAATGAAGACAATATTTTAAAGGCTGCAATCCCCAAAACTATCTAACCACATTAAAAATGAGTATTTCAAAATACCGTTCAACCTTTACGAAATTTCAATCATCCATAGCCCTTTTTGTACTTTGCCTCGCACTGAGTTTGCTATCTGACAAATTCCTCACCGTAGATAATGGCTGGAATGTGTTACGCCAGATTTCGGTTAATATCTGCATTTCTGTAGGCATGACCCTAATTGTGCTTACCTCTGGAATTGACCTTTCGGTAGGTTCTGTGCTTGCCTTAAGCGGTGCTGTGGCTGCCGGCCTTTTAAAATTCGGACTTGAATTTCCGGATAATAACTTATTTATAGGCTTCACTTTGCTGGGCACAATCGTGACAGGTTTATTAACAGGTTCCATTCTGGGATACTTTAACGGTTTTGTCATAACCCGGTTTAAAGTGCCCCCATTTGTCGCAACACTCGCCATGCTTACTATTGCACGCGGCTTAACTATGCTCTGGACTAAGGGCTATCCTATTTCCAGCCTGGGAAGTAACTTCGGATTTATTGGTACCGGCTGGTTCATGGGTATTCCGGTACTGGTATGGATTGCCACAGCAATAATCGCAGCTTCGCTTATCATCACTAATAAAACTTCTTTAGGCAGATACATCTATGCCATCGGGGGCAATGAGAATGCTTCCCGCTTATCGGGTATCAACATCAACAAAGTAAAAATCATTGTATATACAATCGCAGGCGCATTAGCAGCTGTAGGTGGAATCATGGTGACTTCGCGCCTGGATTCTGCACAGCCGAATGCCGGAATGAGCTATGAACTGGATTCCATTGCAGCAGTGGTAATCGGTGGCACCTCGCTATCTGGCGGCCGGGGAACCATAATGGGGACTGTTCTCGGAGCCATCATCATCGGTGTTTTAAACAACGGATTGGTGCTACTTGATGTATCGCCTTTCTGGCAGCAGGTGGTTAAAGGTGGCGTAATTCTTTTAGCCGTAGTTATTGATAAAGCAAATTCTAAAGCGGAATAAAGGTTAAGATGAAAGGACAAAGGTGAAAGGTGAAAGAAATTACAAGCGTAACTCTTGAAACTTGAAGCCTCAAATCTCAAAACCTGAAACCTCATTTTCAAATCAAACATCAATGAAATATATTTTAGCCATCGACCAAGGCACAAGCAGCACAAAAACCATCATATTCGACGACAAGGGCTCTGTTCTAGCAAAAGCCACGGAGCCACTTAAAACACATTATCTTGAAGGCGGATGGGTAGAACAAGAGCCTAAAGATATTTACGAAAACGTACTGGCTTCGGTGAAGGCTTGCCTGGAGGATTTCAAAGAAAAAGGAGGCAATGTATCTGATATTAAATCCTGCGGGATTTCCAACCAGAGGGAAACCTTTATTGTTTGGGATGAAAGCGGGCAGCCTCTTTATAATGCCGTAGTGTGGCAATGCAAACGCTCCATTGATGTTTGTAGCCGGCTTAAAGCTGAAGGATTAGAAGAGTTGCTGAAAGCAAAAACCGGCTTAATTATCGATCCTTATTTTTCGGGCAGTAAACTGATCTGGCTAAATGAGAACAACAATCAGGTTAAAAAAGCCATCAGCGAGGGGAAAGCTTATTTCGGAACTGTTGATTCGTGGCTGCTATACAAACTCACTAGTGGGCAACAGTATCTTACAGATTATACCAATGCCTCCCGAACCTTACTTTTCAACCTTGAAAACCTGGAGTGGGATGCGGATTTACTAGATGCCTTCGGACTTTCGGGAATTAATTTACCTCAACCAAAACCATCGGCCTACGCATATGGCGAAACCTTATTTGAAGGGCTAATTGAACAGCCGGTAGCTATTACAGCTATGATAGGCGATTCTCATGCTGCCGCTTTTGGTGAGGGCTGCTTTTCCCCCGGCACTGCGAAAGCTACATTGGGTACGGGCTGCTCGGTATTAATGAACATCGGAAAAGAAGCCAAAGCTTCTGCCAGTGGAATGATTACTACCATTTGCTGGAGCACTGCAAACCGGGTAGATTATGCCTTAGAAGGCGTTATTGTCTCCTGTGGTTCTCCTATCGAATGGCTAAAAAACGAGCTGGGCTTATTCAGCGATAGCCGCCAGACCGAAGCAATGGCATTGTCGGTTGCTGATAACAATGGCGTTTACCTGGTTCCAGCATTCAGTGGATTAGGCGCACCGCATTGGGACATGAGCCGCAAGGCCAGTATTGAAGGCTTAACTTTCGATTGCAACAAAAACCATATCGTTCGGGCTGCCTTAGAAGCCATCCCCTACCAGATTAAAGATGTGCTAGACGCTATGCAAAGCGATGCAGGCATCGAAATCCAGGAATTGATGGTAAATGGCGGCATCACCTCCAATAAATTTGTGCTGGAATTCTTAGCAGATTTATTAGGCAGCGATGTCATCAACAGCCAAATGCCTGATGTTTCAGCACTTGGTGCTGCTTATTTGGCTGGACTGGGTTCTGGCCAGTTTAAGAGCATTGAAGAAATCAAAGCGCTTTACAGCCAGAAGATGGCAGTTGAGAAAGGGAAGTATAGCTCAAAAATGGAACAGTTTTATGAGGGATGGAAGAAGGTGGTTGGAGCGAAGGCTGGTGTGGTGGCTTTGTAGGTGTACATGTTGGTGAGGACAAGACAGGGGTAAAAAGGTAAAAAAGGGAGTCTCGAGACTCCTTTCAATAACTAAATCTATAGAGCGCTGTCGCTTAAACTGTAGAACAGCTTTCTAATTCATTGATGGTCCCAGCCCTGTCCGTCGTCTTAGCGAAGCGAGACTACGGATTAGCAAATGGAAAGGAGTCTCCGGACTCCCTGAATTAAACAAAAGACAAAAAGGAACATCTCATATTCGAGACGTAAATTTGCAATCAAGGCGGGTATAATTTCGGATTTGTAACCTGAAAACCTACAGCCATAATATACCTATTTTGATTATATTTGTGATAATAACGTTTTACACCACACAGTTTTATGGCAACTAAGATTGTTATATCAACAGAAAATACAAAGGCAATTGAGGTTATCGAAAAGCTCAAAGCTCGTAAACAGGAAATAAAAGCTGCTTTATCTAAAAATGTTGTATTAGCTAAAAAGAATCAAAAGTAGTTGAACTTCTACTCATTTCTTAGAGAAGATGGCAACGATTTATTCGCTATACTTTCTATACAGATAACAACCTCACTTATATAGCCTATTTTTACAAAGCCCTTGCCTTTTCACCTTATTTTGAAGGTAATAAATATTTGTGCGAAAACGGATGGGTTGCAGGCTTTCACCCAGCCGAAGAAGCCACTAAAATCCCCGCTGACTATAAAATCTCAAATACGATATCTCAAATATTTCAAGACTTTCTTTCTGACAAATTACCTGATGCCGTTATAATTTACCATTGTGACGATGACAACGAGCAACAACATGCGAGAAGCAGAAAGTTCAATGGGTGGTTTGAAAGAGTAAAAAGCAAATTTAATTTAACATTAAAGGTTACTGAGATCGACATTCCGAAAGGCGAAGAGGTTCTCACACATTATATTGGATGCATCTATTCCAATGACTTAAGGGAAAAAATTATAATTGATGAGCTTGAAAATTTTTCACAATATCTTCTTTTAACATTGAGAAAATAGCTCCTGATTATTTTTCTTCGCGTATTACAAATCCACTATTAGCAGCGACGGATTGCAAAGCCCGTCGAACATGCACTTTTCTCCTTCCGTTGTTGGTGTCCCCACCAACAACCCTTAGGCTTTTTAATTTTTAATCCACCTGAATTATGCTAACTTTCCAGTATGCACCTAAACTTAGCATATTTTTATACAGCAACTATTCAAAATTGGAATCACCTACTAAAGACAGATGATTTCAAGAACATAGTTATCGGGAGCCTTGAATACTTGGCTACAAAGAAAAAATCAAGAGTTTATGGCTTTGTGATCATGCCAAATCACGTTCACCTTATCTGGAAAAACCTCGAAATGAATGGCAAGGAATTTCCCGATGAAAGTTTCCTAAAATTCACAGCGCATCGGTTCAAGAAAAAGCTCAATGACAATGAGCATTTGAAAGAGAAGTTTCGTGTAAATAAGATTGACAGAACATACCAATTTTGGCAAAGAAGCCCACTTCCGATAGAAATATTTAGCAGGGAAATGCTTGAGCAAAAATTAGATTATCTGCACCTGAACCCTTTACAATCTCACTGGAATCTTGCAACTGATCCGAATGATTATCAATACTCATCTTGTTCATTTTATGAAAAGGGCGATAATACATTTAATTGGCTTACTGACTACAGGGTAGATTTTTAAATAATTGATTGAAGGATATCAATATGTATCTTGCATGTTGGTGGGGACACCAACATGGGAAAGAGATGAGGCATTCAAATAAAAATCACAAACCTGTTTCCGTTGTTGGTGTCCTCACCAACAACTTACCAATCTAGTTCGCTCTTACAGATTTTCAACCCTTCGAAACCTTATTTCACCTCAGAAATAAACTCAACCACTGCATCCGTAAAGCCCTTCGGGTTTTCCAAATTACTTACATGCCCAGCATTCGGAACAATTACCTGTTTAGCAGAAGGCACCACGTCCATCAACTTGTTTTTACGTCCCACATCCGCATCGCCGGTGAGCACCAGCACAGGGACCTGAATGTTTTGCCTCTTCAAAATATCCACTACCGAAGTGCCAAGTAAGAACCGAGGTTCCACGTGAGTAGGTTGCCAGGTATCCCACTTATAGATCATATCCCATATTGGACGGCGGATATTTTCGAGCGCTACACCATTACGAGTAGTTAGCCCATTCATCCAGGCTAGCTTATTTTGATGGATACCGCGTTGCTTAAATTCAGCTATTGCCTGGCGGCTCTTAGCCGTCGATTCTGCGTTCCAGGGAACAGAAGGGCCAGGAGATCCACCCCACACATCGCCACTGGCAGCGGTAATACTTAACAATCTATCTGGATACAATGCCAATAGGTCCGTAGCAATAAAACCGCCCATGGATAAGCCAACAATATGAGCTTTTTTAATCTTTAAGGCATCCATTAACTGAATCACGTCGCGGGCGTGCATGGTTGAAGAAAACTCACGAGGCATAGAAGAACGCCCGTAGCCGCGTACATCGTAACGTATAACCCGGAATTTCTTCGCCATTTCAAAAAACTGAGGGTCCCATTCGTAATGGTCAAATGAATGGCCATGAATAAAGATTACAGGTGCACCCTTTCCAGACTCTTCGTAGAAAAGCTTTCCGTTATCATCCACCTTAACATAGCCCCTTTTGACATTAGGTGTTTCGGCATCTTTAATTGCATCTCTTACCAATAAGGGCAAAACCGGACTAGAGTAGAAGGAAGAAAAGCCGTCCTTATTTGCCTTCTCAACATTTACGCGGGTTAGCAGAAAACCGTAAACTCCCGTTGTTTTATCAATCCAGGGATAGGCTCCTGCCCAACTTGGACTGCTAATCAAAACGGCATCGCCTTTGGCGTTTACCTCTTCGCGCCACTCGCCCAGGCCATAAATATCCTTTCTGGAAGAAGCCCTGGAATTTTCGACATATTCCCCTTTATTCACCACAGCATTTCCAACCTGATCTGCCTGCATTTCTTTAATGGCCTTTACAGACAAGACTCTTTTACCCTGAAATACTCCTTCATTAAAAATCATGTTCAGGAAATTGGCATAATCCTGCAAGCCAGCTCTTGCCCCTCCGCCAATCATTGGGTTATGGCCTGGAGTTTCATCCACTGGGGTGAAATGAGTGTATTTCATTTTTAGCGGGCGGGCAATTTTTTCCTGAAATAAGGTTTCCCAATCTTTTCCCGTGGCCACTTCTGCCATACGGCCGGCAACCTGCATAGCTAAGCCGCCATATTTAAATTTGGTACCAGGTAAGGTATCAGCCGGAAGGCTAACAATATGAGAAACCGCCTCTTTTAATGTTTGATAATTATCCGGACGTTCGCCTTTCGGTTGATAATCTGGATAACCCGCGGTGTGGGAAAATAACTGACGGAGCGTAGCCTCACCCTTTACATCGGTAAACTCTGGGAGCCATTTGTTCACCTTATCATCCCAGGAAAGTTTCCCTTCATCAACAACAGCCGCAATGGTAGCAGCTGCCAGCCATTTACCCGCAGAAGCGATATAAGCCACAGTTTCGGGCGTGTACGAACCGTAATATTTATTAAAGATGATTTGATTGTGGCGGGCTATTAGAATGGAAGCTCCGGGATAATACCCGGAGTCAACCCATCCTTTTATTTTTCGATCTACAGAGGAAAGATCATATTTATTTAAACTCTTATTCTGTTGGGCTTTAACATTTAATGAGGCAAAAATCAATGCCAGTGCAATGCCTTTAAACAAAATCGAGCTTTTGAACATTAGTGTTTTACTTTATACAATTTAGCCCCAAACATAAATATCACGAAGTAGCACAAAATTGGAAGATAGAATGCAGTAGCGGTATCATGCGCTGCAACCATACCCATGAAATAAGGCATTACTGCACCTCCTACAACTCCCATAGAGATATAAGAAGAAGCTTGTTGTGTATGAGAGCCCAGGTTTTTCAATCCCAAACTGAAAATAGTTGGAAACATGATACTGAAGAAGAAGTTGAGGCTAAACAAAGCGCCATAAGAAACCCAACCCCATTTTTGTGCGATAATAACGCAAGCGATAACACTACACAACGCAAAAGCAGCAAGAATTTTATTTGGGGCAATAAATCTCATCAGATAAGTTCCTACGAAACGGCCGGCAGCCATCATCGCCATAAACAGTACCATGAAATTACCTGCCTTTTCATCCGTAAAGCCCATTACATCATGCCCATAATTAATAAAATAGCCCCAGGTTCCAGCCTGTGCTGCTACGTTAAAAAACTGCGCTATTGCTGCCCATACAAAATGGCTGTGTTGAAATAATTTCTTTCCTGGCTCTGTATCCACATTTACCGCGTCCGGGTCTACAGCGGCTGCTCCATGTGGGTCGATTAACTGAGGAATTTTAATGAATAAAAATGCTACTGCTACTAACACAATAAATGCACCAAGGCCAACATATAATGTCTTTACTGAATCAAGACTATGACTTTCTGCTCCGGAAGTTGCCCTTAACAGGAAATAGGTACCGATGGCCGGACCGATAATTGCACCTACAGCATTGAACGATTGAGCAAAGTTAACACGCTGATCACTGGTCCGCTGGTCGCCAAGAGCGGCTGCAAATGGGTGAGCTACCGTTTCCAATGTTGCCATTCCGCATCCAAGAATAAATAATGCGATACGGAAAAAGCCGAATGAATTTGCATCTGCGGCAGGAACAAATAAGAAGGTACCACCTGCAAATAAAGTAAGCCCTAAAATTACTCCTGCTTTATAGCCAAAGCGTTTCATGAATAATCCCGCTGGAATACTCATTAAAAAGTATGCACCAAAAACCGAGAACTGAATAAGCCCGGAATCTGCTTTTGATACATTTAATACGTTCTGAAAATGCTTGTTTAACACATCACTCATAGAATGTGCTACACCCCATAGCATAAACAGAGAGGTCACCAATATAAAGGTGATTAGAAACTTATTTTCTGTAAATGCAGGCTTACTTGCCACATGATGATCTTGATTAGGTTTCACACTGTCTTTGGTTAAAGTGCTCATAAATTGTATTAGTTTTTAGTATTAATTAGTTTGGGCCAAGTTAGGGATTTATTTTAAGTGCGTTACTTGCCTTTTAATGTTCTCTTCTTAGATAAATTTGCCTTCAGTATCAGCAACAAAATAGCCTTTGCCTTTGGCATATTGTACAATTCCCTCCTTTGTTAGCTCACGGTACGCCCGTTCGGCAGTGGCTATTGAAACTGCTACAATCCGACTTAACTTTTTTACTGTAGGCAAGGGGTTTTCCTTCGTTAACATTCCGCTTTTTATATGCGCAATCATTCTACTTTTCAATTGCTCATGTAAGGGAGTTGCTGATACATAATTTACACACCATTCATTCATAACCTTTTACCTTATTATTTAGTGATATAGAAACTGCGTTCAACCGGCTCTGCCGACTTTAATTTCGGTTCAACATTTCGCCCCCACTGCCAGCCTACAACAGTAACTTTAACGGGGTATTTTGCACGTGGAGGTATTGTTGTAATCTTTAGATTGTTCCCTTCCACTTCTGCCGGGCCTTCTTTTACATAATAGTATACAGGCTCACCAGAAGTTGATGTAGCCGCCAATGTTATCGATTCAACTCCATCTTTTTGCACTGGGATTTCAGGGAAATCAATCTTCTGATCGTCTCCGGTTTCGTTCTTCATAGGGATACGAAAGTTTGCCTGCTGAAATACCGATTTGAACTTTTTATCGCCGGGATGGGATGCCATCAACCAGATATCGCCGGTTCTTTTTGGATTGTTTAAACCCATGCGATAGAAACGGACCGTAAAGGTGGTGTCGTCTATCTTTTGAACAGGGCCACAAATACGGCTGATATTTATTTTCCCCTTGGCATGGTTATTTGTAAGGCTTTTCCCTTGCAATGTATCGACAAAAGCAGCGGAAACATTAAAGGTTAAGCCATCACCTTGAGGTTTGAAAACTGGCCTGTATCCCACAAAGGAACCTGCCCCAGGCAATAATTTGTCCTGTTGCAGGTAGCCGATGTATTGAGGAATTTTTGCTCGTGCCCTGTTGTAATATTCTTCTGTAGCTGTCGCCATTTCTTTATCAAATGCCCAAAATGCTTCCTCTTTATTGCCCTTGTAGCTTTTATAGTCAGCCGCCGAAGCCTTTAATGGCTCATTTATCCGCCATCTATCAACCAACCAGCCATTATTCGGATTAACAGGCTTTAATGCAGCGATGGTACCTAAGGGCATGTGTTCCGGAAGCCTTGCTTTTGCGGCTTTTTTAATAAACATGCCAAGAAAATCCACCATCTCGTCGGAATAGTCGAAGTGCCCACGCCCGGCATCTGCCAGTAAAGCAACGGTTGACTTAGGATGACCCTTCTTATAGTTGATTCCTGGTATAATACGCCCTTCCAGCCATTCGTATTCGCCAATAACAATTAAGCCGGGAATTCCATCAATATTTCGGTTTTCCCAGTCAGGATTAGGTTTGCCGCTACCGGTCATGTTTGTTTGTGGGGAATCACCATGGATAGAAATCATTGCCAACGTTCTTTCCGGCTTTAATGCTCCGAAATTCCAGGGATAGCTTGCTAAGGCCGAATGCCCAATGGGAATTACGGGCGCAAACTTCAATTCCTGATATCCTGAAACATCAGCCAGACTTTCCATCATTTCATTAAAAGCCTTTTCGGCTTCACCTTTGTAATCAAAAACAACACTAATATGAGGTGAAACCCAAACTTCAGCAAAGCCTATGTCTGCAAGCGTTTTGCGAAAAGCCTTATGTTCAAATATTCCTTCCTCTAGCATATTATGTTGCCCTACAACCACTCCCCTAACCTGTTTACAATTGGGCGGTATCCATAGAAAAGCTCGAGGATGATCCTTTGTTTCCGAAGATATTACGCTGTTTACTTCCACTGACCATTGCCACTCTGCAGCCTTTCCTAAAAAGCCGGACAGCAGGAGTATAGTAATTGCTATGAGTTGTTTTAGCTTCATTTTTTATTTACAGCTTTTTTTCAATGGGATTATAATCCCGTCTGTAAAAAAGGAGTTTTC